>DRKQ01000001.1 GCA_011051685.1 Gammaproteobacteria bacterium
CCCGGCGACCGGGTGCGACAGGGCGCGGAGTTTGCCCGCCTGGATGATCACGAGCTGCGCCTGGAGCGGGTCAAGTGGGCCAGCCAGCGTGAGCAATATCAGCGCCAGTACGAAGAGGCCATGGCCTCCCGCAATCGCGCCCAGGCGCGCATCCTGCTGGCGCAGATCGCCCAGGCCGATGCACGGCTGGCGCTCACCGAGAGCCGCCTGCAACGTACCCGTATCACCGCCCCCTTTGACGGAATCGTGGTCAGTGGCGACCTGAGTCAGCGCCTGGGCGCCTCGGTGCAGGAGGGTGAGGTATTGTTCGAGCTGGCGCCGCTGGACGCCTATCGTGTTGAGTTGCTGGTGGATGAGCGGGACATCGCCCTGGTCCAAGAACAACAACAGGGCAACTTGATCGCCAGCGCCCTGCCCGGCGTGAAGTTTCCATTCACCGTTACCCGCATAACACCGATTAGTGTGCCCGGTGAAGGCTGGAACCGCTTTCGGGTAGAGGCGCGGCTGGCCCGTAATGACCCGCGTCTGCGTCCCGGCATGGAAGGGGTGGGCAAGATCGACACGGGCGAGCAGCCCTTGATTACGGTGTGGACGCGGCGCCTGCGTCACTGGTTGAGTCTGCAATGGTGGAGCTGGTTCGGATGAGCACCGCCACGGTCATGCAGCAGGGGCAGAGTGAGGCCTGGTCTCGGGTGGCGGGACTCAAGCCCCGGCTGCGCAGCCATGTGCGCATCCAACGTCAGTTGTTTCGCGGCGAACTGTGGTACGTGATTCAGGACGCAGTCACCGGGCGCTTTCACCGTTTTTCGCCCCAGGCCTACGGCGTCATCGGCCTGATGGACGGCCGGCGCAGCATGGATGATATCTGGCAGCGGATAAGCCAGCAGCCGGACGCCTCCGATCAGGATGAGCTTATCGCCCTGCTGGCGCAGTTGCATCAGGCCGAGGTGATCCAGGCCCATAGACGCCCGGACATCGCTGACCTGCAAAAACGCGCCCGGCAGCGGCGGCGGACGCAGTTGCACAACCGCCTCAAAACCCCCCTGGCCATTCGTATTCCGCTTGTTGATCCTGACCGATTTTTGCAGGCCACGCTGCCCCTGGTGCAACCGTTGTTGGGCCGAACGGCTCTATGGCTGTGGTTGTTCATTGTCATCAGCGCCCTGTTGCAGGTGCCTTTGCACTGGCAGGCCCTGGCGCAAAATGTCAGCGACCAGATCTTCAGCCTAGAAAACCTGTTGCTGATCGGCCTCATCTATCCCCTGGTCAAGTTGTTGCACGAATTTGCCCATGCCTACACCATCAAGCGTTTCGGTGGCGAGGTGCACGAAATGGGCGTGATGTTCCTGGTCTTCATGCCTTTTCCCTACGTGGACGCCACCGCCGCCACCGCCTTCACCGACAAACGCCAGCGCATGCTGGTGGGTGCGGTGGGGATCATGATGGAATTGCTGCTGGCCTCGCTGGCCATGTGGCTGTGGTTGTACGCGGAACCGGGGCCGCTGCGGGCGCTGATGTTCAATGTGATGTTCATTGCCGGCGTCTCCAGCCTGTTGTTCAACGGCAACCCCTTGTTGCGTTACGACGCCTACTATGTGTTAGCGGATTATCTGGAGCTGCCCAACATGGCGCAACGCGCCAACCGGGCCATCGGCCATGTGCTGAAAAAATACCTGTTGCAGGTAAAAGGCGAGCGTGCCGAAGAAGACCGACGGGTGTTGGCTATCCTTTGTGCCTATGGCGTTGCCTCGTTTGTTTATCGTGTTTTTCTGACTCTGAGCATCGCCCTGTTCGTGGCCTCCACCTATTTCTTCATCGGTGTGCTGCTGGCCATGTGGAGCCTGTGGTCCACCCTGGTGATGCCGGCGCTGCGGGTGCTCAGGGTCATGTGGACGAATCAGACCCTGCGGGCGTACCGTGGACGTTTTGCCCTTGCCGCGGGCTTGTTTGCCGGGTGTGTGCTGCTGGTGTTGCTGGTGATCCCCTTCCCCTATGCCACCACCACCGAAGGGGTGGTGTGGTTGGACGACAGCGCCAAGCTGCGCGCCGCGGTGAGCGGCCAGGTGGTGGAAGTGCTGGCGCAACCTGGGGAGACGGTGGACGCGGGTACGGTGCTGGTGCGCAGCCAGGCACCGGAACTGGACATCCAGATCCGTGTCCTGCAGGCGCAGCTCGCGGAGTTCGAGGCCAAGCGTCAGGCCAGTCGTTTCCGTGACCGCACCGCCGCGCGCATCTTCAGCGAAGAAATCGCCCGCATCCAGAATGAACTGCAGGAGGCCCGGCGCCAGGCGGCGGCGCTGACCCTGCGCAGCCCCGCCGCGGGAGTCTTTCTCATGCCGGATAACCTGGACCTGCCCGGCCGCTATCGGGCGCGCGGCGAGGTGCTGGCCTACGTGGTGAACCCGGCGCGCCTGAGTGTTCGCGGTCTGGTGCCGCAGGAGGCTATCGACCGGGTGCGCAACGATGTGCAGGATATTCGTCTGCGTTTTGCCTCATCCCCGGGGGTGGAGCAGACGGCACACATTAGCCAACTGGTGCCCGCCGCTTCCCATGCGCTGCCGTCCCTGGCGCTGGGGGTGGAGGGTGGCGGACGCATCGCCCTGGATCCCGGTGCATATGATGAGCCGCGGGCCTATGCACGTTATTATCCCTTCGAGCTGGTCAGCGATACCTCACTGCCGATTGAGCGTATTGGCGAGAGGGTATATGTACGTTTTGTACATCATGCCGAGCCCTTGGGGTTTCGATTGTTTCGACAGGTGCGGCGGGTATTCTTGCGTCGGTTGGATGTGTGAGTGATGTTTTAAAAAAAATTGCAATATTATGTTAGACAATGTTGGAGAATGAACCGTTGAGTCTTTTCAAGCAAGCTGTAATGAGTATCCTGCTGTTGTCGCCGGCGCTGGCTGGGGCTGACGAGTGGCTGGACTGCATCATGGAGCCCAATGCCCGGGTGAATGTCAGCAGCGAGGTGCCGGGCATTATCGAGGAAATGGCGGTGGAGCGTGGTGATCGGGTCAGCAAGGGACAGGCTGTTGTGTTTCTCAAATCCGCCGCGGAAAAATCCGCCGTGGCCCTGGCCCAGGCCAAGCTAGATTTCGGTCTGCGCAAGGCCCAGCGCAGCAAGGACCTGGTGAAAAAGGAATTGATCTCCATCGACGAAATGGACGAACTGGAAACGGAGAATCGCATTGCTGAACTGGAACTCGAACAGGCCAAGGAACGCCTCAACATGCGCATGATCAAGAGTCCGGTGGATGGTGTGGTGGTGGAGCGTCTGTTGTCGCCGGGGGAATACGTCAACAATGAGCCTATCCTCAATATTGCCAGCATCGACCCGCTCAATGTGGAAGTCATCGTGCCGGTAGCGCGCATGGGTGAACTACGACGCGGCATGAAAGCGGAGGTAATGTCCGAATGGCCGAAGGATAAACGCTACCGCGGCAAGGTGGTGATTGTCGATCCGGTAGCTGATCCCGCCAGTGGCACCTTCGGGGTACGAGTGGAACTGGACAATCCGCGGCACAGGATTCCTGCGGGAGTAAAGTGCCAAGTGCGGTTTCTGAACATGTAGGCTCACCATGATGCTCGAACGCAATGCGCTGATCTGGCTGATGGTGTTCGGCCTGGTGTTTGTCTGGTCTGCCTTTGAGCCCCGGGATTATTTCACCTGGTTGCTCGAGGTGTTTCCCGCCATGATTGCCTTGCTGGTGCTGGCGTTTACCTACCGGACATTTCACCTGACCCCGCTGCTCTATGTGCTGATCCTGGCGCACAGCATTATTCTCATGGTCGGCGGGCACTATACCTATGCCGAGGTGCCTCTGTTCAATGAACTGAAAGAGATGTTCGGTCTGGCACGCAACAATTATGACAAGCTCGGGCACTTCGCCCAAGGCTTCGTGCCGGCGATCGCGGCCCGCGAGATCCTGCAGCGCAAACATGTGTGTAAGAGTCGTGGTTGGATGAACCTGTTTGTGGTAAGTTTTTGTCTCGCCTTCAGCGCCTTTTATGAATTGATCGAATGGTGGGTGGCGCTGGCCTCCGGCGAAGACGCCGAGGCTTTTCTCGGTACCCAGGGCTATGTGTGGGATACCCAGTCAGACATGGCCATGGCCCTGCTGGGCGCCGTTCTCGCCTTGGTGTTATTGTCGCCCCTGCATGACCGGCAGTTGCAGAAGATGCGTTC
>DRKQ01000002.1 GCA_011051685.1 Gammaproteobacteria bacterium
ACCTCCGCCTGCCTGGGCACCGCCTTCAAGATCAAGGGAGTGAGCTATTCCATCAGCTCCGCCTGTTCCACCAGTGCCCATTGCATCGGCAATGCCATGGAACTGATCCAGATGGGCAAGCTGGATCGCGTGTTTGCCGGCGGCGGCGAGGAACTGCACTGGACCCAGTCGGTGCTGTTCGATGCCATGGGTGCCCTGTCCTCCAAGTACAACGAGACCCCGGACAAGGCCTCCCGTGCCTATGACGCCGACCGCGACGGCTTCGTCATCGCTGGTGGCGGTGGTTTGCTGGTACTGGAATCCCTGGAGGCCGCCCAGGCCCGCGGCGCCAAGATCTACGCCGAACTGGTGGGCTACGGCGCCACCTGCGACGGCTACGACATGGTGCAACCCTCGGGCGAGGGCGCAGTGCGCTGCATGCAGCAGGCCATGGCCACCGTGGAGGGCGATATCGATTACATCAATGCCCACGGCACCAGCACCCCGGTGGGCGACACCCGCGAACTGGGTGCAGTGCGTGAGGTATTCGGAAACGAGATTCCACCCATCAGCTCCACAAAGTCGCTCACCGGCCATGCCCTGGGCGCGGCGGGGGTCAACGAGGCCATCTATTCCCTGTTGATGATGCAAGGTAACTTCGTGGCCGCCTCGGCCAACATCGAGACCCTGGATCCCGAGGCCGAGGGCATGCCCATCGTGCGCGAACGCATGGACAACGCGAATCTCAACACCGTGATGTCCAACAGTTTCGGTTTTGGTGGCACCAACGCCACGCTGGTGTTCCAGCGCTTCAACGACTGAGCCTGACGGAGGCCGGCATGTCCAGAGAACCCAAGATCAGTCTGGCCAACAACAAGGGCCGCCGCAGTCTCGACGGGGTGGAGGGTTTCACCACCAGCATCGGCCCGGGCAGTATCTTCACCGGCACCATCGGCGGTAGCGGGCACGTCATCGTGCTGGGCAGCGTGGAGGGTAGCAGCGAACTGGACGGCACCCTGGTGATTGGTGATGGCGGGCGCTGGATCGGCGACATCACGGCCAGGCACATCGTCATTGCCGGCGAGGTGGAGGGCGCCATCAGCGCCACGGAAAAAATGGAAATCGTCTGCACCGCGAAGATTCGTGGCAGTCTCACCAGCCCATTCATTGCCATCGCCGAAGGCGCGATCCACGAGGGCGAGATCCACATGGGTGAGGTGAAACGCTTTACCGACCAGCGCCAATCCGACTGATTTCCCGCAATCCATGCTGACCGCCCGGCGTCTCGCCCTGCTCAAGGACATCCTGCGCCAACCCGCGGCCCCCTTTCGTGAACAACACGTGGCGCGATGCGTCTCCCGGCACTTGAGCGCCGCGGGCGTGCCCCATTTCGAGGATCCCGCGGGCAATCTCGTGCTGGGAGCAGCCTCCGAGGCCGCCTACAAACGCCTGCTGCATCGCCGCGTGACGGGCCGGGAGCGCCATGAGCCGGTGCGCATCTTCATCGCCCATATGGACCACCCCGGCTTTCACGGCGTGAAATGGCTGGGGCCCAACCGCCTGGCCGTGAAATGGCACGGCGGCTCGCCCCTCAAGCACCTCAGCGGTGCCCGCCTGTGGCTGGCCGATGACGAGGGCGAAATCACCGGCGCCGGAATACGGGCCACGCTGCACAAGCCCAGCCTGCTGAAGGCCGGCTGGGCCATGGATACCGCCGAGGTGCGGTTTCACGGCAGCCACGGCTTGGCCATGGCCGGGCGTTATCCCGGGCGTCGGGCGAAAGACCTGTTCGGCGCCTTTGCCTTTCGTGCCCATTGCTGGACCAGCGGCAAGCGCCTGTACACCCGTGCCGCCGACGACCTGGTGGGGGTGTTCAGCATCGTCGCCACGGCCATGGATCTGCAGCGCCGGCGTTCCGCGGCACCCTTCATCGGCCTGCTGACCCGGGCGGAGGAGGTGGGTTTCGTGGGGGCGGTGCAACATTTCGAACTGGGCTGGCTGCAGGACGCCCGACGGCCGCTGCTGTGCATCAGCCTGGAGGCCTCGCGCACCCTGCCGGGGGCGCGCATCGGCAAGGGGCCGGTGGTACGCCTGGGGGACCGGCGCACGCCGTTTCACAGCGGCGCCCTGCAGGTGCTCTCCAGCCTGGCGGAGAAGGTGCTGCCCGGGGCCCACCAGCGCCGGCTCATGGACGGTGGCGCCTGCGAGGCCACGGCGGCCACCGCCTGGGGCCTGCCCACCGTGGGCATCACCCTGCCCCTGGGCAATTATCACAACCAGGGATTTGAAGGCGGCATGGATTGCCCCAAAGGGGAGGGGCCGGCCCCGGAATTCGTCCACCTGGATGATATTGCCGGCGAGCTGAAATTGTGTCGGGCGTTGTTGTCAGCGGGGCAGGAGTGGGCCGATCCCTGGCAAACAACCCGTCGGCGCCTGCTGAGAAACGCGCGAAATTACAATAAGTTACTATAAGTGAGCGGCTTATCTTTTTTTCTGCGATCCCGTTCAGTTTGCATTCAGCTTACCCTGTGTACCTTTTACCCATCGATTGAAAAATTCATTTCAAGTTAAACGATGGAGATTCACCTATGAAAAAAGTCATTTTTGCAGCAGGCGTCATGATGCTGGCTTCGGGCAGTGCCATGGCCGACCTGGCGCTGGCCAAGAAGAGCGGTTGCCTGGCCTGTCACAGCGTTGAGAAAAAGATTGTCGGCCCCGCATGGAAAGACGTTGGTGCGAAATACAAGGGTGACGCCGGTGCCAAGGATCGTTTGATCGCCAAGGTGAAGGCCGGTGGCAAGGGTGTTTGGGGACCTGCTCCCATGCCGCCCTATTCGCCGCGCGTCTCCGATGCCAACATCGAAAAACTGGTTACCTTCGTGCTGTCCCTCGGTAAATAATCGTTCAGACCTCCTTCTGAACTGACGCCGAGTTTTTATAGGACAAGGAAATGGCGCCCCTACCCCCGGGCGCCTGGTCCGCATTTTTTTCCGGTGGCAAAACCACCATCGATTTACTTGAGGCGGGCGATCCTCGCCTCAAGTGGATCACCCCTTCAGGTTCTCATTCCTGTGCGGCCTTGTCATCGCACACCTTTTCTTCAGTGCACTTTCGTTGACGGCAGCTCTGTACTGCGATCAGAATCGTGCAATAATCTACATTTCTCTTCCAGGTTTTCAGGCCTCATAACTGCTGGCCGATGCTCGTTTGAATAACTGAAAATAGCCCACAAATGCGTATTTTGATTGTTGAAGATGAAGACCAGCTGAGAAAACAGCTGGCGGCGCGACTGCGTCAGGAAAGCTTTGCCGTGGATGAGGCGGCCGACGGCCGAGAAGGCTTGTTTATCGGTCGTGAATATCCTATCGACGTAGGGGTAGTGGATCTGGGGCTGCCGGAAATGTCGGGCATCGAAGTAATCCGTCAGTTACGTGCCCTGGGCAAGGATTTTCCCATTCTGATTCTTACCGCACGTGATCGCTGGCAGGACAAGGTCGAGGGGCTGGAGTCTGGCGGTGATGACTATCTGGTAAAGCCTTTTCACATGGAAGAGCTGGTTGCACGTATAAAGGCCTTGTTGCGTCGCGCGG
Organism: Gammaproteobacteria bacterium; assembly: GCA_011051685.1. Taxonomy (GTDB): domain Bacteria; phylum Pseudomonadota; class Gammaproteobacteria; order SZUA-152; family SZUA-152; genus SZUA-152. Next base: position 3,570 of record DRKQ01000002.1, read on the forward strand.
TAGGTTGGACACAGTCGACATTAAACTTTGGGCCCTTGGAGCTTGATTCGCTGGCGCAAAAGGTCAGCATGCGGGGTGAGCCCATTGAATTGACTGCTTACGAGTACCGGGTTCTCGAATACCTCATCGCCCGTGCCGGACAGGTGGTTTCCAAGGCGGAACTTACCGAGCATATTTACGAACAGGATTTTGATCGCGACAGCAATGTCATTGAAGTATTCGTGGGACGTCTGCGCCGCAAGCTGGATCCACTGAATACTCTGAATGTTATCGAGACATTACGCGGCCGTGGCTACCGTTTTGTACTCGCTGCGACACCAGAGTCTGAGTCTGAATCCGGCACTCCCTGAAAGACAGTTCATGTTATCCCTCAATCTTCGTGTCCTGATTGCCGCCAGTGCCATCCTCTCCAGCTTTTTTGGGCTGGCCGGCGTTACTCTGGATCGGAATTACCATGACAGTGTCGAACAATCCCTTGAAGAACAATTACTGGGAACGGTTTATGCACTGATTGCCGCTGCGTCATTGGATGACGAGGGACGCTTGACGTTGCCGGCGCGTCTGCCTGATCAGCGTTTTACCAACCCGGACTCTGGTCTTTATGCACAGGTAAGCAGTAATTATGGGAGCTGGCGCTGGCAGTCTGAATCCATGCGTGGAATGCGGTTGCCCTTTGTTACCGGCTTACAACGCACGCAACGCGCCGGTAAAAAAATTACCTTGTCCGATGGCCGGGAACTTTATTTGTTCAGTTACGGAGTGGTATGGAGTGATGCCGAAGACCCACAGTATGCCTACACGTTTAGTGTGGCCCAGGATTTATCTGGCGTAAATGCGCGTACCGCTGAGTTTCGCCGCAACCTTTGGGGAACCCTGGGTGGAGTTGCGTTGCTTTTGTTGGCGGTGCAGGGTGCCATCTTGCGATGGGGCTTGTCGCCCTTGAAAAAAGCCGCGGATGAGCTCGCCGCTATTGAGCAGGGGAAACAGGCGCGCCTGCAAGGTAAATATCCGCCCGAGCTACAAGGCTTGACCGGCAATATCAACAATCTGTTGTCACAGCAGCATGAACATCTGGAGCGATACCGGCGTACATTGGGCGATTTGGCACATAGCCTGAAAACCCCGCTTGCAGTATTACAGAGTGCGGTGGAGAGTCCACAGGACACCTCGTCCTTGACAAAGATTGTGGCAGAGCAGGTGGAGCGCATGAATCAGATTACCGGCTACCAGTTACAAAGGGCCGCCACTTCGGGCTGGACAGCTCTGGCTGCACCGATCAATGTTGTTACAGTGGTGGACAAGGTCGTCAGTGGACTCAACAAGGTGTATGCGGAAAAGCAGGTTCAGGTATGTGTCAACGTTGATGACGATGTGGAATTTCACGGTGACGAGGGGGATCTTTTGGAGATGGTGGGCAATCTGCTGGATAATGCCTATAAATGGTGTGAGCAGCATGTCAGCGTCACGGCAAAGAGCCGCCCCGGTCCGCTGTCGCATCAGTGGGATATCATGTTTTGTGTGGAGGATGACGGTGTGGGGGTAGCGCCGGAAATGGTGCGTTATGTCATGCAACGGGGGCGTAGGGCGGACAACCAGATTGCTGGGCACGGCATCGGTTTGTCCATTGTTCGTGACATCGTGCAGGTTTATGGGGGAACCTTGGAGATTACTGCCAGTGAGCTGGGTGGTGCGGCGGTGAATATCTGGTTGCCCATGCGTAGTGCGGAACCGGAGAAAAACAAACAGCCCGGAACCTGATGGCGCGGGCTGTGAGGTTTTCCCATTCTGTTACTCAGTATGGGAACATGGTTCCAACGCGATGCTGCTGCTTAGTGCGTTGCTTTAGCGCATGATCAGTTGCGAGATTTAACGCTTGTTTTAACGCTTGTTTTAACGCTTGTTTTAACGCTTGTTTTAACGCTTGTTTTAACGCTTGTTTTAACGAAAGCCGCCCTTGTTGGTGTTGTAAATCTCTTTGACCACGTATAACAGGCACACCGCGGCAATGGTGCCAACCACAGCGACCATGTTTGTCAGAAATTCAAGCATTGCTGTTCCCCTCTCGTTTTGACCGATGAAGATTGGTGATGAGTTATGCCGGCCAGCTTCTTCTCTTGCCAAACGCCATGAGCGAATCTTTTTTCAGCCGGAGCACAGGGCTATGTTGCCCGAAGTTTCATTGTCCAGCAAGCTCAGTGTTGTTATCGACGTGAGGTACGTAACCCAGCTTGCCGTGCGGGCCGAGCTGGGCCATCTCCACCGTGCGCAGGACACCCTGGTCATCCATGCCGCCGGCAAGATAGACCGTCTTTCCGTTGATGGCCACCGCTGTGGCACTGCGTTGCTGGTTGAGGGCAGCTAATGATGTCCAGGGACCAACCCGGCCATCCGCACTGATGGGGGCCATTTCCACCGAATCCAGCCGGCGTACGCCATCATGTCCACCGGCGATGTACAGATAATGCTCCAGGGCAAAGGCGGAGGCGATGAAGCGGGGGGTGAGCAGGTGACTGGGCGCAATTCGCCAGGGCGCCAGTTGGCCGTTGTCCATGACAGTGGTGGATTCCACATCGCCGTAACTCATGGGACCGCCTTTTTGCACATGGCCGCCCAGCAGAAAGAGTCGGTTTCCCAGAGTCGCGCTGGCATGGATATAGCGGTCGACCTTGGCGAGTTCCGTTGACAGTTGCCATTGCGGCGCATCTGATTCATCCGGGGTAAGGAATTCCGTGGATTTGAGGAACCGGCCATTATAACCACCAATGGCGTAGAGCCGGTTGTTGACCACCGTGGCCTTGAGCCCGCGGCGGGGAGTGGTGAGGTAGCTGTGGTGTTGCCAGGGCTGGAGGCTGCCGTCGGCATTGATTTTGGCCCGCTCTACGGAGGCCAGCGGTACATTGTCATCGCCCAGTTTGCCGCCACCGCCACCCAAGGCATAGAGAAACCCCTGGTGGCTGACTGCGGCCAGATAGAACCGCCCTGTTCGCAGAGGGCGGGTTTCGCGCCAGGGACCAAGCTGGCCATCGGCAAGGATGGGCGCATATTCCACGGGAAGAACGTAGCGATTGTGGTCATCCACTCCACCCACCACATACAGGTAACCATTGGCCACCGTGGCCGATGGGGCGCGTCTGGGATGGGTGAAGGGCGGGAGCAGGCGCCATCCTTCCACCCACCCTGCCGGTGGTTGATCGGCCTGTTTGATCAGGCCTGCGGTAATGACCAGGGCAAGCAGGGCCATAATCCCCAGGGCCGGGAGCAATCGGGAGGATGATTTATTCATTCAATAAAAACAATATGTTGCAGTTTATATCTAATGTAAATTATTGTTCATTATTCGCCCATATGGGCCAGGCTTTTGTGCCTGCGCGAGTTTACAGCGCCTGTTGTGGGACATATAGTAGCGTTGTTGGGAATATTGGCTCGCAAGGGGGGGGTCCATGTTCCAACCATCGCCAAGTTAGCATAATAAACAGATAATTAACTCGGGAAGCTTAATCACCGCCTGAGGGCGGCTGAGACGAGCCAGGGTGTTTTTTTGGGTTGACGTTTTAGGGTGTGCAGCAATGAGTGAAAAGGGTACCAGGGATGAGGTGGACGCCGGCGCGCCGGGGGAAGAAAACATCCCGGCCATCGCGCGTTTGTGTTATGTGGATGACAGCCGTACCTCGGCCTATGTGGTGAAACGCCTGCTCAAACCTTTTGGTTATCAGGTGGATCATTTTGTGGCCGCTGAACCCGCGTTTGTGGCCATGGTGCAGGAAGATTACGACCTGTTGCTCACGGATCTCAAGGTTTCTCCCACGGGAATGGATGGTGATGACCTGATTCGCACCCTGCGCCAGAGCGGGCATCCGAAGATCAGCGTCTTGCCCATTATTGTGATCACCGGTGCCACGGACGCAGAGGCCTTGGTGAAGGTGTACGAGGCCGGTGCGAACCAGGTGATGAAAAAACCGGTGGATGCCGATGAGCTGGATGGACATATCCGCCGCCTGTTGTTTGACGTCAAGCGAATCACCCCCAAGGTCAGCAAGGTAGATCCGGCAGACGTTCCCCGCAAACCGACTCGCCGCTCTGGTGATGCCACGGTCGTTCCTCTACGGGCGGCACAGCGCCCGTTGAAAGAAGCGGCGCCCGCTGCAGCAGAAGCCCGCAGTCAAGATAGAGAAAGCCAGGATCGCGATATTCCCGTATTGAACCGTTCCACAGAGGCGCCAGCCGGCCAGACACCAAAACGGCCTGTCAGGCCCGTAAAAAAGGCAGAACAAAAATCCTCCATCGATAAGCCGGTGGACGCTTCCCCGGCAAGCACCGATACCGTACTGCCTGCGAAAGGCGCCGCCGTGGCTGACGATACCGGGAGGGAATCATCCATCACCCGGGCCATGGAAGACACCACGGCGCCGGATACTTCGGCATCCGGCGGTCCTAAGGCCACTGCCGATGCGCTCGAGCACGGCACAGCGCAAAAACGTGAAACTCAACGTGAACCGGTGATCCCGGAACAAACGATTACTGGATCAGGCGCTCATAAGCCGTCGTCAGCAGACCCGGAACAGGAAGAGCCTGTCATTATCGAGCCGGACATGCGTGCCGGCCGGGAGGGGCGCAAGGCAGCTCGGTCCGAGGATGAAAATATTCTCAGTGAGATCGAACAATATCCTCTGATTGTCGACGAGCGTGGAGGGCTGTTCAGTGGTTCCCGTTGGCTGAATATGCTGCAATCCCTCGTGGAGCTGGTGGGTGTGCGTAACCTGTTGGTGCGTGGCCTCACCGTGGGACTGGTGCTTGTGGCCTTGCTGACGGCGTGGAATATGTATTACAACCCGGGTATTCCTGTGGATACCGTGCTTGTTGAGTCGGGGGAAATCTTCCAGTCCATCACCGTACCGGGGCGCATCGTCAGCAAACAGCGGGTGAATGTGAGCGCGGCACGGGCCGGACGTCTGGTTGAGATTCTGGTCAACGAGGGTGATAACGTCAAAAAGGGACAGCTGCTGGCGCGCATCGATGACCGGGCCTTGCTCAGCCGCCTTAACCGGGTGAAGGCCAATCTGGCGGCGGCGCGTGAAGACATTACCCTGGCCAAGCGCACCCTCGACCGTTTGCGCAAGGCACACGCCAAAGGCGCGGTGGCGCGACGTTTTGTTGAAGATGCCGAAGTAGAGTTACGTACCGCCCGCAATAAAGCCAAGATTGCCGCGGAAGAGGTACGCAGCGCCACCCTGGATTTTGAGAACCAGAAAATCAAAGCCCCCTTTGGTGGCACGGTGACAGCCCGTTATGCCGAGATCGGTCAATGGGTAGGCCCCACGGAAACCCTGTTTACACTGGTGGATGAATCCCAGCGCGAGATCGAGGTGCGCGTGGATGCGGCAGACAGCGTGGCCATCGATGTGGGGCAGGTAGTGGTGGTGTCCAGCGATGCCTTTCCGGGCCTGGAATGGCAGGAATCGGTGACGCGCCTGGGGGCGGAAGCGGGAGGCAAGAGCAACGCCAATACCGTGAAGGTGTACATCAGCCTGGGTAACGATGCGCCGGTGTTCCGCTACGGCCAGCAGGTGGATGCGGACATCCGCACGGCGTGGAACCCCAATACCCTCAAGGTGCCCTTCGAAGCCCTGATCAGCAGGGATGGACAAACCATGGTGGCGGTGATGGAAGATGGCCATGTGCGCATGAAGATCGTCGAGACTGGGATCGAGGATTTTGCCATGGCGGAAATCAAGCAGGGCCTCAATGCCGGTGAACGAGTGATCATTCCCAAGGGCCTGGTGTTGCATAACGGAGACAGGGTGCATCTCCGACGGAATAACGAATGACGTCAGCTCGTTGCGGCCACTGTGCCAGTAGATGATCCAGCTGCACAACGTCAGTAAAACCTATCAACGGGGCAGCCTCCCGGTGCCCGTGTTGCGCGATGTTTCCCTGCGCATCGAGAAAGGTGAGTTTGTTGCCATCATGGGGCCATCGGGCTCCGGCAAGTCCACACTGTTGAATATTCTGGGCTGCCTTGATACCGCAGACAGCGGTCATTATCACCTCAATGGCAAAATCATCCAGGCAGCCAGTGAAGACGACCTGGCAGCCATTCGTAATCGCATGCTGGGTTTTGTGTTTCAATCCTTTAACCTTATTCCCCGAATCGATGCCGAACGTAATGTGGAGCTGCCCATGATGTATGCTGGCGTAAGGCCCGCCATACGCCTGAAGCGTGCCCAGGCAGCATTGAAAATCGTGGGACTTGCCGAGCGCGCCAAGCACGTTCCCGCCCACTTGTCCGGTGGGCAACAGCAGCGCGTCGCCATTGCCCGCGCCATCGTCAACGATCCGCAAATCATCATTGCAGATGAACCCACCGGCGCCCTGGATTCTCGGGCCAGCAAGGACATCATGAGATTGTTTCAGCAATTGCAGCACAGCGGAAAGACCATTGTGATGGTCACACATGAAGATGAAATTGCGCATTATGCGCAGCGTGTTATTCGTGTGCGTGATGGCAGCATTGTCGATACTGCCCCCTCGGCAGGTACTTGATGACAACGTTTCACGTCAGTATTTTTCGTGATGTCTTGTTGCAGGCCATCTCCTCGCTCAAGGAGAACAAACTGCGCACGGTGCTTAGTGTTATGGGTATAACCATCGGTATTTGCGCGGTGATGGTGGTGGGTACCGTCAGTCAGGGCGTGAAAAAATATATCTACAAAGAGCTGGACACATATGGACTGGAAACTCTCTGGGTTTATCGCAAGTGGGAGGACGAAAACCCCTTTCGTAGTGTGCGAGAGGGAAGTGGCATCGATAACGAGGATTTGAAATACATGCACTCTTGTTGCCCCTCAGTGAAACAGGTAACCCCGGTGGTGTATAGCGATGCGGACTCTGTGCCCATGCGCTCGAAAGGTACCTTTGTCAACACCAATCTGGAAGGCGTGGGAGTAAATTATCTCGACATCAACAATGATCAATTAATCTTGGGAAGGGGATTTCGCCTGGAGGATATTCAGCGTCGCAAACCTGTGGCTATTATTGGCAGCAAGATTCGTGACGAACTGTTTGGCGCCCATACCAATCCCATCAAGAAAATATTACGTTGGGGTGAGGTGCGGCTCACTGTTATCGGCGTGCTTGAATACAAGGACAGAAACATCCTCTCGCAACTGGGGGCGGACAACTATGATGTAAACAAGCGGGTATTGATACCCTATACGCTTTATCAACAACAGCTGGGAACCAAGGATGTCCATACGCTTCAGGCCGAGGCGGCAAGTGTCAAGGACACCAGAAAGGCGCTGGGTGAACTCACGGATTTGCTTAAACGCCGTCATAATTATCATTACGAATATGTCACGGAAAGCATGGATACCTGGATCGAAACGGCTGAAGACCTGCTGCGCAAGATTTCTTTGGTAGGCCTTGTGGCTGCCTTGATCTCCCTTCTGGTAGGCGGTATGGGCATCATGAATATCATGAGCACATCGGTGGTTGAGCGGACCCGCGAGATCGGTATCCGCAAGGCGCTGGGTGCCTATAGAAGAGATATTCTTTTACAGTTCCTGCTCGAGGCAACCGTTGTCAGTGTCATCGGGGGGCTGTTGGGAATGATACTGGGAATCTTTGCGGGCTTTGGCATCAGTTATTTCAGCGGCTATGATCTGGGCGTTTCCTGGTCCACCGCGTTTGTCGCTGTGTTGGTATCCATCGTAGTCGGCGTGTTGTCCGGATATTATCCGGCCTATCGTGCGGCAAGCCTTAAGCCGGTGGATGCTTTGCGCTATGAGTAATCCTTCATAGGATTACACTGCTGTCCCACTAACCTCCATTTTGTTTTGATGGGGTTGGTGAAATCATTGGGGAGTAGAGAGATTGGTGGAATCTAAGACTTGAATATGGCTGCTTTTTATTCCGTCATTCCGGCGAAGGCCGGAATCCAGTGGTGTCAATGAGTTACTGGATCCCGGCCTTCGCCGGAATGATGAAACTGAAGTTAATGGGACAGCAGTGATAGGATTATATAAAGTTGATATGCTCCGGCGGATTTCTGATATCCCACAGGAACTTGTTCACGTAGTCCTGCCGGCAGCCGATGGCACAGTCCTTGTGCACATCCACGGATTCGGCGATGTCCCTGTGCACGGCCCAGTAACGGTCGCTGTTGACCAGCTCGTAGAAGGAGCCGTCGTGCAGGTCGCCGATGTAAAAACGCTCCTTGTTGAAGAACGGGCCGCAGGGATAGATCTTGCCATTGCCGGAAATTTGTAACAGGAAGGGGGTGCCCAGGCAGACGTCGTATTTACGATAGCCATTGCGGTACAGCTCGGTCTCGCCGCTGGCCTGGATCTTGTTCCACTTGGCCTGCACCACGTAGTCGTCGGTAGACATGGCCTCGGCCTGTTTCAGCACGTCCTCGATGGTGGCGTAGTTTTGATAATCGATGCCGATTTCCTTGTACTCGGAATCGGAGCAGTGCTTGATGACGAAATAGTCCACGCCCAGTTCGGCGCCCAGCTCGGCTTCGGCAAGCACCTGGTCGTAACATTCGGGGATCAGCACCATCTGCAGGCCGATGGTACATTTGTGGTTATGTTCCTTTTTGATAGCCACCAGCTCGCGTATTTTTTCCACCAGCAGGTCGAAGTTTTTCGCCTTGGACTGGTGAACACGCTGGAAGCCTTCCGGTGTACCGGCGGAAAGGTTGAAACGGATCCACGACATGTTGGCCAGCAGGTCGTGGGCGCGGTCCATGTCCAGCAGCAGGCCGTTGGTGGCCATGGAGGTGTCGATGCCCAGCGTGCCGGCCAGTGCGGTGGCGTCGTACAGCGC
>DRKQ01000003.1 GCA_011051685.1 Gammaproteobacteria bacterium
GAAATTTCATCCCTCTTCCATTCCCTCTCTGGCTTCAGTGTCACGCAGCTGTGCAGCGCGGCCTACACCGTCGGTATAACGAACCAAGCAACCTCTTTTTAATCCATCACACTGGCGAAGGCCGGTATGACGTTTTTTTAGCCCGTAGGGTGGGCACGTGTCTTGTGCCCACGCGCTGGCCGAATGTTCCGCGTGGGCATGAAAAACATGCCCACCCTACGACTGTTTCGCCGGTATGTCGCTTTTTTAGCCCGTAGGGTGGGCACGTATCCCGTGCCCACGCGCTGGCCGAATGTTCCGCGTGGGCATGAAAAACATGCCCATCCTGATCGATCGTTCGACTAATAGCGATAATGGTCCGGCTTGTACGGCCCTTCCACCGGCACGTTGATGTAGTCGGCCTGTTCCTGGGTCAGGGTGGTGAGGTGGATGCCGATCTTCTTCAGGTGCAGGCGGGCGACCTTTTCATCCAGCTTCTTCGGCAGCACGTAGACCTTGTTGTCGTACTGGTCGGCGTGGTTGAAGAATTCCATCTGCGCCAGCACCTGGTTGGTGAAGGAGGCGGACATCACGAAGCTGGGATGTCCGGTGGCGCAGCCCAGGTTCACCAGGCGGCCCTTGGCGAGGATGATGATCTTCTTGCCGTCGGGGAAGATGACGTGATCCACCTGCGGCTTGATCTCCTCCCATTCGTATTTCTCCAACGAGGCGATGTTGATCTCGGAATCGAAGTGGCCGATGTTGCAGACGATGGCCTCGTTCTTCATGGCGACCATGTGGTCGTGGTCGATGACGTTGACGTTGCCGGTGGTGGTGACGAAGATATCGCCCTGGCTGGCGGCATCGTCCATTTCCACCACGCGGTAGCCTTCCATCGCCGCCTGCAAGGCGCAGATGGGATCGATCTCCGTGACCCACACGGTGGCGCCCATGCCGCGGAAGGCCTGGGCGCAGCCCTTGCCCACGTCGCCGTAACCCAGCACCACGCAGATCTTGCCGGCCACCATCACGTCGGTGGCGCGCTTGATACCATCGAGCAGGGATTCGCGGCAACCATACAGGTTGTCGAACTTGGACTTGGTGACGGAGTCGTTGACGTTCATGGCCGGGAACAGCAGTTCGTTGGCCTCCTCCATCTGGTAGAGGCGGTGTACGCCGGTGGTGGTCTCTTCGGTGACGCCCTTGATGCTTTCGGCGATCTTTTGCCACTTGGTGTTGTCAGCCGTCAGATTGCGGCGCAGCACATCGAGGATGGCCACCCACTCTTCGTTATCCCCTTCCTTGACCTCGGGCACGGCGCCAGCCTTTTCAAACTCCACGCCCTTGTGCAGCAACAGGGTGGCGTCGCCGCCATCGTCGAGGATCATGTTGGGCAGCTTGCCGTCGGGCCAGTTGAAGGCCTGCTCGGTGCACCACCAGTATTCCTCAATGGTCTCGCCCTTCCAGGCGAACACCGGAATGCCCTGCGCCGCGATGGCGGCGGCGGCGTGGTCCTGGGTGGAGAAGATGTTGCAGGATACCCAGCGCACCTCGGCGCCGAGGGCCACCAGGGTCTCGATGAGCACCGCGGTCTGGATGGTCATGTGCAGGCTGCCCATGATGCGGGCACCCTTGAGGGGCTGCTCGGCGCCGAACTCCTCGCGCAGGGCCATCAGCCCCGGCATCTCGGTCTCGGCGATGGCAATCTCTTTGCGGCCCCACTCGGCCAGGTTGATGTCGGCGACCTTGTAGTCGGTGAAGTTTGAATCGACAACAGCGTTCATAATCATTCTCCTTTTTGCAGTTTCAGTCCTGCAAACGCGTAAAAGTTGAATGAGCGCCGTTAACCAATTGTGAGCACATCGCCTGAGCCTGGCGGTTACCGTAAAAAACCGCTGCAGCGCTCCTCAGGGATACGTAAATAAAGGACTGAGGACTGAGGTGAAAGGACTAAGTATCAACCTCTCAATTCATCTCTCTGTCGTTCTACAGCGATACGAAGTCCGTTGACAATACGTCCCGTTTCTTCGACCACCGCGTAAATTTTATCAAATTGTTCCTTACTGACATATTCAGCATCAAGAGCGACGTAGAGCTGAGCCCGCACTTCGGCACAGGAACCCTTGGCGACAACCAAAAACTGATGAAACTCAGCCCGTCCTCCCCGATCAAAGCCTTCAGCCACATTCGACATTATCGAAACACTGGCCCGTCGAATCTGATCTTTTAGTCCCCAGTCCTTGGCAAAATTTCCACTGGAACTTACAGAATAAATCAGCCTCGTTAGTTCCCTCGCCCTTTGCCAGGCAACCAAATCTTCAAACCTTTCGACCCTGCCCATCCCTGGCTCCAGTCTTTCAATACTTAGTCCTAAGTCCTAGCCCCTTAGTCCTGTTGATTAAATCCCCGCAGCATCCCGCAAGGCATCCGCCTTGTCGGTCTCTTCCCAGGGGAAGCCTTCGTCTTCGCGACCGAAGTGGCCATAGGCCGCCGTGGCGCCGTAGATGGGGCGCAGCAGATTGAGCATTTTCACCAGGCCGCCAGCGCGCAGGTCGAAGTGCTCGCGCACCAGTTCCACGATGCGGCTATCGGCCAGTTTGCCGGTACCGAAGGTTTCCACGCTGATGGACGTCGGCTCGGAGACGCCGATGGCGTAGGAGACCTGGATCTCGCAGCGCTCGGCGAGGCCGGCGGCGACGATATTCTTGGCCACGTAGCGACCGGCGTAGGCGGCGGAACGATCCACCTTGGAGGGATCCTTGCCGGAGAAGGCGCCGCCGCCGTGACGGGCCATGCCGCCGTAGGTGTCGACGATGATCTTGCGTCCGGTGAGGCCGCAGTCGCCCACGGGGCCGCCGATGACGAAGCGGCCTGTGGGGTTGATATGGTACTTGGTGTTCGCAGTGAGCCACTCGGCGGGTAGCACGGGCTTGATGATCTCGTCCATCACCGCCTCGCGCAGGGCCGGGGTCTCGATGGATTCTTCATGCTGGGTGGAAAGCACCACGGCGTCGATGGCCACCGGCTTGTTGTCCTCGTAGACAAAAGTCACCTGGCTCTTGGCGTCGGGGCGCAGCCAGGGCAGTGTGCCGTTCTTGCGCACCTCGGCCTGGCGCTTCACCAGACGGTGGGCGTAGGTGATGGGTGCGGGCATCAGCACGTCTGTTTCGTTGCTGGCATAGCCAAACATCAGGCCCTGGTCGCCGGCCCCCTGCTCGTGGCCCTCGAACTCGTCCACACCCATGGCAATGTCCGCGGACTGCTTGTCGATGGAGGTGAGCACCGCGCAGGATTCCCAATCGAAACCCATGTCGGAGCTGTTGTAGCCGATGCGCCTGATGGTCTGGCGCACCACGTCCTGCATGTCCACCCAGGCCTCGGTGGTGATTTCGCCGGAAATGATCACCATGCCGGTATTGACCATGGTCTCGCAGGCCACGCGGGCGGCGGTGTCCTGCTCAAAGATGGCATCCAATATTGCGTCGGAGATCTGGTCTGCCACCTTGTCGGGGTGTCCTTCGGAAACCGATTCCGAGGTAAAGAGATGAGAGTTCGCCATTATTTTCTTATTCCTTGATTATTCGAATAATTTTCCACATGTCGTAGGCCAGGTTGCTGGTGACTGACTGGCACTACTGCGCCATATCACGTAGCTTCACGTAGCTTCGAACATGACCTATCTGCCACGCGCCCGACCATACGACAAACCGCGCAGTCTAGCCGCCCAGCCTACCCTTTTCAATGTATTGCTAGGATTTGTCGGTCTCGTCCCGCCCGTAACGATCCTCAAAACGCACGATATCGTCTTCACCCAGATAGCCACCGGATTGCACCTCGATGATTTCCAGCGGCACGTTCCCCGGATTCTCCAGCCTGTGCTTTTCACCAATGGGGATGTAAGTGGACTGGTTCTCCGACAACAGAAATTGCTTTTCTCCGCAGGTAACACGCGCCGTACCCTTGACCACGATCCAGTGCTCGGCCCGGTGATGGTGCATTTGCAGGGACAGGGCCGCGCCGGGCTTGACCACAATGCGCTTGACCTGGAAACGTTCACCGGCGTCCACCCCTTCGTAGGAACCCCAGGGGCGGTAGACCTGCCGGTGCACCAGACGCTCGCTGCGGCCCTCGGCCTTCAATTGTTCAACAATCTTTTTCACGTCCTGGGCATGATCCTTGTGCGCCACCATCACCGCGTCGGCGGTTTCCACCACCAGCACATCCTCCAGGCCAACAGCGGCCACCAGGCGGTGCTCGGCGTGAAACAGGCTGTTGCGGCAATTGTGCGAGAGCACATCGCCCTTGCTGACGTTACCCTCGGCACAGCCTTCTCCGGTATCCCAGATGGCCGACCAGGCGCCCAGATCCGACCAGCCGGCATCCAGCGGCACCACCATGGCCGGGGCCTGTCCTGCTGAGTCACCCAATTTTTCCATCACCGCGTAATCGATGGAATCACTGGGACATGCCTTGAAGGCCGCGGGATCGAGGCGGCAAAAATCCAGGTCTTCCGTTGCCTGATCCAGGGCCTGCTCGCAGGCGTTCAACATGGCTGGCTGGAAATGACCCAGCTGATCCAACCACACCGAGGCGCGCATCACGAACATGCCGCTGTTCCACAGATAGTCGCCGGAATCCAGATAGCTCTGAGCGGTTTGCGCGTCGGGTTTTTCCACGAAAACATCTAAAACAAAGGATTGAGGACTGAGGACTGAGGACTGAGGACTGGAGGCTGAATGCTGTTTGGGAGCCCCTTTGCGGATGTAGCCGAAACCGGTTTCGGGGGCGGTGGGGACGATGCCGAAGGTGATCAATGCCCCCTGCTCTGCCAGATCCACGGCGGCCTTCACTGCGGCGTGGTAGGCCTCGGTGTCAGCAATCACATGATCGGCAGGCATCACCAGCAACACCGGATCATCGCCCTTTTTCAGCGCCGCCAGTGCCGCCACGGTAAGCGCGGGGGCAGTATTGCGCCCCTCGGGCTCCAGCAAAATGGCCGCGCGTGCGTGATCAATGGCCCGCAATTGCTCCGCCACCAGAAAGCGGTGTTGTTCGTTGCAGACGATGATGGGTTCGGCTACAGGCCCCGCCACCTCTGAGAGACCGTCCAAGCGCTGCGCGGTCTGTTGCAGGAGGGTGCTATCCCCCTGAAAGGCCAGTAATTGTTTGGGATATTGCTCGCGGGACAGGGGCCAGAGTCGGGTACCTGCGCCACCGGAAAGGATCACGGGTTGGATGTTCATGAAGGTATTCGGTCGCTTTATGTCATCACCGTGGAGGAGGTGGTTTGAGGCTCTTGGGCGGTGTTGGTTATTGCTTATCGTATCACGTCGTATCGCAAATTTTCGCGACCGGAAGGTCGCTCCCTCAGCTTGGTCTTTTTCGCGACCGTAGGGTCGCTCCCACAGCTTGGTCTTTTTTCGCGACCCGAAGGTCGTTCCCACAGTGTGTGTTGTTTCGCGAGCGAAAGATCGCGTCTACGGGTTGATGGCACCCAACGGGTACTATGCTCAGGTCGCCGGGCTCTGCGCCTCCTGGGTGCGCACCTTAGCCAGGAATTCGGCGAAAAAGGCCGCAAACACGCCCAGCAGCAAACCCAAAACCAGAGACAACAGAATCATCAACGAAGACCCAGGCCCCGTGGGCTCCGGTGAACGCATGGGGGGCAGCAGGGCGCGGGTCTCGCGCAGGTTGGCCATCTGCACCTTGAGCTTGGCAATAGTGTCTTGTTGTGCCAGTTGCGCGCGCCGGTTGTCCGCCAATTGCTTGGCCAGGGTATCCCGCGAATCCACCAGCTTGATTTTCAGACGTTCATCGATTTGCGCCAGGCGCTGGCGGTACTGCTGCATGCCGCTGTCCAGCATCATCAGAGTCAGGGCGCGGGATTCATCCTTGGTCTGCTTGATGGCCTGTGCCCGGTCGGCCTCTGCGCGGGCCAGATCGCTGCGCACCTCCTTGGCCTGGGTAGCCAGCAAGGTGGCAATATCGCTCAGGCGCTTTTCCCGCGACTGGATAAGCCGGGCCTCGTCCTTCAATTCTTCCAGTTTGGCCAGCGCCTGGTTTTGTAGAATTTCTGTTTCCTTGCGCAGCACCGTAATAATCCGCCCGTGATCCTTTTTGACCATGTCCACCACTGACTGCTGCACCTGCTTGTGGTCGGGCCCCTGGCGCTCCGTTCCCTTGCTGTTGAGGACAATGATCTCACTCCCCTTGGGGATGTGCGCCTCGACGCGTGGCGCTCCCGACCGCGCATGGCTGGAAAGATATTCCTGGCGGGCCAGTGGAATATAGCTTTCCTGAATCTTCGCCAGCAGGGTTTGCGGTGATTCGATCACTTCCACCTCATCACCATTGATGCGCGTACCGATCTCGATGGAGGTGCTGTACTCGTATTTCGCCGGCAGCCACAGGGCCAGCGCCAGCCCCGCCAGGACACACAAACCCGCCACGGTCATCAGCAGGGCCCGCCGTCGCATCAACACCAGCCACAAATCCACCAGATTGATTTCATCCTCGTAATACTGGGCTTCGTACACCTGAGGCGGCAGGGGCTGTTCGTGTATAGGAGGATTTTTGGTCATTACTACCATCTTTCGTTCGTTAGCCTGGCGGGGGTTGTCATTTTTTCGCGCCATGTTTAACCGCAGTGGAATAATACAATCCTAGCATTCTTTAACGGCAAGATAACCTTGGGGATGTGAATTTTCTATCTCATTAAACACAAGCGGCGGGGGCCGGTGTGATTGGATCCAGTCCAACCACACCCGCCACCCGCCTCTTTACTTGCGGATGAAAATGAGCGGGAGACTACTCTTGTTCGCCAATCAGCAAAATGGTCCGATTCTGCTCCAGGGTCTTTTCACCAATCCCCTTGACCTTGAGCAGATCCTCCAGACGACGAAAGGGACCATTGGACTGGCGATAGGCAACGATGGCTGCTGCCTTGGTGGCACCAATCCCCTGCAGTTCTGAGGCCAGGGTATCTGCATCAGCAGTATTGATGTCCACCGGTGCGGCGATTAGCGCAAAAGAGGCCAGCAGCAGAGCAAGGGCAAAACACAGTGAAACAACACGGGATGAAACATGCAGTGACAACTTCGACATGACAAGACTCCTTTCTTGAAATTCCGTTATGGGTAATTGCAAACGATTTTTGCAATGTGCGTTACAACGCCAACGAGCCTAAAAAATCCTCCCCAGACCAGTCAACAAGAGAGAGCGGCAATATTACCTTCTCAACCGGGTATTTTTTCCCCTTCGATGGACGCATTGATGGCCGCCAGCGCTGCCAGCGGATCCTCGGCCTGGGTGATGGGCCGTCCCACCACCAGATAACTCGAGCCCAGCTGCATGGCCTCCTGCGGTGTGGTAACGCGCTTTTGATCTCCCACCGCTGCGCCAGCCGGGCGCACCCCCGGGGTGACTAACTGAAAATTGTCGGCCACCACCTGGCGCAGGGTAGAGACTTCTTTGGCTGAACAGACAACACCATCCAGTCCCGCTGATTCGGCCAGCCTGGCCAGGCGCAACACATTGTCCGCCGGGCTACCGGAAAGACCAATCTCATGCAACTCATCACTATCCAGACTGGTGAGGATGGTAACGGCGATCAGCAACGGCCGGTGCGAGGCCTTGTCGATGGCCTCACGCGCGGCACCCATCATGCGCCGCCCGCCCAGAGCGTGCACATTGACCATCCACACCCCCAGCTCGGCGGCGGCGAGACAGGCCTGGGCCGTGGTGTTGGGGATGTCGTGGTACTTGAGATCCAGGAACACCTCGAATCCCATTTGCTGCAATTGCTCCACCAGGGCCGGGCCGGCGCGGGTGAACAACTCTTTGCCCACCTTTACCCGGCACTGGCTGGCATCCAGCCGGCGTGCCAGTTGCAGTGCGCTATCGCTACTGGGGAAATCCAGGGCCACGATGATCCTGGGGTCATTCTTCTTGTCAGTCATGCTTATCACCTTCAACGTGCTTCGGTTTGAGTCTTTGCAGCACTACCATCCCATTAACTTTCATTCCAACGCAGGCCGGTATAACGGAGGCAATCGTTATTAATCCTCTCAAAATAGCTGCTGCAGTGTTATCTCCCCGTGGGAGCGCCTTTCCAGGCGCGAATCGCGGCTAAAAGCCGCTCCCACACTGTTCGTTGCCACAAGCAATTCGCCACAACAGCCCCCATTCGCTGGCATTATTTCGAGACTTTTGATCACTGCTAATGGTATGGGCCCATCCCATTTAGCAGTGACTTTTAATAACTGAGCAGTAAGGCTTTCAATCACCATTTTTACCCACACTCATTCACCCACAACGCCCTGGATCGGCCGGATGCTCGCCCACTCCTTGCAGGTGGGACAGCGCCATTGCAGAGTCTTGACCTTGAAACCGCAATGGGTACAACGGTAAGGCAATTTTTCCTCCAGTAGCCGATGCGTCAGCTCCTTGAGAATCAGCAGGTTTTCCCGCGCCGCACCCTCGCTGTTGAGCAAGTGCAGTTCGATGAGGTGATTCAGACCCCGCACCGAGGGTTTCTCGCTCAGAGATTTGACGATGCGCTCCGAGGCCTCGCGGGTCTTGCCACGCTGGCAGAGCAGGTCCGCCAGACCCAGCAGCGGGGTGATGCCACCGTATCTAGTGGACAGATGCTCCAGGTATCGCTCCGCCTCGCCAGTCTTTTCCAGGCTCTGATAACAGGCCAGCAACGGCGCAACGATTTCCGGCAGAAAGCCGGTATCCTGTTTTTCCACCTGCTTGAGGCTCTTGATGGCCGCCCGGTAATCGCCGTTGGCCTGCTCCGCCCGGGCCTGCAACAGGCTGGCCCGTACGCATTGACGATCCGCATTCAACGCCCGCCGCGCCAGTCTCATAGCCGTCTTGTAATCGCCCCGATCAAAGGCCTGCTCTCCCAGTTCACAATAAAAATGGGCGATCTGCAGGTTCATGCGCTGGCCGGTGAGATGCTCGTAGCGCTGCGCGGTGTCGATGGCCTTTTGCCATTCCTTTTCCTGCTGATAGATATCCAGCAGCTTGGCCAGGGCCTCGGCGCGGTATTCGTTCTGTGCCAGCAATTCCTCGAACAGGGATTCCGCCCGCCCCAGCAGGCCGGCGCGCAGATAGTCCTGAGCCAGCTCGAACAGGGCCAGGGCCCGCTGCGCCTTGCTCAGGGTGGGCCTGGCGATAAGATTCTGATGGATGCGAATGGCGCGGTCGCCCTCGCCGCGGCTGCGGAACAGGTTGCCCAGGGCCAGGTGGGTCTCTACGGTGTCGTTGTCCACCTGCAACATTTTTACGAACACGTCGATGGCCTTGTCCGGCTGCTCGTTGAGTAACAGGTTCAGGCCCCTGAAATAGTCCGCTGAGAATTCTGCCGGGCGGGATGTCCCGGCAGGCAGGCCTGTCCTGTAATGGCGTTTCGCCAGCCACCAGCCGGAGGCGGCAGCCACGGGCAGGAGGATGAATAACAAGGTCAATTCCATGGAAGGGGTGTCGAGCGTGCGTCAGGGGTTGTTCAATGGGTATCTTTCAGCGGCAGGGCGCGCAGATTGGCCACCTCTTGTTCGGTGATCTTTGCCGATTTGCGCAGTCTGGCCAGCTCCCGTTTCTGGCTCAGCACAATACCCATGGAGGCCAGCACGCCCAATCCGGCGCCGATGATCAAGGCGATCACCACCACCAACGACAACGGCGCCTGGAGGGTACCGAAGTAATAATCCAGCCGCACCGGCTCCGCGTTCATCAGCGCAAAACTCAGTCCCAGCAGGGCCACCAGTAGCAACAGGGCAAAGGTGATGATGCGTTTCATGGGCCTCTTCTCTTTGGTCTATGGTCACGGATCTGCAACAAACAGGTGCCTAACCGTAACACAAAAAAAAACGGTATCCGCACATTGGCAAATACCGTTTTCATTGATCTCGGGACAGGGCTAATCCTTTTTATTGTTCACCCTCTCACGCAGTTCCTTGCCGGGTTTGAAGTGCGGCACGTACTTGCCCGACAGGGCCACCGCCTCCCCTGTCTTCGGGTTGCGCCCGATACGAGGCGGCCGGAAATGCAGCGAGAAGCTGCCGAAGCCACGGATCTCGATGCGTTGCCCGGTGGACAGGTTTTTCGCCATCTGCTCGATGAGCGTCTTCACCGACAGCTCCACATCCTTGTACGGCAGATGCGGCTGTTTGCGTGCGATACGTTCGATTAGCTCTGATTTTGTCATCTAAGCAATCCCTTTGTATTCCGCTGTTTCGCGCATGGCCCCGCCCGGGGACGGGGCCACCGCCAACTCAGCTAAGTTTCTGCAAGAAAGTCATCGACTTACTTAGCGTCCACTTATTCAGCTTCTTTACTGCTTTGCAACTGTTCCTTGAGCAGATCCCCGAGGGTGCCACCGCCGGCCTCATCCTGTGCACGACTGTAGTCCTGGATGGCCTCGGCCTCTTCCGCGGTATCCTTGGCCTTGATGGACAGATTCAGGTTGCGGTTCTTGCGATCCACACCGATGAAGCGGGCCTCCACCTCGTCACCCGCCTTGAGCATGGTGCGGGCGTCTTCCACGCGATCACGGGCGATCTCCGAGGCACGGATGTAGCCCACAATGCCGTCGCCCAGGTCCACCGTGGCGCCCTTGGCGTCCACCTCGGTAATGGTGCCGGTGACGTTGGTACCCTTGGGGTGGGCGGCCAAGTAGTTGGAGAAGGGATCCTGCTCCAGTTGCTTGATACCCAGGGAGATACGTTCGCGCTCGGGGTCGATGGCGAGGATCACGGTCTCGATCTCATCGCCCTTCTTGTAGGCACGCACTGCTTCTTCGTCGGATTCGCTCCAGGAGATGTCAGACATGTGCACCAGTCCATCGATGTTGCCTTCCAGGCCGATGAAAATACCGAAGTCGGTGATGGACTTGATGGTACCGGTGATCTTGTCGCCCTTGTTGTGTGTGGCGGCAAATTCATCCCAGGGATTGGCCTTGCATTGTTTCATGCCCAGGGAGATGCGGCGGCGCTCGGGATCGATCTCCAGCACCACCACTTCGACCTCTTCACCCACATCCACCAGCTTGCTGGGGGCGACGTTCTTGTTGGTCCAGTCCATCTCGGAGACGTGTACCAAGCCTTCCACACCCTCTTCCACTTCCACGAAGCAGCCGTAGTCGGTGAGGTTGGTGACCTTGCCGAACAGGCGCGAGCCCACGGGGTAGCGGCGGGCGATGTCTTCCCAGGGATCCTCGCCCATCTGCTTGAGGCCGAGGGAGACGCGGGTGCGCTCGCGGTCGAACTTGAGCACCTTGACGTCGATCTCCTGGCCCACTTCGACGATCTCGCTGGGGTGCTTGATGCGCTTCCAGGACATGTCGGTGATGTGCAACAGGCCGTCGATGCCGCCCAGGTCGATGAAGGCACCGTAGTCGGTGAGGTTCTTGACGATGCCCTTGAGCACCTGACCCTCGGCCAGGCTTTCGATCAGCGCCTCGCGTTCCTCGGAGGACTCGGCCTCCACCACGGCGCGGCGGGACACCACCACGTTGTTGCGCTTCTGGTCCAGCTTGATGACCTTGAATTCCAGTTCCTTGCCTTCGAGATACGTGGTGTCGCGAACGGGGCGCACATCCACCAGAGAACCCGGCAGGAAAGCGCGAATGGTGTCGATCTCCACGGTGAAACCACCCTTCACCTTGCCATTGATGACGCCGATGACGGTCTCGCCTTTATTGAAAGCATCTTCGAGTTTCTTCCAGGAATGGGCGCGGATGGCCTTTTCGCGGGACAGGCGGGTCTCGCCATATCCGTCTTCCACGTATTCCAGCACCACCTCGACGTCGTCGCCGGGATGTACCGTGACCTCGCCCTTCTCGTTGCGGAACTCGTCCACGGGAATGGCGCCTTCGGACTTCAGTCCGGCATTCACCACCACCACGTCGGGGGTGACGTCCACCACCACACCGTGGAGCAGGGCGCCCTGACGCATCTCGGTCTGGGCCAGGCTTTGTTCAAACATTTCTGCGAAACTTTCGCTCATTTTCTCTTTCCTTGACGCTGCCGGCCTGCCTCGCTTCGGGGGCTCAACAACCGCA
>DRKQ01000004.1 GCA_011051685.1 Gammaproteobacteria bacterium
GAAATCCGCGAAATTTTACGGAAACGGCCATAACGCTTTGAAAATAAAGGAGATGCCGACCAGAAGCCAGCAACGAAAGAAGTGACTCACCGGCCCGCGAGGCCGGTGAGTCAAGACGGCAGAATCAGTGAATATCTTTCCAGAATTCCTTCTTCAGCAGGTAGGCCAGAATAAAGAACACGAACAGGAAGCCCAGCACCCACTTGCCCAGCGCCAGGCGCTGTAGCTTGCTGGGCTCGCTCAGATAGACCATGAAATTCACCAGATCACGCATGGCGGCATCATAGGCCTCGGGGCTCAATGAACCCGGCTCGACCAGCGTGAAGCCCGTAATGGTCTCACGCTCATGACCGTCGGCATCGACATGCGTCTCTACCTTGGCCTCCTGCAAGCCTTGCAGCTCCCACAGCGCATGCGGCATGGCCACGTCTTTGAACACCGCGTTGTTCACGCCCCAGGGACGTGAATCATCACGATAGAAGGCGCGCAGGTAACTGTAGACCCAGTCGGCACCCCGCACGCGCGTCAATACGGACAGATCCGGCGGCGCGGTACCAAACCACTCGGCGGCCTCCTTCGGCTGCATCACGATGGTCATGGTATCGCCGATCTTGCCTCCGGCCGTCAGCAACTCGGTGGTCACTTCCTCTTCGCTCATGCCGAGGTCCTGGCCGATACGGCTGTAACGCATCAGCGCCGCAGCGTGACAGTTCAGGCAATAGTCCACGAACAGCTTGGCGCCGTTGCGCAGCGATTCCCGATCTTTGAGGTCAATATCCACCTTGTCCAGATGTACGTTGCTGCCACCGCCCGCAAGTCCTGCCTGCGGCAAACCCAATAACGCAATAACAAAAATTAGGTATCTCACTTGAATGTCACCCTCTCTGGAACCGGCTTGGTCTTATCCCATCGGGAATAAAACGGCATGAGCAGGAAAAAGGCAAAATACAACCCAGTAAAGATGCGCGAGAACAGCGTCGCGATCGGCGTTGCGGGCACGGTGCCCAGATAGGCCAGGCTGATGAAGCTCACCACGAAGATGGCCAGGATCACCTTGAAAAGCGTGCCACGCTGACGGATGGACTTCACCGGGCTGCGGTCCAGCCAGGGCAGCAGGAACAGCACCACAATCGCCGCACCCATGGCGAGCACGCCGATAAATTTGTCCGGTACCGCGCGCAGAATGGCGTAGAAGGGCGTGAAGTACCAGACCGGGGCGATATGCTCCGGGGTCTTCAGCGGATCCGCTGGCGTGAAGTTGTCCTTCTCGAGGAAGAAGCCACCCATCTCTGGGGCGTAGAACACCACCGCCGCAAAGACGATGAGGAATCCGGCCACGCCTACCATATCCTTTACGGTGTAGTAAGGATGGAAGGGAATGCCGTCCAGCGGGACACCATTGGGCCCCTTCTTCTTCTTGATCTCGACGCCATCGGGATTATTCGAACCCACCGAGTGAAGAGCGACGATGTGCAACACCACCAGGCCGATCAGCACCAAGGGTGCGGCGATTACGTGGAAGGCGAAGAAACGGTTGAGGGTGGCATCTGCAACCACATAGTCGCCTCGGATCCACAAAGCCAGATCTTCGCCGATATAGGGAATGGCGCCAAACAGGGAAATGATGACCTGTGCACCCCAGAAGGACATCTGACCCCAGGGCAGCAGATAGCCCATGAAGGCCTCGGCCATCAGCACCACGAACAGGCCCATGCCAATCAACCACAGCAACTCGCGCGGCCCCCGGTAAGAGCCATACAGTAGGCCACGGAACATGTGCAGATAGACGACGATGAAGAAAAATGAGGCACCCGTAGAATGCAGGTAGCGGATCAACCAGCCCCAGTTCACATCACGCATGATGTATTCCACGGAGGCGAAGGCCGTCTCTGCGGTGGGCTTGTAATTCATGGTCAGGAAGATGCCGGTGACCACCTGGATGACCAGCACCAGCATGGCCAGAGAGCCAAAATAGTACCAGAAATTCAGGTTTTTCGGTGCGTAATACTTGGTCAGATGATCTTCCCACAAGTGCATCAAGGGGAAGCGGGCATCCACCCAGTCGCGCAGTGACAGCATGCGGTCTGATAGACGGTTAGACATTACGCGGCCTCCGGATCGATACCGATCACCAAACGGGTGCTCAGAGTGAAGTGATAGGGGGGTACAACCAGGTTCGACGGCGCCGGCACACCCGCGTAAACACGGCCGGCAAGATCATAGCTTGAGCCATGACAGGGGCAGAAGAAACCGCCCTTCCACTCCGGGCCAAGATCTTCAGGGGCCACTTCGGGACGGAAGGTCGGCGCGCAACCCAGATGCGTGCAAATGCCGATCATCACCATGTACTCGGGATTGATGGAACGATACGCATTCTTCGCGTAAGCCGGCTGCTGGGTCAGCTCATCCGAATGCGGATCCCGCAGCACGGGATCCAGGCTCTTCATGTTTTCCAGCATTTCTTCGTCGCGACGCAAGATCCAGACGGGTTTTCCACGCCACTCGACGGTCAGCAACTGGCCCGGCTCGAGCTTGCTGACATCCACCTCGACGGGCGCGCCAGCAGCCTGGGCCCGGGCCGAAGGATGCATGGAAAGAATAAATGGAGTAGCAACATAAGCTGCACCGACTCCCCCCATGGCCGTTGTCGCAGCCACAAGCATACGACGTCGACCGTAGTCGATTTCATCCGAACTCATCTCTACCTCTTTTTGGTAATAGGGTATCTTCGCGCGACATGTTAGCCCAAAAACAACCGGGTGGCATCGGAGCATAACAAAAATGCTCGGGATCTCGCATAGCAAATATTAATATTATTATAAGCTAATCATGGCGCACAGCTATGCAGTTTGCATGCTACCCAGATAAACCTGAGCGGGAGCTGAATAGACGCGCACAAAAAAGCCCCCTACAAAGGGGGCTTTTTTGTGCGCGTCGTTGCCTGTCAGATCATATCAGACACGGACCAAACCATAGTGATTGAGCACCTTTTTCACCGAGAACCAGCCCACCGCAAAAATCACCAATGTCACCACAATGTCAAAAATCGAACTCATGGGAATATGGTAATACTGCGGAGAAACCGAGCCAGAAATCCAGGTATAACGCTCCAGCCAAGTACCGACGAGTATGCAAATCGCCACAAAACTGATCACCACCGGGTTATGCCTGTTCGGCGTCCAGGTGGCCAAGGTCAGAAAGGGAATAAAGCCCTTCAACACCATGAACAGCCACCAGATCGGCGCCAAGCCATAGAACATCATGTTGTTAAGGCGGTCCATTTCCTCCGGCAGACGGCCGTACCACATGATCAGGTACTGGGTGAAACAGAAGTACGCCCAGAGAATGGTAAAGGCCAGGATCAACTGAGCCATATAGTTGAACACAAAGGGTTTATACTCGCTGTTCAACTTGCCAGAGCGTTTCAGCATAATCAGCATCAGCACGAAGAAGGCGAGGAACCCCTGGAACATGCTGACAAACTGGTAAACGCCAAAGCTTGCACTATGCCAGCCAGGGGTCAGGGTCATCTCAAAGTCCCAGGCCACCATGGTGCCGTACAGCACATAGGCAAAAGGAATCAGCAAGGCGATATTGCGAAAGCGGCGATGCACCACGGGATCGTCGCTCACGGCTGTCAGGTGCTGATACTTAATAAACAACCCAAACAGTACCGCAACGATGGCAAAACCAAGGATCTCGCGCACCACCAGAAACGAGTAGTCCAGCCAGCCACTCAAATGAACCCCCTCGGCATGCTCGCTATGGGCCTGGGCCAGCCAGGGAAAGGTGTGCTCTCCCCCGCCCAGCAACACTAATAGCAGCACAAAAGCCAGGGGAAACAGCGCCGCCAGCGAAACGGCATAATAGCGCACTTGAAATCGCCACTTTCCGTTAGCCAAATGCAGAAGGGAGGCAAATGTCACGCCTGCCAAGCCCAAATAAAGAACAACCAAAAAGTTAGTGGTCAATACAGACCAGCTTCCAAAATTTTCCATGAACCGTTACCCCTATCGTTATCCGGCTGTTGGTTCCGCTTGCTATTTGGTGGCAACGGCGGCGGCCGCTGCGTCTTTTACCAATGCATGCTTGATATAGTTGACCACGTGCCAGCGCTCTTCGACCGATAGGTCATTGGAGCCGCCCTGCTCGGTGACCACGCCATAGGAAGGCATCACATAACTACCAAAGGTGATCGTTCCCCAGAGCCAGCCATCGGAAAGGTCGTTCTGCACATAGCCGTCGGTCAGATCAATGGCACCAACCTTCGAGCTGACCGGCGAATCCGCCTTACCCACTCGGCCATGGCAGGCCGAGCAATAGATCTTGAACAGGTTTCTTCCCTGCTTGATCGATGCCTCGGAAACGGCAATCGGATTGACCATGCTGCGCGTTTCCTCGCGATTCGAGACCTTGGTCGGAATGCCTGTCACAGGAACCGAACGACTCGGGAAGGGGGTCATAACACCTTCCTGCGGCTTGATGCTGGGCTGGTTCATCATGTCCGTCGACCAGGGCCAGGCCATGGCCACGCCCGGCACCATCAGAGCAGCAACGATTACGCTTATCTTTTTCATTGGATGACCTCTTCACGAATCTCCAGCACCTTGTGCTTTTTGAACAGATTCCGCAGCGGCTCGGCGATGTCCTCATCGATTTCCAGCATCAGGCCGACCTGGTCCAGGCTGACCTTTTCGCTGTACAGCCGGCTGCGCTTCTTGAACAAGCCGGACAAAAACAGGAATGACAGGAAGGTCATCCAGACGGCGAAGAAGATCACCATTTCATATACCAGCACAAAGTTCGACGGCAACGGGATCACCGCCTTGCCACCCTGTGGCTGCACCAGGAACGTCGCCTGGGCACTGGCGAGAAACAGGAAACCAAAAACCAGGCCAAAGATGGCGCCAAACAAGGTGAATTTCTGGATATGCACTGGGCGATCGCCCAGCACCTCTTCCACTTCGGGATGCTCGATGGGGGACTTCATGGTGATGTCATCCACCGTGACACCCGGCACCTCATTACGGCGGATGTCGGCAATCGCGTCATGGGCCTCGGCGAAATCACCAAACAAGGCAAGTATGCGTCGTTTACTCATTTATGCACCCTCCACGCCAGGGGTTTGTTTAACGGGCTTGGCATGGTCAGTCATGCGCAATACATCCCGCTCACCGGTGGTCATGTTGCGGTGGAAAACCATCTCTTTCACCTCGTACATAGAGACCGATGGGAACACCTTGACGAAAACCAGAAATAGCAGGCCGAACCAGCCGAAGCTGCCGAACACCAGTGCCCACTCGACGATGCTTCCCCACATCACGTCCCACTGCCACGGCTCATGCGACAGGGACAGGGTCGGCGCAACAATCATCCAGCGCTCGAAGAACATGCCCACGTTAAGCAGGATGGAAACCACGAACATGGTCGGCATGTGGCGGCGCAATTTACGGAACGCCAGAGCGAATGGCACCACGGAACCACAGAACAGCATGCTCCAAAACACCCAGGCATAGGGGCCGGTGGCCTTGGCGATCAACAATTCCTTGTTATACACATCGTGCCCATACCACACCGAGGCGAACTCAATCAGGTTCAGGTAGGTCCACACCATGGCGATGGCGAAGGTCAGCTTGGCAAGTTTCTCCATGATCGGCAGCGTCATGTATTCCTCGAAGCGAAAGAAGTAACGCAACATGATGAACAGGGTAATGATCGCCGCACAGCCCGAGTACAGGGCGCCCGCCACAAAGTAAGGAGGGAAACTGGTGATGTGCCAGCCCGGCATGATGGACATGGCAAAATCCGCCGAGACGATGGAATGCACCGACACCGCCAGGGGGATGAGAAAACAGGCCATCAGCAGATAGATCTTGCGGAAATTGCGCCACTGACGATCGTTGCCTTCCCAGCCCAGCGACAGCACGGTGTACAACTTCTTGCGCCAGCCGATGGCGTTATCACGGCAGATGGCCAAATCCGGAATCATACCGACGAACAGGAACAGCATGGAGGCCGACAGATAGGTACTGATGGCGAAGGCATCCCACACCAGCGGCGAGCGAAAATTGGGCCAGACGCCACGATCACTCACATAGGGCAGCACCCAGTACATGTTCCACACGCGACCCAGATGGATGATGGGAAACAGGCCCGCGGTCAACAGCGAGAAAGTCGTCATCGCCTCGGCGAATCGATAAATAGGCTTTCGCCAGTCGGCATGCAACAGATGCAATATCGCTGACAGCAACGTGCCCGAGTGACTCATGCCAATCCAGAACACGAAGGTTGCAATATACATATCCCACATATGCGGGTTGTTCAGATTGGAAGCCCCCATGCCAACGGTGTACTGGATGTATTCAGCCAGCACTGCAGTGGCCACCATTGCCAGGCACACCGCCACTGCCACCCAATAACTCTTGCGCGGGTTTTCCATACTGCGCAGGACGTCGGTATTGATCTTCGCCCAGGCAATTTGTTCGTTGATGTCTTTCTCATTCACCATCATTGTCGTTTCACCA
>DRKQ01000005.1 GCA_011051685.1 Gammaproteobacteria bacterium
AAACCTGAGTCCTCACCTCAGTCTTGGGAGCACCCACGGGGCATAAAAGTGGGCAATCGGCCGTACAGGCCGATCAATCCGGCTCTTAGCCGTAACACGAAGCCACCGCTTTGGCTGGTGGAGTTTTCACAATCGCTGCTCAGTGATGGGCCGGCATCACCGGGCCCAACGAAGGGCGTAACGACAACAGCGGTGGGGTTTGTTCCGGCGGCTTGAAGGGTAACTGCTCGGGCACCTCGTGATAGCGTCCCGAGGTCATGGCCATCCACACCAGTCCCGCCAGGGAATTGACCCCAAGCTTGCGCATGATATGCGCACGATGGGTTTCGATGGTCTTGGTGCTGAGATTCATTTCGTGGGCGATAACCTTGTTGGCCTTGCCCTGAATCAACAGCCGCAGCACTTCTTCTTCGCGGCGTGACAACTGATCGAGATATTGCAGCACGCTTTGTCGCCATTGCTCATCGAGACGGTTGCGGCGGTCATGTTCCAGTGCATGTTGAATGCTGTCGAGCAGGGTTTGATCATCGAAGGGTTTTTCCAGGAAGTCGATGGCGCCGGCCTTGAGGGTGCGCACCGCCATGGCCACCGTGCTGTGCCCGGAAACAAAGATGATCGGTGTCTTGATACCCTGTCGTTGCAGGTATTCCTGTAGTTCCAGGCCACTGAACTGGGGCAGGCGAACGTCCAGCACCAGGCAACCGGGTTGTTGGGGGTCATAGTTGTCGAGAAAGGACTGCACATTGTCGTAAGCCTGAGTGTGTATGTCCATGGACTCCACCAAGGTTTGTAATGCATTACGTACGGCGTCATCGTCATCGACGATAAACACGGTGGGTTGTTTGGCGATTTCAATTGCGAAGTTGGGTACGGATTGTTTAGTCACAATAGATAGTTCCTTCTTCTGTTGCGGATGCAGAAGCACTGCGTGGATATGTTGACGATGCACCCTGCGTGGCACGGAGTCAATGCCCTTGAAGCAGATGGTGAATGTCTCGTTGTTATTTGTTGACTGCGTCACACATCTTTAATGTGTTTGATAGGGGATCTGTAAATCCCCCGCCTTTAGGCGGCTTCGTTGCTTTTACACCCTCTCCCCTTGAGGGGAGAGGGACGGGGTGAGGGGTGAACCTGCTCCGAGGTTGAAACTTGAACCCTCACCCTAACCCTCTCCCAGTCTTGGGAGAGGGGACAATCGGCCGTACGCCCGATTAATCTGGCTTTTAGCCGTAATATGAAGCCACCGGCTTTAGCCGGTGGAGTATTCACTCAGGTCTAAGCAGGACTTCACACTAGCTTGACGCCGTCGCGGTTACGACCATGGCGATGCAAAAAAGTGCCGGCAACAGAAAAAAACGATGGTTTGCACCGGGGTGGTGCACCGAACAAATGCTGGGAGGTTGCTATTCGTCGTCCGGTTCCAGGGAGTGGCGCCAAAACTGGTCTTCACGCTCAAACAACCGTCGAGTTTCCTGCGGACCCCAGGTGCCGGCGGGGTAGGTGGGGATGTAATCGCGTTCCGTGGCCCAGACGCGCAGTACCGGATCCACCACACGCCAGGCGCCGTCCACCTCATCAAAGCGCAGGAACTGACTTTGGTCTCCTTTGATCACGTCCAGCAAAAGATCCTCGTAGGCATCATAGGTTTCCTCATCTTCCGAGCGCAGGCTCGCATCGAGACTGATGGTGCGAGTTTTCATGCTGGGTCCGGGTTCCTTGACCTGCACCTCGGTGCGCAGGCATTCCTTGGGCTGGATACCAATAATGATCCAGTTGGGTTTCATTTTTTCCAGGGGGGTGTCACGAAACAGATTCTGTGGCGGTTGCTTGAAGCGAATGGTAATGGCCGACTGTGCCTCCGCCAGACGCTTGCCAGTGCGCAGATAAAAGGGCACATCACGCCAGCGCCAGTTGTCGATGAACAGTTTCAGGGCCGCATAGGTTTCCGTGGTGGAATTTTCGGCCACGTTTTCTTCTTCGAGATAGCCGGGCACAGCATGACCATCGATGCGGCCGTTGGTGTATTGCGCACGAAAGGCCTGGGCGTGTACGGCACTGGTGTGAATGGGGCGAATGGCCTTGAGCACCTTGACCTTTTCATCGCGCAGGGATTCGGCGTCCATGGCGGCGGGAGGTTCCATGGCCACCAGGGTCAGCAATTGCATGAGGTGGCTTTGGATCATGTCACGCAGTGCCCCGGAACGATCATAGTATTCTCCGCGACCGCCAATGCCCAGGGTTTCGGAGTGGGTGATCTGCACATGATCGACATAGTTGCGATTCCAGAGAGGTTCCAGCATCACATTGGCAAAGCGGAATACCAGAATATTTTGCACCGTGCCTTTGCCCAGGTAGTGGTCGATGCGGTAAATCTGTTCCTCGTGCAGATGACGATGCAGACGCTTTTCCAACATGCGTGCGCTGTCCTGATCATAACCAAAGGGTTTTTCGATAATGATGCGCCGCCAGCCATGGGCCTGGTCCAACAGTTCGGCCTCGGCGAGTTTGTCGATGACCACTCCAAACTGCGCGGGTTGCAGGGCCATGTAGTAGGCGCAGTTTTTGGAAAAGGCGCTGTCGTTGTCGAGGGTCTGCCGAATATTGTCATACAGCTGATCCTTGCTGAGATCACCCTGCTGATAACGCATGCGTGCTGCGAAGCGCTGGAACACGTCTTCGTCAAGTCCACCCCGCGCCTTGTCCACCAGCATGCTGCGCAATTCCTCCAGCCAACCTTGGTCATCCAGTTTGCGCCGGCCCACGGGCATGATCATGGTGCCTTCGGGTAAACGGTTATCAGCTTCCAGGTGATACAACGCTGGCATGAGTTTTAGACGTGACAGGTTGCCCGTGGCGCCGAAAATAATATAGGTACAGGGTTCGAGGGAGTTGTTCATGATTGCTTACCGGACCAGTCGCTGTGAAAAAATTCGCCGCGGGGCTTGTCGATTCGCTCATAAGTGTGGGCGCCGAAGTAGTCACGCTGTGCCTGCAACAGGTTGGCGGGCAGGGTGGCGGAGCGGTAACCATCATAAAAGGCCAGTGCTGCGGAAAAGGCCGGGGTGGGAATGCCGCTGTTTACGGCGAAACCGATTGCCTTGCGCCAGCCTTGCTGCGAGGTATGGATGGCGTCACGGAAGAAGTCATCTAACAATAAATTGTCCAGATCGGGCTCCTTCTCGAAGGCCTGCTTGATGTTATTGAGGAAACGGCTGCGAATGATACATCCCCCTCGCCATACCAGGGCAATATTGCCGTAGTTGAGGTGCCAGCCTCTTTCATTGGAGGTGGATGCCATGAGCATGAAACCCTGGGCATAGGAGATGATCTTTGAGGCGTAGAGGGCATCGTGTATGTCTTCGATACGTGCCGGGTTCGGGGTATCACCCTGCGGCCCTTTAAGCACGGTGGCGGCCTTGACACGTTGTTCTTTCAGCGCGGAGAGAAAGCGCGCAAACACGGCTTCTGCAATGAGGGTGAGGGGGATGCCGCTTTCCAGGGCATTGATGCCGGTCCATTTGCCCGTGCCTTTTTGTCCTGCGGTGTCCAACACCTTGTCCACCAGGGGGGTGCCATCTTCGTCGCGCACGCCGAGGATGTCGCGGGTGATCTCGATGAGATAGGAATCCAGCACTCCCTTGTTCCATTGCGCGAAGATACCCTGCAGATCGTCAAAGGGAATGTGCAATCCTTCACGCAGCAATTGATAGGCTTCGCAGATGAGCTGCATGTCGCCATATTCTATACCGTTGTGCACCATCTTCACGTAATGGCCGGCGCCGCCTTCGCCCATCCACTGACAGCAGGCCTCGCCATCCACCTTTGCGGCGATGGACTGGAAGATATCCTTCACCGCAGGCCAGGCCTCGGGATCCCCGCCAGGCATCAGTGAAGGGCCATGACGCGCCCCTTCCTCGCCACCGGAAACCCCCACGCCGAGAAAGCGCAATCCGTCTTTGGCTAGGCTGTCCACCCGGCGTTGGGTGTCGGTGTACAGGGAGTTGCCTCCGTCGATGATGATGTCACCTGCTTCCAGATAGGGCTTGAGCAGTTCGATAAAGGCATCTACCGCATCGCCTGCCTTGACCATGAGCATGATGCGGCGCGGGGTTTTGAGTGAGCGGCAGAATTCCTCCAGCGAGTGGCTGCCGATTATGGTCTTGCCAGCCGCCGGCCCGGCGAGGAAATCGTCCACTTTCGACGTGGTGCGATTGAATACGGCTACGGTAAAGCCGTGGTCGGCCATGTTGAGCACCAGGTTTTGTCCCATTACCGCCAGGCCGATGAGGCCGATGTCTGCGTCTGCCATGTCAGTTCCTTCGTTGTCGGAGTACACGTTCGTGCACAAGTATAGCCCCAGCAGCGGCAGAAAATCGCTTGTTCTTTAATTGGGTGTCTAGTGTCTAGTGACGAGTAACTAGGAAAAGACAGTGGTTTTTCCTAGCACCCCGTTATTCGGCACTCGATACTGTCTACTCAGCACTCAGTCCTTACCCAGTAAGGCACCCCTTGGCCCCGCAAAAACGCCTCGGCCTCGGCGCCGTGCAACAGGGCCAGGGTGGAAAGCATGCCGGCATCGGTACAGCTGTTGGCCACCACGGTGACCGTGGCGGGGGCATGTTTCACCGGCCAGCCGCTGCGCGGATCCAGTACATGGCTGTAGCGTACGCCGTCTTTTTGCAGATAGCGATGGCTGTCGCCACTGGTGGCCACGCCCCCCTGTTGGAGGGAAAAGCCCTCGGTCTGTTTGTCACCGTTATCGAAAGCCACCTGCCAGCCTGCGCCGTTGCGGCGTGGTCCATTGATGGCCAGGTCGCCGCCGAGATTGACCAGCACCGGGGTTTGTTGGTCGTAATGGTTGGTTTGTTCGGCCAACAGGGCATTGACCGCCAACACGGCGCGGTCTGCGGCGTATTCCTTACCGATACCGCCGAAGTCAATTTCCATGCCTGCTGCCAGATGAATCTCGGGTTTGTGCCAATACACTTTATGCCAGCCGATCAGCGGCAAAAGGGCCTCCACTTGCTCGGCAGAGGGGAGCCTGTCGCTGCCATCAAAGTGCCAGGCGCGGCGCAGTACACCGGAGGTAACATCAAATAGTCCGTCACTCAGGGTGTGGAGTTGTTGGGCATAATCAAGCAGCCGGGCGGTTTCCTCATCCACCTCCATGCGTCCGCCCTGGTTAATACGATACAGAATGTTGTCGTCGCGATAGCGGCTGTATTTGTGCTCGAGTCGGGTGACTTCCGAGACAGCACATATGCAGATGCTCTGGGCCAGCGCTTGGTTGTCAGTGTCGATCAACACCTCACAATCGGAGGCCATGGCCGCAAACTGACCAACAAAATAATCCGCTCTGCGCACCAGTCTGGGCATTTATTTATTAATCGTCTCAAAATAATTGCTACAGGGTTGTTTCCCCGTGTGGGAGCGCCTTTCCAGGCGCGAATCGCGCCTGGAAAGGCGCTCCCACAGTGTTTGCTATTGCGTGAGTCACTATGGATAACTTGCGTTCACTCACTCCACCTTCAGGTATTCCTAAGGGAGTGAATACCTATCGCTGTCTGTTAAACCGATTATGAGACCATTAATAATTGAATAATCCCCGCAGAACCTTCATCAGTATGTCGGAATCCAGCGACACGCCAGCCTGCAACAGGTAGGCCTCGTTGTTCGGGAACAGTTGTTGGTTTTGCAGTTTGCCAACAGCGTCTGCCGCCTGATCTTTGCCCTTTTGGGTGATCACTTCCATACGGAAATTGATCTCGGCGCCGTTTTTGAATTCATAGCCATATTTCAGGCCAATGGTACGGGTGACGAACTCACCCAGACGATAATCGGCACTGGCTGCGGCCAGGGTGGTTTCCTCACCATCGATGAGCACCTGCCGGTAGAAATCCGCCTTGCCCTGTTGGTAGTATCGCAGGTGGGGTTGCAGGTAGTGATGGGCCTTGAAATCAAAACGGTAACGCACATCCACGGTATGGGACTGGATGCCCCAGTCGTCCCAGAAATAACGATAGGACAGGTTCAACACGTTTTCGTTGGCAAACTGATGCACGCCCTTCCAGTACAGGCTTTGGTAAGCGCGTGAGTCCGGGCGTTTTTCAAACACATA
This sequence comes from Gammaproteobacteria bacterium, assembly GCA_011051685.1. GTDB lineage: Bacteria > Pseudomonadota > Gammaproteobacteria > SZUA-152 > SZUA-152 > SZUA-152. The sequence continues at coordinate 6,119 of DRKQ01000005.1, forward strand.
GGGATTACTGGCGCGCAGGTCGCCACTTAGGTTGCTGTCCAGCACACTGAGGATCTTGTACGGATCGGTAAGATAGCCGTTACTTTTGCCCCAACTGTAATTGAGTTGCATCAGGCTTTGCCGGCTGATGACTTGGGTGATGCCAAACAGGGCTTCCGCCACGTTCTTGGTTTTACTCGAGCCTGTCGTGGTCTTGGTGGCAGGAAAGGGTGGCATAGTGCTTAGGCCGACGGGTACCCCTCCCTGAGGCATGACGCTGTCCCGGTTGTAGGACAGGCCGAAGGTGAGGGTGGTGTTGCGTTGATTGAGATCCTGCGCGAAGGTGGCGGCTATCCCGGTGGAGAGATAGTCTTGTTCCGAAGATAGGCTCGCGCTGAAAATACCCCGCTGATAGGTGCTCAGTGGTTTGTCCCATTCCACGTTGAGGGCGCCGCGGAGGTCACGGAAACTGGTGTCGAGGGGTGTTTTATTGGCCGCTGCCGAGTAGGTGCCTTCCCCCGATGGCCGGGTAAAGGTTTGTGCCGAGTCAATGGGAATCGCACCATTGGGTGAGGCGCCAGTCAGTACATCCGCCACCATGCGTACATTGACAAACTCGTCGTCATCGATTTCCTTACCTACCTGTAATACGCCTTCCGCCAGTTGCACGCGGTCTTTTTCTGCGTACAGCATCAGTGCTGAATCGATTTTCCAGTTGTTGCCCGAAGCGATCAAACCACCGGCATGGCTGACGCCCGTCAACAGGCTACAGGTGGCGGCCGCCAGGGGGCGGCGGATGTTACGCGGTGACGTTTGTTTCAGTTGCACCCGCAGCCCCCGCCACCCACACCCTGACCGCCGCTGGAGGCTTCTTTGCTAAAGTAGGTGTGCTCATCGAGGTAGATTTCCAGGGGGTCCGCTACCAGTTGCATCTTTTGTTGTGCAAGAATGTTCCGGTCCCAGGGTTTCACCGGCGCGAGACTGCAGGCGCTGAGCAGGAGGCTGCAGGCAAGGATGAGCACACGGATTTTCATGAGAACTATTCGTTGAATACTATTCGTCTAACAGGGATTCGATGGCCTCTTCCATCTTTTCCCTGTCTTTGTTGCGAAAGCCCATGTGCACACTGATCAAGCGGCCCTGGCGGTCGATGAGATAGGAGCTGGGCATGGCACGCAAATTGTAGTCTTTGGCCGCCTTGCCGGTGGGGTCATGGGCGATGATGAACGAGGGCTCCATTTTTTTGATGAAGCGTTCGATGAGCTCGCGTTTTTTGTCCACACTCACGGCGACGATGGTCAGGCCTTGATCCTTGTAACGCTCATGCATCTCATCCATCCAGGGAAAAGACTTGCGACAGGGCGGGCACCAGGTGGCCCAAAAATCCAGGTACACCACGCGGCCCTTGAAATCCGCCAGCGACACCCTGGCATCATCAGGGAAGGTGGGCAGGGAGAAATCCGGGGCGGGCTCGGCGGCAAAGACGGGTGGAGCGATTACCGGTAGCACGACCAGCAACAAGAGCATCAACAGTTCGGGGCGACGATTCAGCATAATGCCTGGCCTCACAATGGGTGTAATACAGTCAACAGGTGCGTAGGCATGGATGCACACGTGATAATGTTGTGACAAATTCCGTTCATGATTATACGGTATTTTTCATGATTCCTGGGGGAACCAGCAGATTAACTCCAAAATGAGACAGCAAGACGAAGCAACAGTGCAGCAAAATTGTAATCAAAATTCCTGTGTTTCATGCCTTTTCGGCCGATGAAGAGTGGGAATGACACGAGTGGGAAGACAATGAGAATGAGGAAGGCCTATGTTGATCAAACGCCCCAATGAGATTAAAGCCACTGATATCACGGATGAGAAAATTTATCATGCCCGGCGGGAATTTTTGAAAACCAGTTCCGGCGCCGCGCTGACGGTGGCAGCGGGCGCAGCCTTACCCGGTCTTTGGCTGCCCGATACGGTACAGGCAAAGATCGTTTCCTTGCAATTCAAGAAGAACCCGCACTACGTAGTGGACGAAGACGTAACCTCCTTCAAGGACATCACCCGCTACAATAATTTCTATGAATTCGGCACGGACAAGAAAGCCCCCGCCAAACATGCGCACACTCTGAAGACCGACCCCTGGACAGTGCGGGTGGAGGGTGAGGTGGAGAAACCCGCTGACTATCATCTGGAAGACATCATCAGAGACAGCCAGCTGGAAGAGCGCATTTATCGGTTTCGTTGCGTGGAGGCCTGGTCCATGGTGATCCCTTGGGTGGGCATCCCGCTGGCCACGCTGATCAAACGTTTCAAACCCACCTCCAAGGCAAAATATGTGGAATTCATCACCCTGTACGATCCCGAACAGATGCCGGGACAACGTCGAAAGGTGCTGGACTGGCCCTACGTGGAAGGCCTGCGCATGGACGAGGCCATGCACCCGCTCACACTCATGGCCGTGGGCCTGTACGGTAAGGTGTTGCCCAAGCAGAACGGTGCGCCCATTCGCCTGGTGGTGCCGTGGAAGTACGGTTTCAAGAACATCAAGTCCATCGTCAAGATCCGTTTCACCGAGACCCAGCCCAGGACCACCTGGAACCTGGCCGGGCCGCGGGAATACGGTTTTTACGCCAATGTGAATCCCGAGGTGGATCACCCGCGCTGGAGCCAGCGCCGGGAGCGGCGCATTGGCGAGTTTTTCAAGCGCAAGACGCTGATGTTCAACGGATACGCGGAGCAGGTGGCGGGTTTGTATGCCGGCATGGATTTGCGGAGGAATTATTAGCGATACAATCGTTCAATCCGTCATTTAATAACTGAAACCACCTGCTCTGCCGGTGTGAATAGCTCGGGTATTGCCGAGTAAGCGTTATCTTGTAAAAAGAGACCGGTGAATTATTGTGAGTAGCAGGTGCTTCTTGTAAGAACCGAAACATAAATATTCCGTCATCCCGGCGCAGGCCGGGATGACGGAAGAAAAGATTCGCTAGGCCCAAGTGTAGGGTGAGGCAAAAAGACGAATTTAATAGCTCCCCCCACTGGGGGGCTTGATTCAAACTACCGGCATAGCCGGTAGTAGGTGAGTTCCGGCGTAGGCGGAATGACGGAAAAGATGACGGGGGTATTGTTGCCGAGACAGGCGTGATTTTTTCACTTTTGAGTTGAATGATGTTGTTGAAGAAAAATTATATCAAACCCCTGATCTTCATCACCTGCCTGCTGCCCCTGGCCGTGGGCATCTGGGACGGTTTCAGTGACCAGCTGGGCGCCAATCCCATCGAAGAGATCACCCACCGCACCGGTGACTGGACCCTGCGCCTGTTACTCGTCACCCTGGCGGCCACCCCGGCGCGGCGGCTGTTCGGCTGGGGCTGGCCATTGCGGGTGCGGCGCATGCTGGGCCTGTTCACCTTCTTTTATGCCTGCCTGCACCTGTTGACCTACTTGGTGTTGGACCAGTTTTTCGCCTGGGACGAAATCCTCAAGGACATCATCAAGCGCCCCTACATCACCATCGGCTTCAGCGCCTTCGTGTTGCTGGTGCCCCTGGCGGTGACCTCCACCAACGCCATGATGCGCCGCCTCGGTAAACGCTGGGGACAGCTGCATCAACTGGTCTACGTTATTGCCGTGCTCGGTGTTCTCCACTATCTCTGGCTGGTGAAGGCGGACTACCTGTTGCCGCTGATCCACGCCGCCATCCTTCTCGCCCTGCTGCTGGTGCGTGCCTGGTTTCAGCGCCGTTCACCGCTTGCCCGCCGATCCGTCATGCAGACATCCTGAAACCTCTCTCTCACGCGTGGCGCCGCTGGCATGTTTTTCGTATGATGTGACACACATTTCCCGCTGGAGACGGAAGCCGTCAATGAACGTGGATTTTCTGCAAAATGAATTCTGGCAACAGGATGGTGTGTGGATTGCACAGGTCTTTGCCGTGGTATTCGTTGCCCTGCTGGGGGATTTCGCCCAGCGGCGCATCCTGCGCCACCTCGCCAGGCGCCTGGAGAAGACCACCAATCCCTGGGATGACGCCCTGCTCGAGGCCCTGCGCCGGCCGCTGAGCCTGTTGATCTGGGTGCTGGGCATAAGCTTTGCCGCGCAGATCGCCGCCGCCCAGGCGCAACTGGAAATCTTCAGCATCGTGGAGCCGACGCGGGATGTGTTGGTGATCGTCGTTCTCACCTGGTTTCTGGTGCGGTTTATCAAGCAGGCCGAGGGCAACATCATCGCCGCCCGCGAGGCCAAGGGCGAGCCGGTGGATCTCACCACACTGGACGCCATTACCAAACTACTGCGCCTGTCGGTGATCATCACCGCCGGCCTCGTCACCCTGCAGACCCTGGGCTTCAGCATCTCCGGAGTACTGGCCTTTGGCGGGGTGGGGGGCATCGCCGTGGGCTTTGCCGCCCGCGACCTGCTGGCCAACTTCTTCGGTGGGCTGATGATCTATCTCGACCGGCCCTTTTCCGTGGGCGACTGGGTGCGCTCGCCGGACCGCGAGATCGAAGGCACCGTGGAGCGCATCGGCTGGCGCCTGACGGTGATCCGCACCTTCGACAAGCGCCCCCTGTACGTGCCCAATTCCGTGTTCGCCAACATCGCCGTGGAAAACCCCTCGCGCATGACCAACCGGCGTATCTACGAAACCTTCGGCATCCGCTATGAAGATATCGGCAAGATGGCCGCTATCACCGCTGACGTGGAAGCGATGCTGAAAAACCATCCGGCCATCGATACGACGCAGACCCTGATGGTGAACTTCGTTGCCTGTGCCGCATCCTCTGTGGACTTCTTCGTGTACACCTTCACCAAGACCACGGTATGGACCGAGTTTCACGTGATCAAGCAAGACGTACTGTTAAAGATTAATGACATCGTGGAGAAGCACGGCGCGGAAATGGCCTTCCCCACCTCCACGGTGCATGTGCCCGATGGTGTCACCCTGCACAATGCGCCGGCGGTGGTGATTGAGCCAGGTTGATTGCATCTCTTCTCCCTCTCCCCTTGAGGGGAGAGGGGTGGGGTGAGGGGTGAAATCACCACGATTACGAAAGCAAAAGAGAAAACCATGGCCGACAAACTACTCATCGTGTTAATGAACACCGACCCCAGCAACCCCTCGGAACTGGGCACCCCCTTCATGCAGGCCAGTGTCGCCGCGGCCATGGAATACGACGTGGAGATTCTGCTCACGGGCCGCGCCGGCGAGCTGGCCAACATCGGTGTTGCCGAGAGGCTGCGGTTTTCCGCAGACAGCAAAAAGACCGTCTACGACCTGATGCGCGACGCCGTGGAGGCTGGCGCCAAGCTCAAGATCTGCACCTCCAACCTGGAACTGTGGGGCGAAAACCTGATCCCGGAAATCGACGAAACCGTGGGTGCCGCCTACATCATCAGCGAGGCCATGGACGACGACACCGTGACCTTCACCTACTAATCCTGGTTATGCCCGATACCGTTAGTCAGGAACATATCCGCCAGGTCCGCGCAGAGGCCGATTGCCTGTTCACCCAGGCGCAGGTAAAGGCGGCGCTGGACGAGATGGCGGAGAAGATCAGCGCCAAACACCATGACAACAACCCCCTGGTGCTGTGCGTGATGAATGGAGGCCTCATCGTCACCGGTGAACTGTTACTGCGCCTCGACTTCCCCCTGCAACAGGACTATCTGCACGCCACACGTTACCGCGGCGCCACCCGTGGCGGCGAACTCCACTGGCTGGCCGAGCCCCGCCATAACCTCAAGGACCGGCATGTACTGGTCATCGACGACATCCTCGACGAAGGCTACACCCTGGCCGCCATTGCCGAACATTGCCGGCAGGGCGGCGCGGCCAGCGTGGAGACCGTGGTGCTGGTGGAAAAGCGGCATGATCGCAAAGAGGGCCATCGCGCCGACTACATCGGCCTGGAGGTGGAAGACCGCTACCTGTTCGGCTATGGCATGGACTACAAGGGCTATCTGCGCAATGCGGCGGGTATCTTCGCCGTGAAGGGGATGTAACAAAATCATGGCTATATTGGCAATCATCGGTGGCACCGGGCTGGATGCACTGGGCATCCTGCAGGTGGAGAAACGGGAAGTCATCAACACTCCCTTTGGAGAACCCTCGGGTCCCGTGACCCGCGGTATTCTCTGTGGCCAGGAGGTGCTGTTCCTGCCGCGTCACGGCTATGACCATCACCTGCCACCCCATCAGGTGAACTACCGCGCCAATCTCTGGGCGCTGCGCAGCGCCGGTGCGGAACAGGTGCTGGCCGTAGCCGCCGTGGGTGGCATCCACGCCGACATGGATCCTGGCCGGTTGGTGATTCCCGATCAGATCATCGATTACACCTGGGGGCGTCCATCTACCTTCTTTGAAGACGGCTTCGAGCAGAATGGCGAAGGCGTCGTGCATATCGACTTCACCGAACCCTACTGCCAGACCCTGCGCCAGCAACTGCTCAGCGCCGCCAGAACAGCGGGCATCGAGGTGCACGACGGCGGCACCTACGGCGCCACCCAGGGACCACGCCTGGAAACTGCCGCAGAGATTGCGCGCATGGAACGCGACGGTTGTCACCTGGTGGGCATGACCGGCATGCCCGAAGCCGCCCTCGCCCGTGAACTGGCGCTGTGTTACGCCACTTGCGCGGTGGTCGCCAACCGGGCCGCGGGCAAGGCCGAGGGCGTGATCACCATGGCGGAGATCGAAGCCAACCTGAAGGGCGGCATGCAGCGGGTGGGGGAGTTGCTGGAGTCACTGATGCCATTGAGTAAGCTCGGGTAGACAGGCTGTTTTCCCGGCAGTTTTTCGATCAAAAGGCACAGCTGTCCCACTAACTGCCATTTTGTCTTGATGCAGTTGTGAAGCCATTGGGGACGGAGATATTGACAGAATTTGAGACATGAATATTGCTGCACTTTATTCCGTCATTCCGGCGAATGCCGTAATCCAGTGGTTGCCTAAAAACGCCTACTTTTGGGGCAATGAGTTACTGGATCTTGGTTTCGGCAACTGCTCCTGCGTTGCTCAACCTCCTGCATCAATGTAGTCGTTCGTCGGGATGACGAATCTGATGTTAATGGGACAGCAATGACCAAAAGGGGTTGAGAAAGAGGATGCAACTTTCCCTGTGGTTACACCGTTTTAACAGCATTGTTTGCGAATGAACCCATAAAGGTTCGCTCTTTTGCTGTAAGTTACTCACGGAGGGCGTTATGTTAAAGCCACACTGTAATAAACGCTGTAATAGACAAAGAGAATATCTCAATTTTCGTTATCATATATTTTTCACCATTTTTCTTTCACTGAGCGCCCTGAGTGGTTGTGTATCCACCTCTTCTTACGAAGCGGTGGTAAAAGAACGCGACGACTTGCTAAAGAAGCAAAATGCCCTGGCCGGAAACTCGCAGATGTTGCGTAACAAGGTGGAGATGTCCGAAGAAAGGGCGTTGCAACTCAAGGCCGAGCTGGAAAGTACCGAGCAAAAGGCGCGGCGATTGAATACGGAACTGGCCAACACGCGGTCGCAGTTAAAAGAAGCGAGCGAGTCCCTGGAAAGAAAAAACATTGTCTTAAAAAGAGCCAGCCAGATGCTTGACGAGAAAAACGCTAGTCTCAAGGCAACCTCGGAAGCACTGGAACGCAGGCAATCAGAATTACGAGAAACAGAACGAAGGCTTGCCGAGAGTAACCAGAAGTTGCAGGCCACTGCCGAATACATGGAAAAGACCAACAAGCTGTATGATGATCTGGTGAGTGAATTGTCCTCGGAGTTGGCGTCCAACAAAATCAAGATTAATGAAATGAAAGATGGGGTGACGGTTAATCTTTCGCAGGAGATTTTGTTCCCGTCCGGCTCCGCGACACTAAGCAAGTCCGGTATCAGCGTCATCAAGAAAGTGAGCGGCAGCCTGAAAGACATCCCGCACCAGATCATTGTCGCCGGGTTTACGGATAATGTCCCGATCAAGGGTGAACTGGCCAAAAAGTTTCCCACTAATTGGGAACTGGCCGGCGCACGTGCCGCCAGTGTGGTGCGCTTGCTTGAAAAACAGGGTGTTGACAGCAGCAAGATGACCGCAGTCTCATTCGGCGAGAATCACCCCGTTGCGTCGAACGATAACTGGAAACAGCGGGCACAAAATCGGCGCATCGAAATACGCTTGCGTCCCGTGGAATAAAGGGTTGGCGAGATTGCGGTCCTGCAAAGTACTTTTTCCCTCGAAGGGGAGAAGGACTGAATGATAAAAATTTCCGTCATACCGGCGGGGGCGGGTTGGCGAGTCTGATGTTAACGGGACAGCAGTGGCCCTTTATGTAATGCACAAAATCTTTCTTAGGCCCCTGTGCTTTTTCAGCTTCATACTGCTTGGCGGAAGCCTCGCCACCGAGCCCCTGCTGGACGCCAGGGCGCCGGACTTCCAGGGCAGGGACATCCACGGCACACAACACCGGCTGCGTGATCGTGCCTCCGTTGCAACGCCCGAGCCGAGAGGCAGACAATAAACACATTGTTCGGCATCCATAAAAGTACTCTCTTTACGCCAAATGGCACACATGCGTGCTAAGCTTTACCTCATGATCTTGGAGAGAAATCATGACCAAGCCTAAAAGGCGAATGCTTGAGGAAGGCATTCCATATCAAACATTAGTATCTGGCGAGCTTCATAATTATGCATCTGGCGGGGTTAGGGATTTAATGGCTGACAAAGTATTTCAACGGACGAATAAAAGGCTCCGCAGAAATTTATTGTTGGATAAAGGAGTCTGAGGAGTTTACGAATGAAGGGAAGGAAAATATTGGTAGCAGATGACGATCCTGCAACGGCTAAGAATGTTGCCGCTATCCTTTCCTCGGCAGGATTCTATGAGGTTGAAGAAATATCGAGTATATCTTCATTTAGTGAGCTTGATGGTTATCAATTAATAATAATGGATATTGTGTGGCCTGAGAATAATAGACCTGCATTTGAATATTCAGATTATTTTGGTTTCAGTGCTATGAGGTATCTCAGAAGTTATGACCCTAATACAAAAATAATTTTAATGTCAAAAAGTCTGTTTGATCTGGATAACTTGTATATCATTCAAGAGGCAGACTCTTTTTTTAAAAGTACATCTCCGGCACCAGAAATTTTGGAAAAGGTATCGACTGTATTATCTCTTTCTGAACAAAAAGCGATAAAACTAGCATCTGTTCTAAAACTGCTCGTTTTAGAAGGCCGGGCTGACATCTTTGGTTTGGACGAAGAGTCTTATGAGAGTCTAGTAAAAGAAGTATCGGTGTTAGAGTCAGAGAGTGAGAAAAAAGTAATAAATAAAGAGAGATGGAAGGTGCTCTTGTCATCTATTGAGAAGATAGTTCCTAATGTAAGGAATATAGTCGATCTAGTGATTTCTATTAAAAAGATTTTGTAATCTACAAGGAGGAAAAGTATGAATGATGGAAGCTATAACGATAAGGCACTAGTATTAGATCGCCCTCTCCTTGAATACAAGTCAAAGATTATTAATAGTATTGGTGCAGAGTATAGCCATGTTCATTTTCGGTGTGGGCCTTGTCCGACAGCGCACCTGATTAAACATCTAGAAGAGCTTAACATTCCTTATACCTTTTCTAAAGGTAGCTAAATATAAGGCTAACAATCGTATCTAAATTAGCCGCAAAACTTGTTTTTATTAAGGGTCTCGGGATTGGTTTAACGGATATTAGTAGATATTCACCGCCTTGGTGATGCCTGAAGGGCAATGAGTGAACGCAAGCTAATCCCGTTGCGCACTTATACAATACCAAAAATTGCGGGAGCGCCTTTCCAGGCGCGATTCGCGCCTGGAAAGGCGCTCCCACATGTGGAAATAACCCTGTAGCAATTATTTTGAGACGATTAATAATCTTCCGTAATATTTTGAATTAGAAGCCAAAGGAAGAATGGGAAGTGCCAATATTTGGAATATCCGATAATAAACTCATCCCAGTGGAGTAAAAAGAACTTCTCCTTGGAAAAGGAGATTGCAAAATCTGGTTGAGTCAAATCGAGATATGTATTTTATAAGATATGGGCAAAAGCATTATTTTATTCAGTCGAAACTATAGCTGAAATCTTTCTATGGTGGCATTTCAACTAATCACCTTACCCCCCAAAATCAAACCACACCTAACCCCTCCTCAAGCTACCTCCTCCGCGGCGCATCCAGAATATTCTGCGGGCTGGTTTGTTGAATCTCTTCCGCCGGTTCCGGTAGTTCCACCGGGGTGATGACCACGATCACGCCCATGAAGGGGTGGTCGAGGTAGTGGATTTCCTTGGAGCGCATGCGGCGGGATTCCTTGAGCTGGAAGCCACGCATGGCCTGCCAGGTTTCCAGGCGGTAGGCGGGGCCCTGGGGTTCGCGCAGGGTGGGGTAGGGGCGGTCGTACCAGAGGTCCAGGTCGGGGATGGGGATGGGGTTGCGCTGGGTGACCGGCTGGCGGTAGAGCAGGTCGGCGGCGAAGTGCAGGTAACGTTCCACGCTGAGGGTGACGGTGCCCACGAAGCGGGGGTTGGGCGGGCCGACGTGGGTGTCTTCTTCGGTGGCGTATTCCAGCAGTGGGGGAAGTGACTCGTCTGCGGGGGCGATTTCGGGGTTGTCTCCCAGGGAGATGTCTGCTGGCAGGGAGTCTTCGAGCAACGCTTCCTCACCCGTGTTCTCGGCCAGGGGGTCGGCCATGCCTTCCGTGAAGAAGATGGGCCGGGCATGCTGGCGGTCCACGGTGGGTTGTTGCCAGGCAATGTGCAGCAGGGGCTCGAATTGTCTGGAGCGGCGCAGCTTGTCTTCCATGGCGGTGAGTTGCAGGGCGTCGGCGCCCAGCAGTTGGTAGGCCACGGGGCCGTCGCTGCCGGATTCGGTGGGGTTTTCTTCTGTGGCCGGGCTGTCTGTGGGCGGCTGTTCATCGACACGTCCGTCAGCGTGTATTTCCGAGGCGGGCGGCACGCTGGGGGGCAGTTGCAGTTCCAGCAGTGCCTCGGGCAGGTGCAGGCCTTCGATGTCCGGCCATTGTTCGGATTCCAGCGGATTGCCGCCATTCTTTGTGGGGAGCTGTGCGAAGAGGATCAGTTCCACCTGAAACCAGCGGGCCTCGTCCTGCGGCGGGCTGGCGGGTGCAGCCCCGGCCCAGTGGGGCAGCAGGCCTGCCAGCAGGGCGCAATATGCGTAAAATCCAGCGCCGCGAGCCGGCCTGCGGCGCAAGTTCTTGGTATGATGGCGGCTTGTCAACGTCACTCAAATCACCTGGAAAGAGGTCAGGACTGCATTATGCCTGCGCGGCCCATTTTACGCATCGGTCATCCCCTGTTGTTGCAAAGGGCGCAAAGCGTCGCCGAGTTTAACACGCCGCAACTGGATGCGCTGGTGGCAGACATGCTGGAGACCATGGAACAGGCCGAGGGCGCCGGGCTGGCCGCCAGCCAGATCGGCGTGCTGCAACGGGTAGTGGTCTTCGGTTTCGAGGACAATCCGCGCTATCCCGATCGCGAGCCCGTGGCCCTCACCGTGCTGGTGAACCCCGAGATCCAGCCCCTGGGCGAGGAAATGGAAAGTGACTGGGAAGGCTGCCTCAGCGTGCCGGGGATGCGCGGCTGGGTGCCGCGTCATCGGCGCATCGTTTACCGCGGCTTCGACCCGCAGGGCAATCCCATCCAACGGGAAGTGGAGGGTTTCCATGCGCGCCTGGTGCAGCATGAATGTGATCATCTCGATGGCATCCTCTATCCGCAACGCATTGAGGATATGAGCAAATTTGGCTTCGAGGACGAACTGTTCGAAGAACATCCCGAAATAGAAGACGCCTGCTGATCGATAGGGAAATGCTTATTGACTTGTTTAGTTTGCTCCGTCACGTAGCTCCCGGCTTGCACCGGGATGACAATCAAGAGGTTAACGACAGCTTTTGCAAACATCGGTGGGTATTCACCATCTGGTGAATGCCTGAAGGGCCAGTGAATGAACACAGGCCCGTCCAATAGCGTACTTATTGCGGTGGCAAGTGCCGTGGGAGCGCCTTTCCAGGCGGGAATCGCGCCTGGAAAGGCGCTCCCACATGGGGATAATAACGCCGTGGTAAATTTTTTGAGATGATGAATAACGGTACACCAATGAAAAAAAGTACATCCTCAAAAAACAATGTGCCCGCCAAAATCCGCCAGCAGGCCAAGGCACTGCGCGAGCAGATCGATTATCACAATTACCGCTATTACGTGTTAGACGATCCGGAGATCCCGGACGCCGAATACGACCGCCTGTTCCGCGAGCTGCAGGCCCTGGAAGAAAAATACCCGGCGCTGGTGACGCCCGATTCGCCCACCCAGCGGGTGGGGGCCAGGCCCCTGTCGGCCTTCGAGGAAGTGCGCCACGTGGTGCCCATGCTGTCGCTGAACAATGCCTTCGACGAGGAAGAGGTGCGCGCCTTCGGCCGGCGGGTGGCGGAAAAGCTGGGCACCGAGGACGTGGTTTACACCACGGAGCCCAAACTGGATGGCCTGGCCATGAGCCTGTTGTACGAGGACGGCGTGCTGGTGCGCGGCGCCACCCGCGGCGACGGCTACAGCGGCGAGGATGTCACCCAGAACGTGCGCACCATCCCCTCGGTGCCCCTGCACCTGCGGGGCGAAGATTACCCCCGGGTGCTGGAGGTGCGCGGCGAGGTATACATGCCCAAGGCGGGATTCGAGGCGCTCAACGAGCGCCAGCGCGCCGCCGGGGAAAAGCCCTTCGCCAATCCGCGCAATGCGGCGGCGGGCTCGCTGCGCCAGCTCGATCCCCGTATCACCGCCAGCCGGCCACTGGCTATTTTCTGTTATGGCGTGGGGCAGATGGAAGGCGGCGAACTGCCGGGCAGCCACCGGGCCATCCTGCAACGCCTCAAGGACTGGGGCCTGCGTATCTGCCCGGAGATCGAGACTGTGCACGGCATCGAGGCCTGCCTGGCCTATTTCCGGGGCATGGCCGAGCGCCGCGAGACGCTGCCCTACGAGATCGACGGCGTGGTGTACAAGGTGGACGATATCGCCCAACAGGAAGTGTTGGGTTATGTCTCCCGCGCG
>DRKQ01000006.1 GCA_011051685.1 Gammaproteobacteria bacterium
AAGCGATCTACGTGCTGCATTGGTGGATCACTTTTTCGAGCTTGGCAAGCAAGGCATGCCCATGGCACGCGCCAACTGGCACAAACATGGACTCGATTGTGAACTACGCTCAAAACTCGGCCTATGCCTGCAGTCCCTTCTCAAACAGGGCGACAAAATCATGCTAGATGAACAGTATACCGAGGCCACCGGGATTTTTTTGATTGACAACCATCAATGCACGCTTCACCTCCACAGACCCTGTGAACATATAATTTCTCAGCACGTGCAGCCACACGACTGAAAAACCCTTTACGACCCACATAACGTCTTCCCTTCCTTGTTGCCATCCCTGTTTTCCTGACGATGCTGCCCAGAGCCGCTCAGGTAGATGAGCTAGCGGTGTGTTTCCGTGAGGCCGGAGTAGTCAATCGAGTCTGACCCCTTTGATTCTTCCTTTCCTTCATCTTGGATGACGCCATGTCTTCCAGGTGCAACTCAAATTTAGCAAGAAACTTCCCGGAGATCGAGAAGTCCGTGATTTGTAAAACACACTCACAGGATAAGTCATCCACGATGTTCAGCACCCGAAACCGGCGGCCATTGGCCATCTGCTCACTGACGAAATCTGTTGACCGGCACTCGTGCACGCGGTTGGGAACGGCCATGGGCACCCGGGGCCGTTGCAACTTCTTGCGGCGCTTGGTGCGCACCTGTAGGCCTTCCTCCCTGTAGATACGGTAGATGCGCTTGGCGTTCTGGACCAGCCCTTCCGCTCTGAGTAGGCCATGCAGCATCGGATAGACATAGCTCGGGAGCGCTGCGCCAGCACCTTGAGACGCGCCTGCAGCGCAGCGTCGTCTCGATCCTTGGGCTGCCACCAAGCGGCCGAGCGGTTGAACCAAACAAGCGGCAGCCCCGGCGTTCGCTGACGCGGTGACTCTCGAGGTATTCGATGGCCTGGCGCCGCTGCATGGCCGTCACCATTTCCCCTCAACCAACTCCTTGAGGGCCGCCTTCTCGTGTTCTGCTTCGGCGAGCGGTCGCTTCAACTTGGCATTTTCCTGCTCAAGTTCGCGCAGCTTTCGCTTCATTTCGGGACCACCCTGGGTCACGATTATAGGGAAATCCCACATTCCGGGTGGCTCGGGCTATGGGGGTACGGTCACGGTCACAGTGATTACTGCCTCGGTGCGCGAAATACGTCTCGCCTCCCATTGGTGTCGTTTGCCACAAGATTGCTGGCATCGGACTGAAAGGCAACATAGCTCCCATCGGCGCTGATGGCGAGGTAACTGCTATGCCCATTACTCTCGACACCTGCGGCATCCACACTGACGCGGTTGGTGGCGCCCGTCTGGGTGTCATGGAGGAAGATGTCAGTGAAGCCATTGGTGTCGCCTGCCACCAGGTTGGTGGCCCCGGAAGAAAAGGCGATATATCGGCCATCCGCGCTGATAGCGGGTCCATTGTCACTTCCGAAGTTGGCCTCGACACCTGCGGAATCCACACTGACACGGGTGGTGCCCGTCTGGGTGTCATGGAGAAAGACATCCCTGCGCCCGTTACTGTCGCCTGTCACCAGGTTGGTGGCCCCGGAAACGAAAGCGATATACCGGCCATCCGCGCTGATAGCGGGCCTGTAACGCCCACTTGACCCGTTGGCCTCATTGCCTGACGAGTCCACACTGACACGGGTGGTGGCGCCTGTCTGGGTGTCGTGGAGAAAGATATCAGTGCGCCCGTTACCGTCGCCTGCCACCAGGTTGGTGGCTTCGGAAGTGAAGGCGATGTACCGGCCATCCTCGTTAAGGGCGGGGCGATTGCTATGGTCATTGCTCTCGACACCTGCGGCATCCACACTGACACGGGTGGTGGCACCCGTCTGGGTGTCATGGAGGAAGATGTCAGTGAAGCCATTGGTGTCGCCCCCCACCAGGTTGGTGGCCACGGACATGAATGCGATGAACCGGCCGTCCGCACTGATGGAGGGAAGCATGCTGTCACCGTTACCCTCTCCGCCAGCGGAGTCCACACTGATACGGGTGGTGGCGCCCGTCTGGGTATCATGGAGGAAAACATCCCAGCCCACATTGCTGTCCCCTGCCACCAGGTTGTCGGCGGCAGACATGAATGCGATGTACCGGCCATCCGCGCTGATGGAGGGAGCTATACTGACCTGGTTACCCTCTCCGCCAGCGGAATCCACGCTGACACGGGTGGTGGTACCCGTCTGGGCGTCATGGAGAAAGACATCAGTGCGCCCGTTGCTGTCGCCCGCCACGAGATTGCTGGCATCAGAAGAAAAGGCGACATAGCGGCCATCTGCGCTGATCGCAACCACCTCACCCGGACCGCCGCTGGCCTGGTTGCCTTCCACGCCCGCTGAATCGACACTGACGCGGGTGATGCTGGCAGGGGGAATCGACGAAGACGAGGTCGACGCGGCGGCGCCCGCCAGCGGGTTCGGGCAACTCGGCTGGGTGGCATTAACCGCGCGAACAAAATACGTGTAATTGGTGTTTGGCTGGATATCCTGGGTATCCCGGTAACTCCAGGAAGGGCTAACGCCGATATTCAGCCAGTCGCCGCCCGTGGGACCGGACCACGGTGGCCGCCGCATCACTTCAAAATAATCGTAGTGTTCCTCGGGAAGAATGGCGTGATCCCAGTCCAGGCTCCGGCTGTTCGAGGTAGTAGCGGTAATGGCCAGGTTCTCGATCCTTCCGGGGGTCGGCCTCTCCAGTGCCAACACACTTGTGGTGCCTGTCACGTGAAAGCGGGGAGGGTTGCATTGCAGTGTTTCGCACAAACGGGTACCAACCTGGTATTCATAGGTATAGGCCGACTCGCCGGCGGCCGGTCTGGGCAGGGCGGAAAACACCAGACTGCCCTGTGGTTGCTGGACACGTTCCCCTGCCCAGTCTGTGCTCCAGTTGGTCCACGGCGGTATGGAGCCCAGCGGTCTGGCCTGGCGGCTGCGCTGCTGGATGAACGCGGTGACTGTCGCAGTCTCGACACCGGAACCGCGTATCGTCAACGTGAGTCGCCGATTACAGGAATCGTAGCTTGCCGTGGTATTGGGAACGGGAGGCAAAATGGGGGGGAAGGTAGTGGATGTTGTGGTCCCGTAGCTGCTGAAGCCACTGATTTCGGTACTGACCAACTGGGTCGTGGCATCGACAGTCGTGTCATACACAATCAGGTAGGACAGGTTCTGGTTCGGATCGTCATAGTCCGGCGTCACGCGATACTTGGCGATGCGGAATTCCTCACCCGGTCCCAGCAGGCTGTTGTCC
>DRKQ01000007.1 GCA_011051685.1 Gammaproteobacteria bacterium
AACGAAGGCAACTTCGCTGCTGACGTGAAGTACAGCGCCGGTGGTGTCGAGGCCTTTGTTGCCGCCTATGATGACGGTGATATCTCTGATTACACCGCCACCAAGGTGGGTGGTCAGTTTAAGTCTGGTCCGCACAAGATCTCTGGTCAGTACGAGATGATCGACACCGGCACCAACGAACCCACGGTACTGTTCCTGGGCTATCAGATGAAAATGGGCAAGAATACCTTTGCCCTTCAGTATGCCGACGCAGATCCAGATGTGAATGGTGTCGATAACACCACATATGTGGCATTGGGCGTGATCCACAAGTTCTCCAAGATGACCCGCCTGTTCGCTGGCTACCGTGACACCAGCGATATCGAGAGTGTGGTAACTGTCGGTCTGCGCAAAGACTTCAAGTAAGTCGATTTAATAAAAATAACGCTTTATAGCAGTTGTTGAGCGGGGCCTTCGGGCCCCGTTTTTTTTGCTGGGGCCTGTTAACAGACCCTGACAGGGCAATGATTCGGATTGTGAAGAGCCCCTTTTTCGTTCACCATTTGTTATCCTGTTTTGCTTAATCAACGATGTCTTTTGCGATGAACAGCTTCAAAAAACCTATTTACCTGTGCATGTCGTTTATTGCGTTGCTGGCGGGCTGCGCCGCGCCTCAGCAAAAGCCTGATGCCGACAATGCCATCTACTGGCCCGAACCACCTGCCCCCCCGCGGTTTGTGCACGTGGCGACCCTGATCTCCGAGACAAGTATCAAGCCGGTCACAATGGAGGATCGCTTTCGCAAAGCCTTGACCGGCGAGAGGGAGGTGCCGCGGATTTTTTCCAAGCCCTTTGGCGTGGCAGCGAAAAACGGGCTCGTGGTGGTGGGGGATACGGTACAGCGGCGTTGCTTTATCTTTAATTTACAGCGCAAAAAGGTGTATCCGCTGGGGGTTGCCGGTAGGGAAGGGGTGTTGGCCAAACCACTGGGGATCGCCATTGGGGCAAACAGTGAAATCTATGTTGCGGATGCGAGCGCGAAACGGGTGTACGTCTATGATGCCTTTGGCATGTATTTGCGCAGTATTGGCGAGCGCGGCGAGCTGGATCGCCCCACTGATGTGGCGGTGACACCCGACGGCAAGCGGGTATATGTGGTGGATACGGGGGGGATCGACAGCCTGCGCCATCGGGTCGTGGCTTTTTCCGCCGAGGGTGAAAAATTGTTCGAGTTTGGTCGGCGGGGCCTGAAGGCGGGAGAGTTCAACCTGCCCACCCAGGTATCCGTGGCGCCCAATGGCGAGATTATTGTGCTGGATGCGGGCAATTTCCGGGTTCAGGTGTTTACCGCAGAAGGGCGGTATCAGCGTTCCTGGGGGCGCGTGGGGCGGGCCTTCGGGGATTTTGCCCGGCCTCGCGGCCTGGCGGTGGATGCGGATGGCAATGTGTATGTCTCGGATACCCTGTTTCGCAATGTGCAGGTTTTCAATCCCAAGGGTGAGTTGCTGCTGGCTATCGGGGGTGATCAGAAAAAAGATAAGCCAGGCACGCTGGCAATGCCGGCAGGGGTGGCCATTGATGAATTGCAGAATGTTTATATTGTGGATCAGTTCTTCAAAAAAGTAGAGGTGCTGCATCGTTTGCAGGCATCGGAGATAGAAGCAATTGTTACAAAGAGAAAGGGTGCGGGTTAACAGGAAAGGAAATTGCGGTGAACGGTTTGTTTATTCACCACAAGTGAGTATAATGTGTTTCGTTGTTTAAAATTGTGATTACGGATTGTTCAGATGTCAATCGGCAAAGTGTGAACGGCGTCACAGTTTTACCCAGCAGGCAGGGCTCTTAAACGGGTCAAAAAACAGAAGAAAGTACACCAGAACAACAGCTTAATCTTTTGTTTTTTCAGAAAATAAAAAACAAAACCCAGGGTTTTTGCTGATAAGTCTGGTCATGTATGCAAGTTGGTTTTGCATATCATGAAAATTGACTTTTGTTCCCGAGCCGTGCTAAAAAGTACTCTCAATGAAGGCGTAGTTCATGCCCGGGGGAAAGGCACTTGAAGCTTTGATCTGGGGTTGCGAAGCCAGGCAAGCAGTCGCCGGGTATTCGCAAAGAGTAGTAACGCTAACGCGCAGTAGCGCAGAGAGCAGTAAATTTTTTTAATTCTCGTGCACGAGACCATAGGGGGTTTCATAATGAAACATTTTGTAAAATCATCGGTAGCGACGGCAGTGGTTCTGGGCAGCGCCCTGATCGCCAGTAGCGCCTCTGCTGGCATTGCCGGTTCAATTGTCAACACTCGTCATAACCTGGGCTCAACCGGCCAGGGTCCCAACTCCGCCGCAGCTGCGGATACGGCTGAAATCTGCATCTTCTGTCACACGCCTCACGGCGGCGACACCGGTGCCCCGGTTCCCTTGTGGAACAAGCAGCTGACAACGGCCACCTTCACCACCTATGACCAGCTGGGTACATCCACCCTTGATGCTGCCGTAGGTAATGTGGGTTCTGTCTCCCTGGCCTGTCTGACCTGTCACGATGGCACACAGGCCATTGACAATATCATCAATGCGCCGGGTTCCGCAGGCTACAATGCAACCGGTGGCGGCGTTGGCGGTCTGGGCTGGACGTGGACCACGGACGGTACTCTGGATACCACTGGACGATTCCAGAATTCCGTGGACCTTGGCGGCACGAATCAGAATATCTGGGCCATCGGCACCAACCTGATGAATGACCATCCGGTGAGTATGCAGTACGGTGGTGGTGGTTATTCCTCCCCGACCAACCCCAATGGTAATGCCTTTGGTGGTTTGTCACCCACACGCGATATGGACTTTGTCCCGGCGGTGAATATCACGGGCACGGCCCGCTGGTATATTGAGAATCAGGCCATGGCTACAACCGCTGAGTCCGCTCTGAATACATTTGATAAGTGGGACTTTAAACTATATACCCGCGACACCTCCACGGAGCCTGCTTCCGCCAATGGTGCAACCTTTACCGGCGAGCTGGAGCCTTTCGTGGAATGCGGTTCCTGTCATGATCCGCACTTTGAGACCACCACCTTCCTGCGTATGGAAGGTACGACCGATGTTACGACAGCGATTGGTGGGACATCCGGTGATGCGGGTAGTGCTCAGTCCAACCGGGGAAGCCGTGTCTGTCTGACCTGTCATACCAAGTAAGCTGAATCAGCCTTTGGTATAAGAGAGTAGTGGGCTGGTAGCTTGGCGGGAACGCCCGGCTACCAGCCTTTTTTATTGGTTATGAAAAACCGGGTTTTCTTTGCATGCCTTCTTTGTATGCAGACCGGCAGGATATGCCTGGGTCGACTGGCAGGGAAGGCTGACGTATCTTGTGGGCCTGTCAAAATGGCTTGTCATGGAGTGTTAGGTGGAAAAGCAAATATTATCGTTTAGTGTTCTGTTGCTGTTTGTGCTGAGCGTCAGCGTTTGGGCCGGATTGGTGTCGGCTGCCGATACAGAGGTAGGGGAGGCGGGCGCGAAGGCCGCAGCAGAGCCGCAAAAGGCCGTACCTTCGGGGCTGGATTACATTGCTATTGTCAATGGCGAAAAAGTCACCATGGGAGAGTATATTTCTGCCTTGCGTCGTGGGGTGCGTGAGCGTTTTTATCACGGCAAGGTGGAGGAGGGTGAGGCCAAGAAGTTTCGCAAAGAGGTTGCCGAGGAACTGGTTGAACGGGCCTTGTTGATTCAGGAGGCAAGGCGGCGCAACCTGAAGCCCGACATGGAGGAAGTGGAGGCCAATGTGAAGGCCTTTGATGCCAAGTTTCAGGACGACCCAGAGTGGGCCAAGGCCCGTGACAAGGTCTTGTCGGCGGTGCGTAAAAAACTCACCAATGACAGCCTGGCCAAGGTGCTGAAAAAGACGGTAACGGACATAAAGCCGCCGACCACGGAGGAGCTGAAAAAATATTATGCGGAGCACAGTGATTTATTCACAACTCCGGCGCGAAATCGTATCTCCCTGATCCTCTTGCGGGTGGATCCATCTTCCAGCACAGAGGTGTGGCAACAGGCCGGTGAGGAGGCCAATTCGATTGTTGAACGGATCAACGCGGGAGCGGATTTTGCGGAACTGGCGCGCATCCATTCCAGCGACAAGTCCGCCGCCAATGGCGGTGATATGGGGTTTATTCACCGGGGAATGCTGGGGGAGAACGCCCAGAAAGTCCTTGATATCATGGAGCCGGGGGAAGTGTCGGCTCCCGTGGTACTACTGGAGGGGGTGGCGATTTTCCGTCTGGATGAGCGCACCAAGGCCAGATTGAACCCCTTTGAGAGCGTCAGGGACCGTGCGCAGAAATTATATGTACGGGAAAAGGCGGACAAGGCGTGGAAAGGATTGCTCGAACGCCTGCACAAGAACGCCAAAGTGGAATTGAACGATGCGCCATGGCGCTGAGTGCATTTTGGATGGGGGTTTGCACCCGCTGAGCGGCTAACATACACTGTTTCCCAATAATATTCAGGGGGCGGGTTCGATGATTCAGCGGGGCGAAGCCCGATCTTCCTGGGCGAAAAGGCGAAACCTGGCGTGAATGTCTGCCCGGGCCGCCGAAAAAATGATTAGGGGGCTTGTTTCGCGCGATAAGGGAAATGGCGGCGTCTGTTTTCCTCGGTAATGCGCGAGTCTGATTTTTATGGTATCCGCAAGGGCAACATTTCGACGGCAAGTCTGGCTTGCCGTTATCCTGATCGGTTTTGCACCGCTTCGTGAAGGCGCCGCCTTCAGTGCCTTTGTGCCCTTGTCGCAGTCCGGGCAGGTTTCCTACCGGTATTCCTATACGGACAGTGCGGGTAGCCAAACCGAGTCGACGAATTTGCTCTTGGGCTGGAGCGCATCCGGCTATATCTGGCAGCCCTGGTTCGCCACCTCTTCACTGGCATTGAATGTGGGCCTGTCCAATTCCGTTTCCAATACCAGCAGCTCTGAAGGTACGGTGGGATCGGGCAATTTTACCGTTGGCGTGTTTCCCAGCAGCCGGTTTCCCTTTTCGCTGACCTACTCCCGAACGGACAGCCGTACGCAGCAGTCCTATGACTTTACACCGGTTTCCGGTGACAGCAGTTTTCGCGTCACACGGCTGACGATGAGGCAGGTGTACCGCCCGAGGCGCAGTAACCAGCTTTATAACGCCTGGTACGATACCACGCGGTTCGACGGCGGAGGGTTTGGCTCCTTGAGTAGCTCATACGGCGTCGATTTTCAGTCCCGTGGGTCATCGCAATCGATTACTGCGAGCGCCAATCACTCAGAGTCGGGCGTGCGTGGAGCTTCGGGTGATTCAAAGACAGATGTTTTCTCCGCAAGCTACACCTATACGCCCAATACCGAATTGGGCGTGAACACCCTTTTTTCCCATGTCATCGTCAGTCCACAAACCGGTGATACGCAATCAACCGATTCCCAGTTGTTTGGTTCCTTTGCCTGGCGGCCCGAGCACCGGGTGGTCAGTGTGTCCGGCGGGATCCGGATGTCCGAAGTCAGGAATGATGGGGCGACGAGCACCGTTTCCCGCAGCCTGAATACGAGCCTTGGTCTGAGTTATCGGGTCAGCCGGGCCCTGAATGTGAACCTTAGCGCGACAGTAGGCACTTCCGACAGCGGTTCGACACAGTCCCTGTCCACAACAGAAACGGCGAATATGTCATACACCGGTAAGAACCGGCGATGGGATGGCTACACCTACAGTTGGCAGTGGAGTGGAGGAGTGTCGAATGCGTCGACCACGGTAGACTCGGCGGGGACCTCAACGTCTTCGAGCCGTCAGAATGTGTCCACAGGTATAGGCCATAACCTGAGCAAGATGTGGATGGCAAGGGGGGGGGGCTCATTTTCCGCCAGCTTTTCGCAAAGTGGCTCGGGCAGTAAAAGCAGTGAGCGCAACACAACCACAAAAACACTTACTCATGGCCTGGGATTCGGCTGGAACGGGCGCGGGCGCCGTGGCTCAACCTATATCAGCGCCCGCCTGGGGGATTCCCGCAGCTTTTCCGAGAAAGACTCGGTGTTCAATAATTTGACGGTGACGTATGCCTCTGACATGAGAATCAACCGGTTGAGTTCGGTCAACGGAAACGCCTCCTTTCAGGGTAGCCGTAGTGTGACAGAGGATGATCAGAACAATGAACTGGTGACAACGGCGAAAAATCTGACAGGCAGTCTGTCTTACCAGCACAGCCGGCCGTTTGGTGTTTACAATCTGACATTCGACTCCCGCCTGCAGGCCAGCAAGCAGATTGGCAGTGAGGAACCGACCACGACCTGGCGCTGGCTGGGGGACTTCCGCTACAGCCTGGGGCTGTTGGCGACGACGTTGAGCTTCAGGGTTTCGGAGGGCGCCAACGGAAATTTGATAAAATCAATGAATTTTCAGGCTACCCGAAGTTTTTAATGTGGGGTAAGATGTGCGCTGCACGTGACACAATAAAATCACAGTCGGTGCATGTTTTGGGTTTATTTGACGAATTTATGGAGGGAGGCTCTATGTTCAAGTCAGCACTGATTGGCTTGTTGAGTATGTTGGCAGTCCTGGTCTTGCCGCAGGCGGCCCAGGCGGAGTATGCCGACGTGGTAATCAACAATTACGCAGATGCGGCCGGTATGCGGCCCGCGGTCTTTCCGCACTGGTATCATCGTATCCGCTTCCGCTGCAAGGTGTGTCACGCGGATCTTGGATTTAAATTCAAGGCAGGTGGTAACAAGATCACCATGGCGAAGATCATTGATGGCAAGTTCTGCGGGGCCTGCCACAATGGTGAAATCTCCTGGTCTGTGGAGAACTGCGGCATGTGTCACTCAGGTATCCCGGGGACACCCACGCAGATTCACGGCAGCACCGTACAACGTCTGGTTGCGCCTACCTATAAATCTCTGAGCAAGCCTAAGCCTGCTAAATAACGACAAGGGGGGGAAATAAAATGAAAATAAAATACTTCTTCTTGAGCGTGTTGGTGGCGGCAACCTTTACGGTTGTTGGTGGCAACGCTCAGGCAGCCCAGGCGCCGATCAAGCAGGTGAAGTCGGCCAAAGGCAAGGTCAGTGGCGCGAATGTTTTTAATCGCTTGCTGAAAAAAGAAAAACAACGCAACGCGCCACCGCCTGAAGACGGCATTCACGATCCCGCCAATGACGGTACCCACGTGTTGCAGCCGCCATTGATCGCCTACGATGGATTGCCAAAGACAGAGTTCGGCAACTATGTGGACTGGGTGAAGGCGTTGAATGACGGGCTGCTGAAACCCCGCTATGACCGTTTCGATCCCACCGTTGAGCCTCTGGTGATGGATCTGGACATTGTTCGCGAAGTGAAGGCCTCCATGCCGGATGTGGTGTTTCCGCACAAGCCGCATACCCAGTGGCTTCACTGCTCGAACTGTCACCCGAAAATCTTCATTCCGCAGCGCAAGGCGAATGTGATTAACATGTCGGCCATCCTGCTGGGACAGAAATGCGGTGTGTGCCATGGCAAGGTGTCTTTCCCGATCACTACCAAGTCCTGCACGAAGTGCCACTCAAAACCCAAGCCGGCTGACTGGAAGCCGCCGAAGAGTGAAGCCAGCCTGAAAAACCCATGGCGATAGATTTTCTTGCAGAGAGTCATAATTGTTGGGGTTGATGCAGTAAAACCGGGATGCGGTGCAGAGTTTTCTGCGCCGCATTTTGGTATTTTATGTTGTCCATATTTGCAATCTGTAGTTAATCATTGGAATGAGGCGTGGTGCCAAATCCAGTGGGACTTCTGAGGAAAGGTTATATGTCAAAGCTCTACGCGAAACTGGCGTTGTTAATCGGCTTGGCTGCCGTTCTGGTGGCTTGTGGCGGTCAGCCCGTAAAACCTGAGGAAGCAGAGAGAGAAGGGGCTGCCGACGCACAGGCGGCTAAGGTTGCCACAGAAAAGGTTGCCACAGAAAAGGTTGCCACAGAAGAAGCGGAGAAAGCCGCCCTCGAGAAGACGACAGAGGCCGCAGCCGAGCCAGAGCCTGTTGTGGAAGTCATGGCATCGCAAAAAGAGACTGCTGAAATTGCCGTGGAACCCATTCCCGCTGTGGAAGACGATAAAGCTGCGGCGTCAGCCGATTCGCAGGAAGAAGTGGCACCTGAGGCGGGGAAGATGGCGAAAGAGCCCGTGGCGGGAACCATGGAGCACAGTGAAATGCCGATGATGGCAGAGCAGGCGAAGATGCCATCGGAGCCGGCACAGGCCAAGTTGGCTATGACTGAGGCGCCGAAACCCAAGGCGGTCGAGAAAGTGATTCCCACCTCATCCGGGCCAACACATTTTGTAGTGACCGTTGGACCCAAGCAGCCCTCACATCCGGCCTATGGCAAAGGACATAATTTGGGCTTTATCGTCGACGGGATTTCCGGCAAGGAGCTGGTGGTCGAGCGAGGAAAAACGTACACCTTTGATATCGTCACCGATCCCAAACATGACGTGTATTTATCCAAGAAGGCTGTGGGTTGGGGAGGAGCGCCCTATGCCAAAGGCGTGGAAGGCGCCTACACATACAAGGGCAAGATGACCCTGAAGGCGACCAAGGATACGCCGGATACCCTTTATTACGCCTGTCGTAACCATCCGTACATGGGTGGCGTGATTCACGTTGTTGACCCCGGCCAGAAAGTGGATATCAAGCAGCAAAGCGCTGCGGCCAAGGCCGCGGGAGGTAGTGTGGCGACGAAGGCTTCAACTGTAAGCCAGGCCAAGGTGAAGCAAAAGCTGATGTTTGCGGAAATGATGGCGGGGGCCAAGGGCGCCAAGCGCGTCATGGCCAGTGATAACCGGGAGGCCAAAGATTTGGTGCTTGCCGCCAAGAAGAAACTGGCGCAAGGCCGAGAAAAATCCATGGTGGGTGCGTTGCCGGAAGCATTGGCGCTGGCCAATGAATCGCTGAAGATGCTCAGCGAGGCGACTCGCCTGGTGCCAGGTGATGAGGAGTTGGCGCAAATGGCTGAAAGCTACAAGGCCATGCGTTCCGAAATTAAGGATTATCAAAAATCCTACCGCGATAATCTCAAGCGAATGGAAAAGGCAGGCACAGTGCCGGATGATGTGCGTATGGACGAGAAGGCCCTGGCTGCGAAACTGGATAAGGCTGAGGCCCTTGCACAAAAGAAAAACTATGTGCATGCCAACAAGTTGCTACAGGAAGCGCAGGGTACCTTGACAGGTGCACTGCACA
>DRKQ01000008.1 GCA_011051685.1 Gammaproteobacteria bacterium
GTCCGGCTCGAAATCCCGCCGCTGCGCCAGCGTCCCGAGGACCTGCCGGCGCTGGTGAACCTGATCCTGCAGCGCCTGGCCCACAAGTACCGGCGGCCGGTGCCCCGCATCGCCCGGGAAACGATGGCCCGCCTGCGGGCCCATGCCTGGCCGGGCAACGTGCGCGAACTGGAGAACGTCCTCGAACGTGCCTTTCTGTTCTGCGACGGCGAGGTACTGGCCGAGGTGATGCTGGAGGAACCCGCTCTTGATGCGGCGGAGGACTGGCCGACCCTGCGCGCCCGGGTACTCGACCAGGCCGAGCGCCAATTCCTGGAGCAGGCGTTGCGCCGCCACCGCGGCGAGGTCCGGGCCGTCGCCGCCGCCATGGGGCTAACGCCGCGGGCGGTCTATCACAAGCTGAAGCGCCACGGCATCGAACCGGCCCGCTACCGGGCCGCGGCATTGGACGACCGCGATGAAGATGCTATGCTAAGCCCATGAACCGTCCGCTTTCCTGGCTGCTGATCGTGATGACCCTGTGGATGTCCACCTGGCTGGTGACCGACATCCACGTGGCGCACGCGCGCGGCGACCATCAGGCCCATCCGGTGTTCTCCGTCGCCACGGCCGACCCGGCGGTGGCGACGGACGACGCCCCGGACGGGGACGACGGTTCGTGCCATTTCTGCAGTTACGATCACGGCGGCCACGTGGGCGGCCTGGCCATGCCGCCGGATTATACCCTCGCCCTCGTCAGCGCCCCGTCATCCCCGCCCCGGGCCGATCGTTTCACCTTCGTTCCCCGCACCGACCCGCCCGCCCATCGTCCTCCCATCGTCTGAGGCACGCCTTCGACCCTGACCGGCCCCGCCGGTCGTCCGTTCGTGTCCGTTCGATTCCGAGGAGGAAGATGCATGTCCCCATTCATGGGTGGACCCGGTTCCACCATCCGTCGCCGGTGGCCGTTGCTGCCCGGCCTGTTCGCCGCCGCCCTGACCGTGCAGGCGGCCGGGCTTCCCGAGGCGCCGCCCCCGGTGGCCCCGATGCCGCAAACCGAAGTGCCGGTGCCCGCGGTGCTGACCCTGGGAAGCGCGCTGGCCCTGAGCCTGCGCCACAACCCCGATCTCAACGCCGACGCCTGGGAGATCCGTGCCCGCGAAGCCAGGGCGGTGCGCGCCGGTCTGTTGCCGAATCCCCGGCTGCGGATCGCCCTGGAGGATTTCGGCGGCAGCGGTGAGCACCGCGGCTACAACGTCGCCGAAACCACCCTGATGCTGAGCCAGCTGATCGAACTGGGCGGCAAACGGCTCAAGCGCCGCCGCCTGGCCGCCAGCGAACGCGATCTGGCCCTCTGGGACTATGAATCCCGGCGCGTCCAGGTGGCCATGACCACCCAGCAGGCTTTCGTCGACGTGCTCGCCGCCCAGGTCCATCTGCAGCTGGCGCAAAAGATGCTGCAACTGGCCGAGCGGCTGCACGGGATCGTCGATGCCCGGGTGCGGGCCGGCGAGGTTTCCCGGCTGGAGCGGTTCAAATCCCGGGTGGAACTGGCCCGGGCCCGGCTCCAGGCGGCCCGGGCCCGGCAACAGCTGGTCACGGCGAGACAGCGCCTGGCGGCCATCTGGGGCGGGCTGACCGCGGATTTCGAGCGGGTGACCGGGCAGCTGGACCGGCTTGCGCCCCTGCCGCCGCTGCCCCGTCTGTTGCAGCGTTTGCAGGACAATCCCGATGTGGCCCGGTGGGCCACGGAAATGGTCCGCCGCCAACGCCTGCTGGCGGTGGCGCAGGCCGCGACCATCCCCGACCTGACGGTGCGGGCCGGCATTCGCCAGTATGCGGAAAACGGCGACGTGGCGGCGGTGGCCGTCTTTCAGGTGCCGCTGTTCATCTTCAACGACCAGCGCACCCGGGTGCAGGAAGCCCAGGCCGGTCTGAGCCAGGCGGAGCAGCGGCGCCACGCCCGGCTGGTGGAGGCGCGCCGTCAACTGGTGGCCGCCTATCAACGATTGCGCCAGGCGCAGATCACCGCCACCTTGTTGAAAACCGAAATCCTCCCCAGCGCCGAGGCCGCTTTCGACGCGGTGCGCGAAGCCTATCGGCTCGGCAAGGTCGGGGTGCTCGATCTGATCGACGCCCAGCGGACCCTGTTCGCCGCCCGCCGCCAGCAGGTGGAAGCCTGGCGCAGCTGGCAGCTTTGGTGGGCCGCCCTGGAACGCCTGATCGGCGCAGTGCCGGTCGATCCCTCAACATCAACCGCACAGGAGTCATCATGAGAACCGCGTTATCGATTCTATGGCTGGCGGGGCTGCTGCTGGCCCTGCCGGCGCCGGCCGAAGAACCCCATGAAGCCGGCCACGAACATGAGCACGAGCACGAGGAGGCCGTGCATCTGACACCGGAGGTCGTGAAGGAATTCGGCATCGAACTGGCCCGGGCCGCGCCCGGCGAAATTCTGGAGACGCTGCACCTGACCGGGGAGGTGACGTTCGCGCCGGACCGGCTCTATCACGTGGTGCCCCAGGTGGCCGGGATTGTCCGCCAGGTGTTCAAGGAAGTGGGGGACCGGGCAGAGGCCGGCGACATCCTGGCGGTGCTCAGCAGCCGCGAGCTGGCCGAGGCGCGGGCCGCGCTGTTGATCGCCAAGAGCCGTCTGGACCTGGCCAACGCCAATCTGACCCGCGAACGCCAGTTGTACCGCAAGGGCATCACCTCGAAACGGGAATTCCTCAAGACCCAGCAGGAACAGATCGCCGCCGCCGTCGAACTGGACGCCGCCCGGCACCGGCTGCTGGCGCTGGGAATGACCGCCGCGGAAATCGAGGCGCTGTTGCGTGATCACAAGGCAGTGGACCTGTCCCGTTACCGGCTACGGGCCCCGTCAGGCGGGCGGGTGATCGAGAAGCACGCCACCCTGGGGGAATTCCTGCGCAGCGACCGCAGCGCCTTCGTCCTTGCCGATCTCAGCCGGGTCTGGGTGCTGCTGACGGTCTATCAGAAGGATCTGGCCCGGATCCGGCCCGGCCAGGCGGTGCGGGTCGAGGCCGGCGGGATTCCGGCGGCGGAAGGGGTCATCGACTACGTCAGCCCGGTGCTGGAGGAGCGGACCCGCACCGCCCAGGCCCGGGTGGTGCTCGACAATCCCGACCGGCGCTGGCGTCCGGGGATGTTCGTCAGCGCCGAGGTGGGGATCGCCGCACAGAAAGGGCGGATCGTCGTTCCCGCCGAGGCGTTGACCGAATGGGAGGGACGCACCGTGGTGTTCGTCCAGGAGGACGACCGCTTTGAACCCCGGCCGGTGCAGGTCGGCCGCCGCGGCCTGCGGCGGGTGGAGATCGTGGCCGGCCTCCGGCCCGGTGAGGTCTATGTGCGCCGCGGCGCCTTCCTGCTCAAAGCCGAGTTGGGCAAAGGCGAAATGGATACCGGCCACCACCACTGAGGAGAAAAGGCATGATCGAACGGCTCATCGAATTTTCCCTCAAGAACCGCCTCCTGGTCGCGGTGCTGCTGGTGATCGTCATGGCGGCCGGTTATCACAGTTACCGGCAGCTGCCCGTGGACGCCTTCCCGGACGTGTCCCCCAACCTGGTGCAGATCTTCACCGTCACCGAGGGGCTGGCGCCCAACGAGGTGGAAATGTACGTCACCTATCCGGTGGAGGCGGCCATGACCGGCCTGCCGGGCATCGAGAAGATCCGCTCGGTGTCCAATTTCGGCCTGTCGGTGGTCAACGTCTATTTCCGGGACGACATGGACATCTACTTCGCCCGCCAGCTCGTCAACGAGCGCCTGCAGGAGGCCCGCGAGCAGATCCCGGCCGGCTTCGGCAATCCGCAGATGGGGCCCATCTCCACCGGCATGGGGCTGGTGCTGTTCTATTACCTCGAGGACCACACCGGCCGCTATTCCCTGGAGGAACTTAGGACGATGCAGGACTGGATCGTCAAGTTCAACCTCCAGACCGTACCCGGGGTGACCGAGGTGCTCGGCATCGGCGGTTTCGAGAAGCAGTATCAGGTGGTCGTCGATCCCCAGGCGCTGCTGAGCTACGACCTCACCCTGGCGGAACTGGTGCGCCGCATCGAGGCCAACAATCTCAACGTCGGCGCCCAATATCTGGTGCTGGGCGGGGAGCAGCTCATCGTCCGTTCCGTGGGGCTGGCCAAAGGCATCGACGACCTGGGCAACATCGTGGTCAAGACCGTGGACGGGCGCCCGGTGTATCTGCGCCAGGTGGCCGACATCCGCATCGGCGGGGCGATCCGTTACGGCCTCCAGACCCGCAACGGCGAGGGCGAGGTGGTCGCCGGCATGGTGATCAAGCTCTACGGCAGCAACGCCTCCACCGTGATCGGCCGGGTGGAGGAGAAGATCGCCGAGATCAACCGCGCCCTGCCGGAAGGGGTGGAGATCGTCCCCTACTATCAGCAGAAGGACATCGTCGAGGCGGCGGTCCACACCGTCACTTCGGCTCTGGTCCAGGGCATCGTCCTGGTGGCGCTGGTGCTGCTGGCCTTCATGGGCGGGCTGCGTCCCAGTCTGGTGGTGGCGGTGGCGATTCCGTTTTCGGTGCTGTTCGCCTTCATCGCCATGAAGTGGCTGGGGATGTCGGCCAACCTGATGTCCCTGGGCGGGCTGGCCATCGCCATCGGCATGATGGTGGACGGCACCATCGTCATGGTGGAGAACATCGACCGCCATCTCGCCACCGCGCCGGCCGACGAACCCCGCTGGCACGTGGTGCGGCGCGCCTGCCTCGAAGTGGGCCGCCCCATCGTCTTCGCCATCGCCATCATCATCGTGGTGTTTCTGCCCCTGTTCACCCTCCAGGGGGTGGAAGGCAAGACCTTCCGCCCGTTGGCCTACACCGTGGCCCTGGCGATGCTGGGGTCACTGGCCTACGCCCTGCTGGCGGCGCCGATGGTGAGTGATCTGTTGCTTCGACGGGGGGGCCGGGGCGGGGGTGGCCGTACCGGAGGACGCCGTGAATCCGTCCCTGGAGGCTCGACGATGGCCGTCCAGGCCATCAACGCCTCCGCTACGGCCACCCCCGCCCCGTCGGACGGACCTGGAGAAGTCTGGCTGGTCCGCAAACTCATGACCATCTATCGCCCCTGGGTCGACTGGTTCGTCCATCACCCCAAAATAGCGGTCGGGCTGGCTCTGGGGCTGTTCGCCGCCGGTGCGGCGGTGTTTCCGTTCCTCGGTTCCGAGTTCACCCCCAAGCTGCGCGAGGGCACCCTGGTGGTGCGCCTGACCATGGCACCGTCCATTGCCCTGGAGGAGAGCAAGCGCCTGACCCTGATCGCCGAACGGCGGCTGATGACCATTCCCGAGGTGACCGGCGTCACCAGCCGCATCGGCCGCGGCGAGGTGGGCGCCCACACCGATCCGGTCAACTCGGCGGAGATGTACATCCTCCTCAAACCCAAGGATCAGTGGCGCCGGCCCGGCGACCAGGCATTCGTCGAGGCCGAGGTGCGCAGGAAACTCCAGGGCATGCCCGGCATCCTGGTCAATCTGACCCAGCCCATCGAGATGACCGTGGACGAGCTCCTCGAAGGGGTGCGGGCGGAACTGGCGATCAAACTGTTCGGCGACGACCTCAAGGTCCTCAAAGCCAAGGCGGACGAAATCGCCGCCGTGGTCCGCCAGATCGAGGGCGCCGCCGACGTCCAGGTGGCCCAGGTGAGCGGGACGCCGCAGCTGCTGATCCGCCCGGACCGGGAAAAGGTGGCCCGTTACGGTCTCAACATCGAGGACGTGCAGACCACCCTGCGCACCGCCGTCGGCGGCGAAACCGCCGGCCAGGTGTTCGAGGGCATCCGCCGCTTCGACATCTACGTGCGCTACCGCAAGGACGCCCGCGCCACCCCCGAAGCCATCGCCGAGCTGCTGGTGCCCGGCCCCGACGGCATCCGCGTGCCCCTGTCCCAGGTGGCCGAGGTCCACCGCCTCGTCGGCCCGCGCCAGATCACCCGCGAGAACAATCAGCGCTTCATCACCATACAGGCCAACGTGGTAGGCCGCGACATCGGCTCCTTCGTCGCCGAGGCGCAACAGGCCATCGACGCCCGGGTGAAACTGCCGCCCGGCTATCTGGTGACCTGGGGCGGCCAGTTCCGCCTCCAGCAGGAAGCCAACAAGCGCCTGGCGGTGGTGGTGCCGGTCACCCTGCTCGGCGTGGCGCTGCTGCTCTACAGCAGCTTCGGTTCGCTCAGGAACACCGCCCTGATCCTGCTCAACATCCCGCTGGCCCTGGTGGGCGGGGTGATCGCCCTGGGGCTGACCGGCCAGCACCTGTCGGTGCCGGCGTCGGTGGGCTTCATCGCCCTGTTCGGCATCGCCCTGGAAAACGGCATGGTGCTGATCACCTACCTGAACCAGCTGGTGCAGGCGGGCCTGCCCCTGGAGCAGGCGGCCATCCGCGGCGCCTGCCGGCGCCTGCGGCCGGTGCTGATGACTGCGGTGACCACCGCCCTGGGGCTGATTCCATTGCTGGTCTCCAGCGGCACCGGTTCCGAGGTCCAGCGCCCCCTGGCGACCGTGGTGATCGGCGGCCTGGTCACCTCCACGGTGCTGACCCTGCTGGTGATCCCGGCGCTGTATCGCTGGTTCGCCATCGAACAGGAAAACACGGACTGAACAGAAAGGTGAGCAGGATGAAACAGGTGATTGCCTACATCAAGACCCATAAACTCGACGACGTTTCCCTGGCCCTGCATCAAGTGCCGGGCTTTCCGGGGATGAGTGTCCTGAAAATCCAGGGCGTCGGCAGCAGCCGCGGTGAGCCGGGTGCCGGCGAAGACTACAGCTACCGCTTCCGGGAACGCCTCAAGCTGGAGATCAGCTGCCCCGACGCGCTGGTGGACCCGATCGTCTCGGCCATTGCCGCCAGTGCCCACACCGGCCTGCCCGGTGACGGCAAGATTTATGTCCTTCCCGTGGAAGATGCGCTGCGGATCCGTACCGGTGAAAGGGGACCGGGCGTGGATGGAGGCTGAGATGACGTGTTGTGATGAAAATGAAGTCACCGGGAAGGCGGAGCGCCCGACCACCGCCCCCAGACGAACCTTTCGGATCGAGGGGCTGGATTGTGCCGAGGAGGTGGCGCTGTTGAAGCAGGCCGTCGGCCCGCTGGTGGGCGGCGAGGACCATCTGGCTTTCGATCTGCTGCACGGCCGGATGCACGTGCTTTCGAGTGCCAGGCCGGTGAGCGACCGGGCCATCCAGCGGGCGGTCGCCCGTGTGGGACTGCGGGCCCGGCCCTGGCAGGCCGGGATGACGGAGGAAACACAACGCAACTGGCAGGGCTTTTTCACCCTGCTGTCCGGCCTGGCCTTGCTGACGGGGATGGGACTGCATCTTCGTCATGCCGGCGGGATGGCGCTTTTGTCACTGTTCGCCGGCCATACCGGCGCCGTTCCCCTGGACGAACGAATCGCCTTCGGTCTGGCCATCGGCTTCGGCATGCCGTGGGTGCTGG
Source organism: Gammaproteobacteria bacterium (assembly GCA_011051685.1). Taxonomy (GTDB): domain Bacteria; phylum Pseudomonadota; class Gammaproteobacteria; order SZUA-152; family SZUA-152; genus SZUA-152. The sequence continues at coordinate 7,466 of DRKQ01000008.1, forward strand.
TGAAGGCGGTCCGTGCCCTGCTGCGGCTGCGGCCGGACATGAACCTGCTGATGAGCCTGGCGGTCGCCGGCGCCCTGGCCCTCGGGGAGTGGTTCGAGGCGGCCACGGTGACTTTCCTGTTCGCCTTGGCCCTCACCCTGGAGCGCTGGAGCGTGGCGCGGGCGCGGCGGGCGGTCACCGCGCTGCTGGAGACGGCGCCGGAAACCGCCCGCGTCAAGCTGGCGGACGGGCGCGTGCGGGCGGTTCCAGTGGCCGAAGTACAGGTCGGCATGCGGGTGCTGGTGCCGCCGGGGGAAAAGGTGCCAGTGGACGGCCGGGTGGTCGCCGGTCACAGCAGCGTCAACCAGGCGCCCATTACCGGGGAAAGCCTGCCGGTGCCCAAAGGGCCAGGCGACGAGGTGTTCGCCGGAACCCTCAACGGCGAAGGGCTGCTGGAAGTGGTGGTGGAAAAGCCCGCCCAGGACTCGACCCTGGCGCGGATCATCCGTCTGGTGGCCGAGGCGCAGGAACGCAAGGCGGGCGTGGAGCAGTGGGTGGAACGTTTCGCCCGCCGCTATACCCCGGCGGTGTTTGCCGGCGCGCTGCTGGTCTGGATCGTACCGCCGCTGATGCTGGGAGCTTCCTGGAACGCCTGGTTTTACCGCGCCCTGGTGCTGCTGGTGATCGCCTGTCCCTGCGCCCTGGTGATTTCCACCCCGGTCAGTCTGGTCGCCGCCCTGGCGCGGGCGGCCCGCGAAGGGGTACTGATCAAGGGCGGCGTGTTCCTGGAACGATCGGCCGGTCTCACCCTGATGGCCTTCGACAAGACGGGCACGCTGACCCTGGGCAAGCCCCAGGTGGTACAGGTCGTCTCCCTGGCCGTGGAGGAGATGGAACTGCTGGCGCTGGCGGCGGCCCTGGAGCGTGGCAGCACCCACCCGCTGGCCGAGGCGGTCTGCCGCTGCGCCGCCGCCCGGGGCTGCGAACCGCCTCTGGCCGAAGGCGTCCGGGCGCTGCCCGGCCGGGGGATCGAGGGAAGCATCGGCAGCCGGCGTTACTGGCTCGGCTCCCTGCGACTGGCGCGGGAGCGGGTGGCGCACTGGCCCGAGGGCCTGACATTGCCGCCCCAAGCCGAGGTCGGTACCGTCGTCGCTTTGGGGCAGGACGCCCGGCTGCTGGGATTGATCGTCCTCAGCGATGCCCCCCGCCCGGAAGCCGAGACCACGGTCGCGGCGCTGCGTCGTCTCGGCATCCGCTGCGCCATGCTCACCGGCGATCACCGCCGCGTCGCCGAACGCATCGCCCAGGATCTCGGGATCGAGGAAGTCCACGCCGAACTGCTGCCCGAGGACAAGGTGCGCGTCGTCGAAGCCCTGGCCCGGGAATACCGGGCGGTCGCCATGGTCGGCGACGGCATCAACGACGCCCCGGCCCTGGCGCGGGCGGATGTCGGCATCGCCCTGGGCGCCATCGGTTCCGACGCCGCCATCGAAGCGGCCGACATCGCCCTCATGAGCGACGATCTGCGTCACCTCCCCTGGCTGGTGCGCCACGCCCGCCGTACATTGTGGATCGTGCGGGAAAACATCACCTTCGCCCTCGGGGTCAAGGCCGTTTTCGTGGTGCTCGCGCTTCTGGGGCAGGCGACCCTGTGGATGGCGGTGGCCGCGGACATGGGGGCGTCGCTGCTGGTGGTGGCCAACGGCTTGCGGCTGCTGCGAATAAAATGAATTATTATATTTCCCCGGGATTTGGAAACCGGCCCGGGCGAAATAAGCAAGCGGGGTTGCTCAGAGAGTTCAAAAATTCCACTAGATCGGCCTTTTCCTGCTCAGTCAAATGCAAAGGGTAGATTGCCGGATCCAAAAACGGGTTTTTCTCGCCGCCCTGATTGTAATATTCCACCACGTCTTCCAGCGTCTTCTGACTGCCATCATGCATGTAAGGACCAGTCAGACTGATGTTACGCAGGGTGGGAGTGCGAAACTTACCAATATCAGCAACCTCTCCAGTGACCAGGAAACGACCCAACTCGGAACGTTCCCGTTCATTATATACAGCCGCAGGATCGGTTTGATTTCCTGCTGTCGCCTGTTTGTAAGCACTGACAAATTGAGTAAATTTGCCCTTGAGCCGCTCGAACCCCACGCCCAAATTATAAAACCGGTTGTCAGTAAAAAGAGAGTGATTCAGACCAATTTCATGGCAATTGGCACAATTTCCTTTACGGCGGAAAATCCTCAAGCCGCGTTGGGCGCTCTCAGATAGCGCGGTCTCATCTCCCCCATACAGAAAACGGTCGAAAGGCGTATTGCCACAGACCAAGGTTCTTTCATAGCTGGCTATCGCTTTGCCGATATGTTCAGGTTGGGCTTTTTCAGGCGCTTCACCAAAAGCGGACTGAAATAGACGACGGTAATCAGGGTCATTTCGCAGTAATGCCAAAATGGGTTGAGTGTTTTTCAAGCCATGCTCGATGGGGTTGGTCAAGGGACCAAGGGCCTGGGTTTCCAGGCTATCGGCCCGACCATCATGGAATAGCGATGTGTAAAATGCGGCGTTTAATACCGTTGGTGCATTGCGCGGACCCACTTGCCCTCTTATTCCCACCGCCGTAGGCCGGCCGTCGGTAAAAGCACGCTCTGGTTGATGACAACTGGCGCAACTGACGGTGCCATCGGCGCTCAATCGCTTGTCGAAAAATAGCTGTTTGCCCAGCTCTATTTTAGCCGCGGACTGGGGATTATCTGCCGGGACAGTAACTTCCGGAAGTCCTAATGGCGCTGCCATCAGGGTCATTGGTCCAAACAATATTATCCATCCAATGAAGGCTTTAATCATCTGAACTCCTTTACAAAAATAGAAACGCCCGGCCAAAACCAGGCGTTTTGCATTGGAAAAGACTATCAATCCACGCGCGGCATGCTGTGGACATCCAGAATATAAGGTTGCCTTAAAGGAAGCTTGTCGTCGGGTTGCTGCATGTAGATGACTTTGCCATAGGTTTCATTAATGGCCGGCAATAACTTGGCGGCTTCTTCCGGGGTCAAATCCGGGAAGGTTGCTTTTGCCAAAGGCACTTCCACCTTATGATAGTGCCAATATTGCTTTTCTTCCTCCGGCAATTGCTCAAACATCGCGGTTGGAATAATGTACTCAAAGCCAATGGGCTTGTCTTGATCCTTCATTCCATTATGGAACATCAAGCAAACGAAAGTGCCATCGTTGTAACCCTTACAATGATGATGCACCACATGATGAAGTTTGCGGGGGTCCGCCTCCCCACCGGGTAAATGACGAACTGCTTGTATGTGCAGATCGTTAAATCCCAAATGATTGGGATATTCCTTTTGCCTGGGATTAAAGGTCTTGTTGTAGGGACGGATGGGATGATAAGCCACCGTCCTCGATTGCTGTAGCTCGGCGGCAGCTTTTGCCAGATCATCATCACCACGTGGTTGGTTAGTGGAGCAGGCAACCCCTGACAGCATCATCACAACACTGATTACCGTTAATTTAATTGTATTTTTCATAGCCGTACCTCTGGACATTTCGTTTTTTATAGAGATCTCCGTTATCACATAAACGGATATGCATATTCTATTTTGTTTTATGTGTATAAGGAAAGATTAGTTTGGAATAATTCGCTTCGTTTATATTCCATTTGGCATATTTACCTGTAACGCCTAAGGCTGTCTTGCTTGCACCATGACAAGCGCGTAGGCTATGGGTGAAATAGACTGACCGAAGGTGGTAAATGAAACACTGGCGGTTTTCCTTTTTTTTAATCCTGGTTTTTCTGTCGGCGATGCCCGTTTGGGCAGAAAGCGAAGGAAAAATAATCCAGCTCGAGATAGAAGGCCCCATTGGACCGGCAACCACGGATTACGTCAAACGCGGCTTTGATCACGCCATCGAGTCCTCGGCCCGCTTAATCATTCTACGGCTTGATACGCCAGGCGGCCTGGATTTGGCCATGCGCGACATCATTAAACAAATCATTGCCTCGCCGATACCGGTTGTCGCTTACGTCGCCCCCAGTGGGGCGCGGGCCGCCAGTGCGGGTACTTATATTCTTTATGCCGCTCACATCGCCGCCATGGCCCCTGCCACCAGCGTGGGTGCTGCCACGCCGGTACAAATCGCAGGGCCCGGCCCTTCGCCCCCCAAAACACCCGGCAGTGACGATAACAAGCAGGATAAAGAAAAATCCAAACCCAAGGGCGGGGCAATGCAGCGGAAAATGATTAATGATGCGGTCGCCTATATTAAAGGCTTGGCGAAAATGCGCGGCCGCAATGCCGAATGGGCGGAAAAAGCGGTGCGCGAAGCCGCCACCCTCACTGCTGAAGAGGCCTTGGAAAAAAATGTGATCGACCTGATCGCTACCGATATTGGCGATCTGCTCAAAAAACTCAATGGCCGCAAAGTAACTGTTTTGGGGCAAGAGATCGAGCTTAAAACCCAAGGCCTGGTGCTGGAGCGGTTGGAACCGGACTGGCGCAGCCGGTTGCTGGCGGTGCTTACCAATCCCAATATTGCCTATATCTTGATGCTGCTTGGAATTTACGGATTGATTTTCGAGTTTTCCAACCCAGGCGCCGTGGTGCCGGGGGTATTGGGCGGGATTTGCCTACTGCTGGCGCTGTTTGCCTTTCAAGTGCTGCCCATCAATTATGCAGGCCTGGCGCTCATTTTGTTGGGGCTGTCGCTCATGGTGGCCGAAGCCTTTGTCCCCAGTTTTGGCATTTTGGGCATCGGCGGCGTGGTCGCTTTCACATTGGGTTCCATTATGCTCACCGATACCTCTGTACCCGGCTTTGGCATCCATTTGGAGCTGATTCTCGCCTTCGCCGCTACTTCCGCCTTGCTTTTCATCATGGGCCTGGGGATGGTGATCAAGGCCCGGCATAATCCAGTGGTCACCGGCAAGGAAGAATTACTCAATCAAACCGCCGAAGCATTAGAGGACTTCGAAGCCGAAGGCTGGGTACGGCTCCACAGCGAACGATGGCGCGCTATCACCGACCGTCCCGTTCGCAAGGGAGACCTGCTCAAAGTTACCGGGATTGATGGATTAACGCTTTACGTCACACCACATCGGGAGGAAAACCCATGAACGCGCTAATTGTCGTCGTCATTTTATTGTTGATGTTTCTGCTCAGCGCTATCCGTATTCTGTGGGAATACGAGCGGGGCGTGATTTTTTTGTTAGGGAGGTTTTACAAGGTTAAAGGGCCGGGGCTGATCATTGTCATCCCCTTTATCCAAAGGATGGTGCGGGTGGATATGCGCACCGTGGTGATGGACGTGCCCCGCCAGGATGTGATTTCCAGGGATAACGTTTCCGTGCGGGTGGATGCCGTGGTTTATTTCCGGGTCATCGATCCCGCCAAGGCGATTATCCAGGTAGAGAATTTTTATGAGGCCACCAGCCAGCTCGCCCAAACCACCTTGCGCTCGGTATTGGGGCAGCACGAACTGGATGAAATGTTGGCCGAGCGGGAAAAGCTCAATACCGACATTCAGGCTATCCTAGACACCCAAACCGACGCCTGGGGCATTAAGGTGGCCAACGTGGAAATCAAGCGGGTGGATCTGGACGAGAGCATGATCCGCGCCATCGCCCGCCAGGCGGAAGCCGAACGGGAACGCCGCGCCAAAGTCATCCACGCCGAAGGGGAAATGCAAGCGGCGGAAAAACTCCAGGTGGCCGCTCATACCTTGTCCAAGGAACGCCAAGCTATCTTGTTGCGTTACATGCAAACCTTGATTGAAATTGCCGGGGACCGCTCCAGCACGATCGTTTTCCCCTTACCCATGGAGATGCTCAATTTGGTGCAGAAAGCCCAGGAAAAGACTGATACATGATTGCTGTGATCCAGCGGGTCAACCAGGCCTGCGTTACGGTTGCCGGGGAGACTGTGGGGAAAATCGGCCGTGGCATTTTGGTTTTGGCGGCGGTAGAAAAAGGTGACACCCAAGCCCAGGTGCAACGCATGGCCCAGCGGCTGCTGAGCTACCGGATTTTCCCTGATGAAGCAGACAAAATGAACCTCAGTGTCAGGGATATTGACGGTGAACTGCTACTGGTATCCCAATTCACCCTCGCCGCCGATACCCGCAAAGGCACCCGGCCCAGCTTCACCCCCGCCGCTGATCCGGAAACCGGCAGACGACTCTTCGAGGCACTGGTAGATGAGATTTGTCAACAATATCCCAGAATTCAGACAGGCCGCTTTGGCGCGAACATGCAAGTCAGTCTTGTCAATGATGGGCCGGTGACATTTATCATTAGGGCCTCCTCCGGGCAGGAGTAAGCAGCAGCGCTAATAATCCTAATGTGCGCTCAAGGGCACCCTGATTTTGCAGCAAGAATTGCTGTCCGCGCCGCCCTATCTGCTGCCGTGTTTCTGCGATGCCCAGCAGCCGGCTGATTTCCCGGGTAAGCGAATCCACACCGTCCACTCTTATGCCGCCACCTGCCTGTTCCAGTCCCTGTGCAACCTCTGGCGCATTGGTCATGTATGGGCCAAACAATACCGGCACGCCAGCTCTGGCCGGTTCTAAAACGTTATGCCCACCCGCCGGCACCAAGCTTCCACCGACGAAGGCGATATCCGCCAATGAATAAAATAATTTCAATTCTCCCAAGGTGTCCAGCAGAAAAATATCCTCGTCTCCCCGACAATCTTTTTGGCTTCGAAGCGCCAGGGTGAATCCAGCCTTCTGACAAAGCTGAACCACGGAAGCTATCCGATCCGGATGACGCGGCGCCAGGATTAACAGTAAATTTGGGCAGGTTTTCCGTAATTTTTGGTAGGCCTTTACCAAAGCCACCTCTTCCCCTTCGTGGGTGCTGGCGCCTATTAAAATTAAGCGCTCCGGCCAATATTTTGTTCTGAAAGCCGCCGCTTCTTCCGCCAGTTTCACGGGCCATTCAACGTCGAACTTGAGATTGCCGGTCACGGTAATTTTTTCAGGCGCCGCCCCCAGGGCCTGAAACCTTCGGGCATCTTGCCGGGTTTGTACGGCCAGATGATGAAAACAGGCCAATGTCTCCCGTATTAATCCTGGGACTTTCTGGTATCCCCGATATGAGCGGGGCGACATCCGCCCATTGACCAGAATCAGGGGAATTTTCCTTCCCCGGCAGGCAAGATACAAGTTAGGCCACAGTTCTGTTTCCATAATCATGGCCAGCATTGGCTGAAAGTGAGTCAAAAACCGATGGACAGGACCAGGCAGATCATAGGGGAGATAAACGTGGCACACGCTTTCTCCAAACATCGAACGTACGCGGCTGGAACCGGTCGGCGTCGTGGTGGTGATCACTATTTGATATTGTGGATAGCGGTTTTGCAGGGCATGAACCAAGGGAAGCGCGGCTTCCACCTCCCCCACGGAAACCGCATGCAGCCATAAGGCATATGTTGATTTTGGAATATTTGAACGACTTGAATACCATCCAAGACGCTCGTTCCAACGCCTTCGATATTCGGGTATCTTCCGGCTTCGCCACAACAGACGGGCGAAAACAAAAGGCAGGGCAATATAAAGAAGCGCGGTATAAACAACGCGCATTATTGAGAATGGTGGCGGGCCTTGACAGACCCGCCACGCTATTGGGTTGGATTATTCTGGACGGACAATGACTTTGACGGTCGCGGTCACATCGGGATGTAATTGCAATTCAACATCGAATTCACCGGTATGACGCAATGGCCCTTCCGGCAACCGGACTTCCTGACGGGAAACCTCCACACCCGCAGCGGTAATCGCTTCGGCAAGATTCTGGGTGCCCACGGAACCGTAAAGCTTGCCCTCTGGTCCTGCTTTTTGCACGATTTCCACTTCCAAGCTTTCCAGCTTCTCGGCTCGTGACTTGGCTTCAGCCAAGGACTGCGCCGCCTTTTTCTCCAATTCCGCGCGCCGTTTTTCGAACTCGGCGATACGCTCAGGCGTCGCCCGGGCGGCCTTACCTTGTGGAATCAAGTAGTTGCGTGCATAACCATTTTTTACATTGACCCGGCTACCCAGATCACCCAAATTGGCGATTTTTTCCAATAATATGACTTCCATCGTTACTTCACCTCAAAAGTTGAATTTGTTAAGCCAACACAAACCTGGCGCGCCAGTCCACCCACGCATCCGCCAAACCGACCACGGCAATTGGCAAAAAGATGTGGGGAATAAAAAACATCAAAACATACATACCAATCAATAACGCCCGCTGCCCCCGGGAAACAAAGATGGCGTGCAAAATGGCAGTCCCCGCCACCACGTAAGGAATGGCCAACACGATAAGCGTGTTGTTGACCGTATCGGAAAATTTGCCTTGCACGAGGAAAGCCAATACCACAAAAGCTACCGTGATATAGACTAAGGGGCGGTGCAGCTTCAACCGCAAAAATTCCTCACGAAACCCGCCAGGATTGAAGAGTTGGGACTGCCACCAACGGGCCAGCAATATGCTCAACGCCAAACTGGATACCATTCCCGCCGCCATCACGCCAGTCAGATAACGGGCAATGAGGGTAAGTTGGGCTTCCATCTTGGCTGGATCCATTGCCATCCCTGCATTTTCCCATAGTGGTTTGAGTACCAGCTCCAGGCGCTGATACCAAAAGGCAGTCGGGTCTGGATGCAGAACGAAAAAAAGCAATGTTCCGATAACACCGGCGATGGTGGCAACTTCAAGCGTCAATCCAAGATCCCGGCTTTGCCGGAGCACCAGAGCAATCCCCCAAGTGGGCAACCACAACATCAAGCCATACATGGCCGGCAACATGAAGTTACCCAGTACCGTCGCTCCCAGCAGACCCGCCGCCAGCGTGCTGGCTACCAAGGTATTCAGCCCTTCCCGGAATCCCATGCGCAATGTTACCAAGGCGACTGCCGCCGCTGCCACCAGGCTCAGGGGCGGCAGTATTAACGACAGTAACAGCGTGGTAGCGGCAACGGCAATGGCCGCCATGCGGCCACGCATAATGATTTCGCCCAGAAAGCGCATGGAAGGATGGTTGAAACCGGCGTTATTTGTGGGCGTCGCAGTAGGGCAACAGGGCAAGATACCGCGCCCGCTTGATCGCCGTTGCCAATTGCCGCTGGTATTTCGCGCTGGTGCCAGTGATCCGGCTTGGGACGATCTTTCCGGTTTCGGTAATAAAGTCCTGCAACAAGGCAAGGTCTTTATAATCGATTTCTTTAATGCCTTCTTCCGTGAACCGGCAATATTTGCGTCTTCTGAATTGTTGACGTGCCATTTAACTACCTCTTTACGTTGAATTATTCTTGCGGAACGGATTCGTCGCCGCCTTCGGAAACCGGCTCATCCACAGCGATTTCCTCAGGAATGTCTTCGGCGTTGTCCACGGCTTCTTTTGGCGCGGCAACCGGCTCCGGCCTACGCTCTGACTCCATCGCCTTAGCCATGGGCGATGGCTCGGTTACCGCTTCATCGCGGCGGATGAACAAATCACGTAAAATGGCGTCATTGAAGCGGAAGTGGCTTTGCAATTCGTCAATGGTTTTTTGATCGCACTCAATATTCATCAGAATATAGTGCGCTTTATGCAACTTCTGAATGGAATAGGCCAGCTGCCGGCGCCCCCAATCTTCCAAGCGGTGAATTTTACCGCCATCATTTTCAATCATGCTCCGGTAGCGCTCCAGCATCGCAGGCACTTGCGGGCTTTGGTCCGGGTGCACCAGAAATACAACTTCGTAATGTCTCATAAGTTAAGCTCCTTACGGTTGATTAACAGCTTTCTGCTTCACGCAGTAAAGCAAGGAGCGAATATAATATTCGCCATGAAACTGCATATTTTAGCCTAATCAATCAGTTAAAGCTATCATCTTGCAGGTTGCAGTCTCTCAGAAGAGTAAGGATAATCGAAATCTATCACCCTCGGTCCCAGGAGGTGTTCCATGGCCGAATATATCGTACTTTGCCGTTTCAGCTCCGAAACCCTGTATTCTTTCAGTGACCTTGGCCGCCGTCTTGAGGCCAAAATGCAAGCTCTGGCACCTGAAGTCAGCATTCGTGCAGGTTACGCTCTGCTAGGTCCCTACGATATGTTGTACTTCATAGATGCTCCGGATCATTCCGCCGCTATCCAAGCCGCCATGGTCATGCGCTCACTTGGCCACCAACACACCGAAGTATGGCCCGTGGTAAAAGCCGTCGACTTTATGCCGCTTGCCGATCGTTTTTTCGAACAATGCCGCCAGTACGATCAGCAGATAGACGTGGCTCTGGAAGAAAGTTTTCCCGCTAGCGACCCGCCTGCCTGGACGGGCTGCACTTTGACTTAACACTTTATAAAGGTAAACGCCATGGCCGAATATCAAGTTGCCAAAACCAAGGACCTTTCCCCTGGAGAAATGAAACAAGTCCAAGCAGGCCGCACTGCTATACTCCTAGTTCGTTCAAATGAGGGTTTTCATGCTTTGGGCGCCCTTTGCAGCCATTATGAGGCCCCCTTGGCAGCCGGCGCTTTATGTGATGATCGCGTCATCTGCCCCTGGCATCATGCCTGTTTCAGCATTCGCACGGGAAAACTGCTGGAACCGCCTGGCCTGGATGGCATACCTGTCTACCCAGTGCGGGTCGAAAATGATGAAATCTGGGTCACCATTCCGGAAGAACAGAGCGTTGCTTCTCCCCCTCGCCGCCAGCCTGGCGATGACAGGGTTTGCGTGGTAGCGGGAGGCGGTTGCGCCGGCGCTTATGCTGTGGAATCTCTACGCGACCAAGGATTCGGTGGACGTATTGTTTGGGCTGCGGGCACACAAGAGTTCCCCCCTATTGACCGCCCATTATTGAGTAAAGGCTATCTCAGCGGAGAAGCTTCCGAGGCTTGGCTGCCTCTGCGCACAGAAGATTTTTACCTGGAGAGGGAAATCGAGGTAATTCGCGAGCAGGTAAATCAATTGGATGCCAATCACAAAACCGTCACCCTAGATGGTGGCGAGGTCATCCAATATGACAGCGCCATCCTCGCCACTGGCGCGGTCGCGCGCCACTTGCCCATCCCCGGTATTGAGCTGGCAGGAATTTTCTCTTTGCATACCCTACCTGAAGCGCAAAAACTGTCTGAAGCAGCGCAATCGGCTAAACAGGCTGTTATCATTGGCGCTGGTTTCATTGGCATGGAGGTGACTCAAAGTTTGCTTAAACAAGGGCTGAAAGTAACCGTCATTGCCCCGGAAACCATCCCATTCGAGCGCATTCTAGGGACTGAGATTGGCGCCATGCTCTGTCAGCTACACCAGGAACACGGGGTTGATTTTCGCTTAGGCCGCACGGTTCAAGCCTTTACAGGACAAGACCATGTTCAAAAAGTGGTTCTGGACGACGGAAGTCAGATCAATGTGGATTTAGTCGTCATCGGCGTGGGCGTTCAACCCGCCACGGATTTTGTCAGCGGGGTAAACAAAGCCAAAGATGGAAGCATCATTGTGGACGATTCGCTAAAGGCGGCCGACAATCTTTACGCCGCAGGAGATTTAGCACGCTTTCCCGACTGGCGCACGGGTGATACGATCCGCATCGAACACTGGCGGGTTGCCGCTCAACACGGGCGGATTGCTGGCAGCAATGCCGCTGGAAGCAATCAATCGTACCGCGGCGTACCCTATTTTTGGACTCGCCAATATGGAATCACATTGCACTATCTTGGCCATGCTCAACAATGGGACGAGATCCAAACCAATGGCAATGTTAATGAACATGACTTCATTGCCTATTTCTTAAAGGGGGGTAAAGTCCATGCGGTTGCTGGTATGGAAAGGGAAAAGGAGCTAGCTTTATTGGAGGAAAAGATGCGGCGCGAGGGGTTGCTCTCTTTAGAGAAACTGGCCTAATAAACGTTTTTTCAATTTTATGCGCTATTGACGGCAACTCCCGATAAAGATTTCCACATCAGTCTGCGCGTGAACTCGGTAGCTTTTGCCGTAGGGTGCCAAAAATGATTGGCCTCGATGAAAAGTCAAAGTTTTGGTTTCAGTGGTCAATTCTAAACTGCCCTGCAACACAATCGCCAAATGAAAAAAGGATGTCTCCATTTCAAATGTTCCACCGGCTGGCAACGGCAAACGGCGCAAGACAAATTCTTCTACTGGCACGGGGTAGCTATCAAGGCCGCTCCTAGTGACAGGAAGCATCTTTTCAGGCGCTTCTGCGGTAAATTTAACAATCTCCAATAATGCCGGGACATCCACATGCTTTTTGGTCAAGCCGCCGCGGACGACGTTATTGGAATTGGCCATAATCTCGACGCCCACACCGCCCAGGTAGGTATGTAGCACACCTGAAGGTAAAAATATGGCTTCACCGGGCTGGAGGCAAAAGTAATTAAGCAGATAAAACGAAAACAACCCGCGATCCTTGCGGCCGGCCGACGAATAAAGTTCATCTGCCTTGAGGAGCCAATACTCCAACCTGGATTTTGGAAATTCACCTTGTTGACGCAAACGATTAATTAAGGGCGATAGATATTCATTCACCTCTTCTTGAGGCATTGTCATGAGATGAGAATAAAAAGATTTCAAGCCTTCTTCGGTGGGTTGAAATGCTTCCCGCAACCCCTTCCACTCCGGAATCGATTCCAGTACCTTCGTAATTTCCTCCAGCGGACGAAAACCACGCAGTACATAAAAGGGGGTCAAAGCGCAGAGCAATTCGGGTTTATGACTAAGATCACGATAATTCCGGCGCGGAGAATCAAGGGGAATACCAAGACGATTTTCCTGCTCAAACCCTATTTGAGCTTGTTTCTTGTCAGGATGAACCTGGATTGACAAAGGCTGACGGGCAGCCAGAATTTTCATTAAAAAGGGAAGTTCTCCTGAAAATTGTTTTGCAATGCTCGGGCCTAACAAATTTTCAGGTTGCCGCGCTAGTAATCGATTGAGAGGAACCTTGATGCCGTCAATCACTGCATCCGCAGGCAAATCAGGATGCGCACCTATCCACAATTCCGCATAGGGCTTATGGGACGTATTTTTAATCCCCAACAACCTTGGGATAAACTCATAATCCCCCCAATCATAGTGCTGAACCTTACAATGTAAAGGGACAATACAGGGTTGGAGCAAATACGACTGAATTGCCGAATTGGGGGTTATAGATTGATTGGTTAGCACATCCATTGCAGCACCCTTGATTTGCAAGCAAGTTTATCGGAACCCACGATTGGAGTAGTTTGTATGGTAAACAAGGACAACTGAACCCCCCATTAACCCCAGCAAAGAGATGCACTTGGCTTGCAATTTTAAAATTATAGCTTATTATATTTAGACTTTGGCAAGGGGCCGTTAGCTCAGTTGGTAGAGCACCGCACTTTTAATGCGATGGTCGCTGGTTCGAATCCAGCACGGCCCATCAATCGTGATAGCTAAAACTTTTTATAAGCAAATCGCTGTGTTTTAGTAGCAAGTGGATGTATCTTGAACTTCCAAATGTTGCATCTTAAAAATTAAGGTCCTTGCTTTTTCTTAGCCAATTTACTTCCCAACATAGCTGTTTTATCATTTGCAGGGCCCTTGATGGATGTATGCCGCTGTAGTTTCGAACATTGTCCTAGTATTCACAATTTCACCCTAGCTGCAATAAGCGTTAGTACTTTGTAGCTTCCTCTTTGTGCCTGTATGGATGAACTGATCATGGTGACGAACTTTTCATCATTCCAAATATTCTAATCCTGCATTTACAATTCAGACCACCATGCCACATAGCTTCTACCGTGCTTTGAATCTAATAGACAAAGAAACAGTGGGGCTAACAAATCCCCCACCTACTCATCAAGGATCTTACATTTCAGTTGCCTGCATCAGTACATTTTTACTATTTTTAACAAGATCATCCTCACTATGTTATTGTTTTTATTCAACAAAAAAGATTAATAAATTAGCGCTTTACTTAATAAAGTATAATCTTTGCTCTTTAAAAAAATAATCGGAAAAATAGCCTTAACTACTATGAATGAAATAGAGTACGAATTGCGTGAACAGGATTTGACTGCTTTTACAGAACACCAGATGCAAGATAAAGAACACTATCAAAAAACCTTGCGACGCCAACAGATTGTTTTACCAGCCATCATGGCCTTGCTCGCATTTTTTATGTGGTTTTTTTTCGGAAATACGCTAGCTGCTATTTATATTGGCATTATCGCCATTGCCTGGCACTACATTTCACCCTTAATCATAAAATGGAATATTCGCCGTCAAACTTTGGGCTTGTATAATGAAGAAGAAAAAAAGAGTGCGCTAGGAAGAATTAAATTAGTTATAGAGCCTCAAACTTTGTTACAAGTCAAGGAAAACAAAGAAACTCGAATTCCGTGGAAAGATATCATGAGTGTAGAGTCTACTAAACGTTATGCCTTTATCTATCTAGATACCAACCTCGCGTTGGTCATACCAAAAAAGACTGTAAAAGGCAATTTAAAAAAATTCCTCTCTCTTACTGATGAAAAAATAAGAGCCGCTGAAGGATGAAATCAATTATCTATGTTCAGGTATTGTTGTTCTGTAAGAATAAATTTCTTCCCAAAACTACCAACAGCCCTATAAAAATTAGATGATTGTGATCTAATCACATCTTCGAAGAATGTATTGACCCATGTAGAAATAAATTTAAAAAAGAATAGTTTCTGTTTTGCCTCTCTATTCTCTATCAATATAGACATAGCCTCACATAGCATGGAAATATGGTCTTCAGGTTCAGGGCTTGTTCCAGAGCTTTTTATACCCAGACTTCTTAGCTCTGATCTTAATTCCATAAGTGGCTTTTCGTGCAAATAACCTGCTAAATACCATGAAGCATAAGGCAGTAACTCCCCACGATTGACTCCGATAAATAACTTGTGAAATTCCTTTTTGATGGCTTTCTCGTTGTGTTTTCGAGTCTCATTTACCAATTCTGCCCAACACTCCACCCATGGATCCCTAGTATTAATACTATAGTTGCCTGATCTAAGCAATTTAAGTATTTTCTCCGCTGGGGTTTCATAAAATAAATTTGCCAGAATCAAATAGGTATCAGCACGAAACAGATCTATCTCATCTTTCGTTAGTTGTTTTCGCATAATATTTTATTTTGCAATCCTCACACAAATACAAAAGATTTACTAGACCGCTTTTAAATGCTGGGTTCTTTGCCATCTTCTTTGCAATTCCAGTTATCATTTTTTTAGACGCGAAAGACTTTGCACATTCTCTACAAAGAAACATTTCATCAGACACTAGCACTTTTTTCGTACGCAAATCCTCCACATCACAATTTAAACTCGGCACCAACGATATAGCATCCTCTGGGCACCCAATCGCACACACCGCACATTGAACACATTCT
This sequence comes from Gammaproteobacteria bacterium, assembly GCA_011051685.1. Taxonomy (GTDB): domain Bacteria; phylum Pseudomonadota; class Gammaproteobacteria; order SZUA-152; family SZUA-152; genus SZUA-152. The sequence continues at coordinate 22,806 of DRKQ01000008.1, forward strand.
TCTTCAATTATCATTATTTCCGGTGTAGTATTGCTGGCTTGCAGGGCATCCGTTGGACACAATGAAACACAAGCAGCACATAGCGTGCACTTATCTGAATTTATTATAACTGTTCCGAATGGCGCGCCATTTGGCATATCAATCCTTTCCCCTTGAATTGGCGCCTTTTTTATTAAAAAATCTAATGCCAATCTGATAGATTCCTTTTTTTCATGCAAGCCGGCGTAGGTTGCCACCTCATAATTATCGGCCACTTCTGGTTTATCATGGACATACTCATTAATGTGCTTTATCCACCTAATTTGTTTGTTATAACCTAACATCCCCATAATTCTATTTGCCCAATCAATGTGTTCACTTATATTTTTGATAGTAGTCCACATTAGATCATCATATTTGTGTATTAATATTTCCGTTGCACCATAAGCAAAACATGAAAGAATAATATCAAGCCCTAACTCTCCATAGCTATGTAATTCAATACGATAAACATTGGGCAACATCTCCTCGTCAAAACTGATTCTCTTAATATCAAACAGCACAATTTTCGATTTTTTCTCACTTAGCACGCTTCTTATTTCATTTAATAATGAGGCTCTATCGAACCTCTGTAAATTGATGGCGCCTGTGGGACAAACGCTACTACAATCACCACAACCCTGACACAGATATGGGTTTATCTCTATATGTCTACTTTGCTCTCCGATACTTATTGCCTCAGTACAACAAACGCTAACACACCGACTACAACCTGCATTTATGCTACTATTTCGTGCACATAAATTCGCTTCATAATTAAAATATTTTGGCTTTTCAAATACGCCCTCCCAGCGTTTTAACTCAGTAATTTTTTCATAAACTCTATTGTTGTCTACAACAAAATACCCAGGAGGAAACAATTTCTCCTTTATGTTTATTCTTCTCAGATCTAAAATTAAATCGAATTTTTGTCCATACTTTTTCCCGTTTATTTCGGATGTCACACTAAAGTTTCCTAAATACCCATGTATTTTCACCTCATTGTCATAAATTAGGCAGTTACATTCTTCTATGTCGGTTTTCTTATTCAATTTACTGTCTTGAATAAATAACTTAAATCCGATTTTTTTCATCTTAAGGTAGCGCGCCACCTTTTCAATATCCTCCTGAGAAGAGCATATAACTGCGGTCTTCCCTTGGGATACGTACCTAACAACTTCCATCATTTAATCTTTCTTTCTATTCATAATTTTTATACTTACTAGCAGTTTTTCTGGGTTACCAATCTTTTATCTTTTACAATAAAAAAGCCCCCGATTAAGGGGGCTTTGAATATAGATATCTTATTATTGTTTTAAAGATGGACCGTAAGGCCCCCGCCCTTACATGAAGGTTGGGATTAACGGTGCATCAATAATCACCATCTGACGGTTGCCAGCTTCATCA
>DRKQ01000009.1 GCA_011051685.1 Gammaproteobacteria bacterium
ACTACCCACCCATGCAAATCATCCGCAACCTGCAAAACCTCAAACCCCAGCACCACGGCTGCGTCGCTACCATCGGCAACTTCGATGGCGTGCACCTCGGTCATCAGGCGGTGCTCGGCCAGTTGGCGGAGAAGGCGGATGAGCTGAACCTGCCCGTCACCGTGGTGACCTTCGAGCCCCAGCCCCAGGAAGTGTTTCGTCCCGAGCAGGCGCCCCCGCGGCTGACGCGCTTGCGCGAAAAGGTGCAGGCCCTGCGCCGTTACGCGGTGGATCGGGTGCTGGTGTTGCGCTTCGACAGGAAATTCTCTCAACAGTCAGCGGATGACTTTATCCAGAATTTATTGGTGAATGGTTTGGGGGTGAAACACCTGGTGATCGGTGACGACTTCCGCTTCGGCAAGGATCGCGCCGGTGACTTTGCCCTGTTGCAGGCGGCGGGTCGGGGGCATGGCTTCGAGGTGGTGAACATGCACACCTTTTTGCTGGACGGTGAGCGGGTGAGCAGCACGCGGGTGCGTTCGGCCCTGGCGGCGGGGGACCTGAATGCGGCGGAGAAACTGCTGGGGCGCATTTATCGCATGAGCGGCCGGGTGGCGCACGGCGACAAGAAAGGTCGCACCATCGGCTTTCCCACGGCGAACATTCATCTGCATCGCATCAACACGCCGTTGCGCGGGGTGTTTGCAGTGGAGTTGTTCGGTATCGAGGGTGAACCGCTACCTGGGGTGGCCAACCTCGGCACGCGGCCCACGGTGGGCGGCATGCGCACCCTGCTGGAGGTGCATCTGTTCGATTTCGACGGCGATATCTACGGCCGTCATGTGCACGTGGATTTTTTGCACAGGCTGCGTGACGAGCGGCGCTTTGATTCCTTCGATGCGCTGAGGGCGCAGATTCTGCTCGATGCCGAGCAGGCGCGGGCCTATTTCGCGTCCTGATCGGGGTGGTTCCGGTGTTGGTCGTGGTCCCCCGGTGGATAGGGGAAGCGGTATCTACCGTAGCGGATCAGCAGGGCCGAGGCGGCCAGAACCAGTATGGCGCCAGCCACGGCGATGATCTCCCAGCTGTCGATATTCTTGATGTCCAGCGCCAGGTAGCGGGCCAGGGCGACAATGGCGATGTACAGCGGCATACGCACCGGCAGTTTGCCGGAATCCAGGTACACGGCCACCATAGCCACCACTTCAAGATAGATGAATAGCAGCAACAGATCGGCGAGGGTCACGCGGCCCACATCCACCATGTGCAGGACTTCCTGCCCTCCGGCCACCAGGGTGGCAAGGGTGATGATGACCAGACCGGCGTATTCGATGAAGCGCAGGGCCTGATGGCCTAGCTTGCGTGGCTTGTTGTTCATGGCGGCAAGGTTAGCATGGATAGGTATCGCGGCGATGCCTGTGGCCGGGTTTTTCACTGCCCCGCTAGCCGGGGGGTGCCGCAAGCGGGTAAAATGGGCGGCTTTATTGGGGCGATCCCGCCCTCTCTGACACGGTGATGACTTCAAGTGGCTGATTACAAAGATACCCTCAACCTGCCCCAAACCGATTTCCCCATGCGTGGCAATCTGGCCAAGCGCGAGCCGGATATGCTCAAACACTGGGACTCCTCTGGCCTGTACCAGAAGCTGCGTGAAGTCGGTGCCGGACGGGAGACGTTTATCCTCCACGACGGTCCGCCCTACGCCAACGGTGACATTCACATCGGCCACGCGGTGAACAAGGTGCTCAAGGACATCATCATCAAGGCCAAGACCCTCAGCGGTTTCGACGCGCCCTATGTGCCGGGCTGGGATTGCCATGGCCTGCCCATTGAGCTGAACGTGGAAAAGAAGGTGGGTAAGGCCGGGGTGAAGGTAGATGCGGCCACCTTCCGTGAGGCCTGCCGCCAGTACGCGCAGAAACAGGTGGATGGCCAGCGAGCCGATTTCAAACGCCTGGGGGTGTTCGGCGACTGGGACAATCCCTATCTCACCATGAATTTCCAGTACGAGGCGGACATCATCCGCACCCTGGGCAAGATCATCGATGCCGGGCATCTGCACAAGGGAGTAAAGCCTGTGCACTGGTGCACCGACTGCGGCTCGGCCCTGGCGGAGGCCGAGGTGGAGTACGAGGACAAGACCTCGTTGGCCATTGATGTGCGTTTTGCGGTGCTGGACGAGCTGGCGTTGTTCGCCCGCGCGCATCATGTCGACGAAGATGGTGAGAAGCACATCGGGGAAGGCCCCATCTCGGTGGTGATCTGGACCACTACCCCCTGGACCCTGCCGGCCAACCAAGCGGTGGCGGTGAATCCCGAACTGGATTACGTGGTGGTGCAAACCACAGGCGAGCATGGCCCGGAACGTCTGGTGCTGGCCGAGGCCCTGCTGAAAGATGCCATGGGCCGCTGGGAACGGGACGACTACCGGGTCATCGCCTATTGCACTGGCGCAGACCTGGAAGGCCTAAAGCTGGGCCACCCGTTTTATGAACGTGAGGTGCCGGTGATCCTCGGCGACCACGTCACCACCGAGTCCGGTACCGGTTGTGTGCACACCGCCCCCGGTCATGGTCAGGAAGACTTCGTGGTAGGGCAGAAATATCACCTGCCGGTGGAAAACCCGGTGGGCCCCAATGGTGTATTCCTGCCGGACACCGAGCTGTTCGCCGGCGAGCATGTGATGAAGGCCAATTCGCAGGTGGTTGAGGTGCTGAAGACCAAAGGCATGCTGGTGCACGAAGAGGCATTGCGTCACAGCTATCCGCACTGCTGGCGGCACAAGACGCCCATCATCTTCCGCGCCACGCCACAGTGGTTTATCGCCATGGATCAGAACGGCCTGCGTGATGCCGCCATGGATGAAATCAAAAACACCACCTGGATGCCCGACTGGGGCCAGGCCCGTATTGAAGGCATGGTGGAAAACCGCCCTGACTGGTGCATCTCCCGTCAGCGCACCTGGGGTGTGCCCATTCCGTTGTTCGTGCATCAACAGAGCGGCAAGCTGCATCCGGATACCGCTGACATAATCGAGAATGTCGCGCAGCGCGTAGAAGCAAAAGGTATAGATGCCTGGTTCCAGTTAGACCCGAAGGCGTTACTGGGTGACGCGGCGGATGACTACGAAAAGGTTACCGACACCCTGGACGTGTGGTTTGACTCCGGTGTGTCCCATGCCTGTGTGCTGGACCGGCGCAAGGAACTGAGGCGGCCGGCAGATCTGTATCTGGAGGGGTCGGATCAACATCGTGGCTGGTTCCAGTCGTCACTGCTTACCTCGGTGGCCGTTACGGGCAAGGCGCCCTTTCGTTCCGTGCTGACCCATGGATTTACCATCGACACCAAGGGTCTGAAGATGTCCAAGTCCATGGGCAATGCGATTGCACCGCAAAAGGTGGTGAACAACCTGGGTGCGGATATTTTACGCTTGTGGATTGGGGGCGTGGATTATCGGAATGAAATGACAGTGTCCGATGAAAACTTCAAGCGTACGGCGGACGCCTATCGCCGCCTGCGAAACACCGCGCGTTTCCTGCTGGCCAATCTCAGTGGTTTTGATCCGGCCAAACATAGTGTGCCCCCGGCCGAGATGCTGGCGCTGGATCGCTGGGCAGTGGCCCGTGTCGCCCAACGGCAAGTAGAGATTCGTAAGGCCTACGATGCCTATGATTTTCATCGCGTCTGTCAAAAACTGCATCACTTCTGCAATGGTGACATGGGCAGCTTCTACCTGGACGTGGTCAAGGATCGCCAGTACACCACCCAGGCCGATAGCCTGGCACGGCGTTCCTGCCAGACGGCCATGTATCACATCATCGAGGCCATGGTGCGCTGGTTCGCGCCCATCCTTAGTTTTACCGCCGAGGAGCTGTGGTCGTTCATCCCCGGTGAGCGGGGAGAGTCGGTATTTCTGGAGCAGTGGTACCCACTCCCGGAGATCGCCGACGATGACATGGGCCTGGCCTACTGGCAGGAAGTCCTGGAGGTACGAGAGGCTATAGGTAAGGAGCTGGAGGCCCTGCGCGTGGCTGGCGGCATCGGTTCCTCACTGGACGCCGAGGTGGATCTGTACTGCGGGGCGGAGATCTACGACAGCCTGTTGAAACTCGACGACGAACTGCGCTTTGTCTTGCTCACCTCCTATGCGCGAGTGCATCGTGATACGGAGAAGACAGATGACACCATTCATTACACCCTGGAAAACGGCGATGAGCTATGGATTGCCGTAGCCCCCTCGGCTTACGAGAAGTGTGTGCGTTGCTGGCATCACCGCGAGGACGTGGGCAGTAATCCCAAACATCCCGAATTGTGTGGACGTTGTGTTGAGAACGTCGAGGGTGACGGCGAAGTGCGTCGGTTTGCCTAGATGTTGAATTTTTCAACAAATGCCTTTTCCTTCATCATTCCGGCGCAGGCCGGAATCCAGAGGTTTTACCGATATTCCGGATCGCGCAACAAAACAACTTGGGCCAATTTTGGTTCACTGCTGAATGGGCCTCCGCACAGACTGGATTATTCGCTGCGCTCACCCCTCGGGCCGCCTTTCAGCGTTCAACGCGCTACGCGCTTATGTTCCGGCCTCGGCTTTGGCATCCTGCGTCGCTCTACCTCCTTCATCCCTGGAGTCGTTCGCCGGAATGACGGTAGTAGCTACCCAAGGTTGAAGCGATGTTGAAATGGCTCTGGCTGTCCGCCGTGGTGATGGCGCTAGACCTGGCCACCAAGGCCATGGCGAGCCACTATTTGTCGTTACACCAGCCGGTACCGGTATTCCCGGGCTTCAATTGGATGCTGGCGCACAACACCGGCGCGGCGTTCAGTTTTCTTCAGGACCAGTCAGGTTGGCAGCGTTGGTTTTTCAGCGTCATTGCGCTGGTGGTGAGCATCGGTATTATTATCTGGCTCAAACGCCTGAGGCCGTCACAGACGATGCTGGCCCTGGCCCTGGCCCTGGTGCTGGGCGGGGCGCTGGGGAACCTGTGGGATCGTGTGACCCTGGGTTACGTGGTGGATTTTATCGATGTGTACTATGGTCAAAACCATTGGCCGGCTTTCAATCTGGCTGACTCGGCCATCAGTTTGGGCGCGGTATTGTTGATCATCGACAGCCTGTGGGGTGGCAAGCCAAGGCATGACAAGGCAGGAGAGTGAGGTGAGTGACGAAGTTGCCATTTATCATGGCAGTGAAGTGGTGATGCACTTTACCATCACCCTGGAGGACGGCACCGTGGCGGAGACCAGCGTGGGCGAGGAGCCGCTGCGTTTCGTGATGGGCGACTCCACCTTGGTGGAGGGTATGGAATTGGCTCTATTCGGTTTGAAGGCCGGTGACAAGCAAAGCCTGAGAATCGGCCCGGAGACGGCCTATGGTTTTCCCGATCCGGAGAATGTGCAGGCCATGGATCGAGCTGACTTCCCTGAGGATATGGACCTGAAACCCGGTCTAATCGTGAGTTTCGCCCTGCCCGATGGTGAGGAATATCCGGGAATGATCACCGAGGTGGGTGATAACGAAGTGATGGTGGATTTCAATCACCCCCTGGCGGGACACGAGATTTTGTTCGATGTGGAAATCCTGGAAGTGACGGGTGGCGAGGAGCCGCCCACGGTGCAGTGAACTTTTATGGGTCTTTATTTCGTCACTCCGGCGGATACCGGAACATAAGCGCGTAGCGCGTTGAACGCCGAAAGGCGGCCCGCAGGGTGAGCGCAGCGAATAAACCAGTGGTGTTAACGCCATTCTAGATTCCGGCCCCGGCTTACACCCTGCCGGGGTAGGCCTAATACGCCGGAATGACGGTCTTTATTAAAGGCTGTTTAAACGCGAGAAAATCAAATGCAAATCCTCTTAGCCAATCCCCGTGGTTTCTGTGCCGGGGTGAACCGCGCCATCGAGATCGTGGAACGCGCACTCGAATTGTTCGGTGCGCCCATCTATGTACGTCATGAGGTGGTGCACAATCGTTTTGTGGTGGATGACTTGCGTGACAAGGGCGCGGTCTTCGTGGATGAACTGAAAGATGTGCCTGATGATGCCACGGTGATTTTTAGCGCCCACGGCGTATCCCAGGCGGTGCGCACGGAGGCCGCCGAGCGCAAATTGAAGGTGTTCGATGCCACCTGCCCGCTGGTGACCAAGGTGCACATGGAGGTGGTACGCCATGAAAAGGCCGCCGAGGAGGTGATCCTCATTGGCCATGCCGGCCACCCGGAGGTGGAGGGCACCCTGGGCCAGTATCAGGGGCAGGGCATGTACCTGGTGGAGTCGCCGGAGGATGTGGAGAAGCTGCAGGTGAACAACGAAGATGCGCTGGCCTATGTGACCCAGACCACGCTGTCTATGGATGACACCAAACAGGTGATCGACGCCCTGCGCGAGCGTTTCCCCAATATCCGTGGGCCGAAGAAGGACGACATCTGCTACGCCACGCAAAACCGGCAGGATGCGGTGAAGGACCTGGCGGTGAAGTGTGACCTGGTGCTGGTGGTGGGTTCGGCCAACAGTTCCAATTCCAACCGCCTGCGTGAACTGGCGCAGCGTCTAGGCGCCAGGGCCCATTTGATCGATGGCGCGGCGCAGATCGAGGATGCGTGGTTATCCGCGTTGGATGAGGGTAGTAACATCGGTGTCACCGCCGGTGCCTCGGCGCCGGATGTGCTGGTGCAGGAAGTGATCGAGCGTCTGCAGGCGCTGACCGGCGCATCGGTGCGGGAGTCTGAAGGCCAGGTGGAGAATGTGGTGTTCTCATTGCCCAAGGCACTTAGTCCCGGCAAAACCCGTAAGCCATAAAAAACATCCATCATTCCCAATGGGAATGATGGATGTGTGATTATCAATTTCTTATTTTTTGCTGCCTTACAATTCTTCTTTCCAATAGGTGGGCTGTATCCTCACTCCATCATCCACCACGTCGCAGTCGGCACCTTCGCAATGAACAAGGTCGATATCGCCATTGCTGTTTTCTCGGAAAATGGCCGTGGGCGCAGAGGGAATGCCGGGGCGTTCCAGGGTTTCTGCACGGTCATTAACGCTGGGTGTGGGGGGATTATTGGGATCATTCAGACTGCCCGGGTTTTGTACCGGGCTGGCGTCAAACAGGCTGACGCGATACAGGCGACCGGTGCCGGGGGGTGGCGCGCACTCGCTGGCGGCCACAGACGCCGGTGGGGTATAAGTGGTGAAGAATATCTCGCCATTGATGGTCATGGCCGGCGCCAATACTTTTTCACCGGAACCGGCGCCGAGGGTAAGGTACCAGCCGCTGCTGGCGTCCAGGGCCGAAATGTCGGCGTTACTGGTAACCAGGCTGTTTGTGGCATCAAACAGGCTGGTGTTGGTGATGGTGGTGACGCTGGCGCTGGCCGGGATGGGACCCACCACGTAGGGGTCGCGCAGCGAATAAAAACGATCGTTGACGCGGGGTAGTGCGTTGCCACGGTTATCAACGGGATTTAGCGGGTGTGCACGGTAGCCAGAGCCGATGTTAATGGAAACGTACGGTGCTTCGCCACGGCGCTGGGTGACAACCACGTCGGGGGGATAATAGAAGCGACGGTTGTCGACCTCCTCGATACCGCCCAGGCTGGCCAGGCGAATGCCGCTGCCGGTGATGCCGGAGGCACTGGCGGCCAGGTCAAAGCGGAAGATCTGGCCGCGCATGTCGCCCACATAGACTCGGTCGGCCTTGCCGTCGAGATTGCTGTCCAGCAGGCGCACATCGGAAGGGATGCTGTTGGTCAGTGTGGACATTTCAAGGTCCGCGCCGCTGCCAGTGGGACCGGCCCACCACAGGCGTTCGCCGGTATCGGCATCGACGATGAAAATGGCACGACCGATGCTGTCGTCGGCATCCAGCGGATTGGCGTCCTGCGCGGTGTCATAGCCACCGGCGAAGATCAGCACCTTCTTGCTGCCGCTGCCGTATTTGACAGTGGTCAAGGTGGGCTTGGACCAGGTCTGCCCCAATTCTTCAAAACCGGGTGTGCCACCGGGGCCGCCGCGGATCACCCATTTCAGGGTGGGATTATCGCGGTCTGTGACGTCTAACGCATAGTAGTTGTTACCGCCGCGGCGCATGCCCACGTAAACATAGACGTGGTCGCCTTCGCTGGCTTCGATATCGCGATCCAGGTCACTACTTTCCTTGACCCACACCGAGATGTCGCCATCCAGGCCATAGGGGTGGTTACCCGTGGGGCTGGCCAGGGTGGGCAGATTGGGTAACAGTTCCTTGGGTATAAAAGCGAACTGTTCGACGCCGGAGGCGGCATTGAGGGCATGTAGGAAGCCGTTGTTGGTGGCCACGAACAGGGTCATGTCCGGGCTGGTTTCCGTGCCGCCATAGGTGACCAGGGTGGGCTGGGTATGCAACGGGGCGCCGATGGGGAAGCTGCGCACGGCATCGATGACGCTGGTGAACTGGGCGTCGACCACGGCGCTGTCTGTGCCGGTGATGCCGAGGTCTGCCGCCGTGAGATCGCTGCTGACGCTGTTGCGCAGGGCGTTGTTGTCGGCGCTGATGGCGGGGTCGGTGGGTGTGAGACCGTCGAGTTGGTAACCGCCGGTGTAGGTGTAGAGGTTGCGCGCTGCGGCGGCGGGCAGCTGGCCATTGGCACCGCCTTCGACAATGCTGGCGCCGTCGGCGCTGTTGGACCAGAGGCTGCGTGAGGTCTCCACAAACATGTTGCGGGCATCCACAGCAGGGTTGCCATCTGCATCCACTAACTGGAAATTGTCGTTCAGTGTGTAGGGTTTGACATTGCCATCCCACTTGGGTGCGGCCGCGGGTTCGAACAGGGCAAAGTAAAGTTTGTTGAAGTGGGAAACGCCGCTGAAATCATTCAGCGCCAGTGCGGGTGGGGAAAAGGTATCGTTGGTGTCAGTAATGGTGTCGAGGATGCTGGCAAAGGCGTTTGACAATTCGCTGGCATTGTTGGCGGTGATGTAGGTACCGCCACCTTTGGTGGCAGTGTCCTGAAGCAGGGTCTGATCCGTGGTGAAGCCAATGGTGTAGGTATCAACCATTTGGGTGCCGTTGATAGTGGTGTTTTGATCGGCGGTGTGCAGATACTCTGCCACTTCATCCAGACAGTTGTCGGTGCAGCCGTTGCCGGTCAAAGTGGCGATGCGGCTGTCGGCGTCGTTGTCCCCGTTGGGTTCACCATCGGTGAGCAGAATGGTGAAATTACGCTGGCATTGGGAGCTGATGGGGCTGATGTAGGTGCCGCCAGTGGCCACGCCGGTTACGTTTGTACGTGGGGTGCTGCTGTCGCCAAAGTCCACACTCAGGCCGCCCCAATAACGGGCGGCCTCGTAAAGCGTTTCGGACAGGGGTGTGTCGCCTTGGGCGGTGAAGGCGTCCGATGCGGCGATGATGCTGCTACGGGTGCTGCTATTGAGTTCCTGCATGGGGCTGACAAAATAGCCCCCCAGTCCATTTTGGCTGAAGCGCATCAAGGCCACATTGAAGCCGGAGTTGGTATTCATCAGGTCACGAAATACCGCCTGTACGATTTTCAGGCGGGAGCGTGGGTCGACGTTTGCGTCGTCGATGGTGCGCATACTGCCCGAGGTATCCATGATGAACAGCACATTGGGTTTGGCCCAGGCCTGGCCGCCGGGGCCGATGAGTACCTCGGTGTCGTCGGCCAGCAAGGGGTGGCCGGCGGACAAGACATACAGCAGGCCAATGAGAAATGCGTGAAGCTTGTGCGTTGTTTTTTTCATGTGCGTTCTCTCGATGTGCTTTGCAGTGCTTGCGATATGTTATGACGCCTTGCTCAGGAGCCGGCTGCCAGGGGGGATATGGTGTAGCCCTGTACGTTACGGTTGCGAATGGGCCCGATATTGGCGTCGCCGACAATCTCGATACCCTTTGATACAAATAATCCACTACTGCTGTTGTACAGGGGGGTTGTCCGTTCGATGGCCGGCATGCGCACCTGGCTGCTGCTGGTGATGCCCGCAGTGCTACGGTTGCTGACGGTCGCCCCCTGGGCCTGTTCCACCATCAGGGCGGGGCTTTTCAGGGTACCTTCATAAAAGGCCTGGCTGATGGCGGATTCCGCTGCCTGGAAGGTGGCCGTGGCCGTCTGAGAGTTGGCGGCCATCTTTTCTTCCATGACCGAATTGTCCAGGCTGCTGACGCCGATGAGGGTGAGTACCAGCAGGATGAGCAGGCTCACTACCAGGACGGCGCCTCGTTGTTGAGTGTAGGGTGTCGTGGAAGGTGTTCCGGAAGGTGTTGTGAAAATGGTGTCGACAAGGCGCATGATGGTATTCCTTGGTCTCTATTGCATGTTACGCAGGGCGAGGGTGGTGGCGATCTCGCGACGCAGGAGACGGTCGTTGGTGGCAGGGGTGAAGGGGGCTTCGTCCAGCAGCACGTATTGATGGGTGTCCGTGCTGGGGCGCACCGCCTCGCGGCTGATGAGGCGCAGGGCGATGCGCACACTCACCACGTTGTTCATGTTAGCCACCTGTTCGGCGCGCACATAGCGATTGGCGGAGCGTGGGTCGCCGTCGGTGTTCTCTCCATAGAGGATTTGCAGACTCTCCACGCCTTCAACCAGGGGCATGGCATTGCCGCGTGTGCCCTGGCACATGAGGCGTTGGTTCTGGATGAACCAGCGATTGATGGCAAAGTGATTGCTGGCTACGGCCGTGGGGTCGGTGTCGTCGTAAGTGAGCTGGCCCAGGCAATCACGGTCGGATTCGTAGTTGACGGTGATCATGTCTGAGCCGGTGGTGTTAGCCGCGTTACTGTCATCCAGGGTGGTGGCGGTGATAAAGCGGGGAATGGGGTCGGTGATGGGGTTGGCCGGGTCGTCGTTCTCGTAATAACCGGCGGCGTGGATATCCCTCGCCAGCAAGTCCATGGCGGTGCGGGTGTTTTCCTGCACGAAGCCAAGGTTACGTTGCAGGCGGTTGGATTCCTTGTTGGCCTGGCTGACTTGCAGAATACCCGCCATCATCACCAGGCCAATGGTGATGGCCACGAGAATTTCCACCAGGCTGAAGCCTTGTTGCCGAGTCCTGAATGCGCTCTTGTTTAACGTTTTGTTGTTCATCAGGGCACCACCGTCAGGGTCAGGGTTTGGGTTGTGCTCTCGCCGGCGGTGGTGCTGGCGCTGGCGTTGGGGCTGCGCTCATCCCAGGTGACGGTAATGGTGTGGGCGGAGCCGGCGCCACAGGGAGCGGCGCAGGTAATGCTGGCGGTGCCGTTGGTTAACTGATGGACGATGCCGCTGGCCTCTACGTCTGCCGCCACGGGCATGCCGCAGCCCCACACCCAGGCGTCCACCGCGGCCATTTCGGCGGCGTTGCAGGAATCCACCGGGCCACTGCCGCCGCTGGTGCTGCTGCAGAAGGGTGCGGGTGGGGCGCCGGCGCAATCCGCCTCGGTATAACTGACGCCGTCGTAGGCGCCGGCGGCCACCCCAAGGGGATTGGCGCGCATGCGCTCGATTATGTCATTGGCCAGCACGCTGGCCTTGCTGCGCGCCTCGGAACTGAGATTGGCGCGCAGGCCGTTGATCTGCAGACCGGCCAGGCCCAGCAGGCCGATGGAGACCACGACGATGGTCACGAGGATTTCGACGAGGGTGAAGCCTGCTCGGTATCGCTTGGCTTGGTGAGGATTGATCAGGGACATGAAACAGGGTCTCCGTTGCCGTTTTCGACGATGTTGTCGCCATCGCTGTCGGTGGCCTGACGCACCTGGCCACCGAGGGAGATTACCAGGGCCTTGGCATGCTCGGCGCCCCGGGAATCGCAAAGGTTGATGGTACCGCCGAAGCCGTTACTGATTCTGCCCTGGGGCGTGAAGGTGACTTGATTGACCACCGGGCCCGTGCCGATGAAGCTGGCTTCGCCCTGCAGGGGGCCATGGACACGCAGCAGGGTTTCGCCGGGATCCAGGGTGGTATCGTTGTTGGGATTGGTGAACAGTATCCAGCCCTGGGACCAGTCGCCGGAGCCTCCGCCCGTGCTGCAGGTGGGGGTGGCGGCAGCGGTATCCGCGCTCTTGCACAGGGTGACGGGCACCCGCTGGGTAATGGCATTGTTACGCGCCAGTTGCAGGGCGGTGACCAGCTCGTTGATGGCGATGGTCTGCCGGTTGTTCTGAATGTATGCCTGGAAACTGGGGATGCCGATAGAGAGCACGATGGCGGCGATGGCCAGGGTAACGATGAGTTCGATCAGCGAGAATCCATTCTGTTTGTTCATGGGCCGGAGTATACCGGCTAAACCCCTCGGGTCGAGGGGTTTGCTGACGAATGGCGCTTATGGGCCGACGAGCGGCCTGTTGAACGGTGGGAATTGGACGATGGGTTGGGGCGGATGATTTTCCGCTTAGCCGGAAACCCAGTCGTTCTCGGTGGCGCCGAAGGCACCGTCGTTGTCTTCATCCCAGCGGCGCACGCCGGTATTGGTGAGCTCCATAATACCGTCACCGACCTGGCCGCCGATGGGGGTGGCGCGCAGGGTAAAGGTGGTATTAGTAGCGGCCTGGATGGTGAGGTTGTAAAACTTGGTGCTGCCATCGATCGGTGTCTGGGTGGGGAAGATGTCCGGCGCCCCGGTGTCGGCGCCTCCCGCGGCGGCACCTCTGTAAGTGTTGTTGGTGGTGTAGTGGCGCTCCATGGCATTGGCAAAACTGGTGAGCGCTCCCTGGGCGTCGGAACGCCGGGATTTTCTCACCGAGTCCTGATAGGCCGGAACGGCAATGGCGGCGAGAATGCTAAGGATGGCGACGACGATGAGTATCTCGATGAGCGTAAAGCCTGCGGATTCCCCTTGCCTGATACACCGGGGATGTGGCTCGAGCAATGGCCTGTGGGTGGTGATTGTCATGCGACGGTTCTCCTGTACTCAACGTTGTCTGAGGGGTTATATCATGTTCTGTGGCGTAGGTGTTCAACTCGGCTCAATGCTACCGGGGGGCAATACCCAAATCTCGGTAATGGTGCGGGTGTTGTTTCCCCCCCGGTCATAAGAAAAGCCAATTTCCGTGCCGGGCCGCAGGTCCATTATGGATGCGTGGCGGGATGAGGGTGAATGCACCTGTACCTTGATAGACAAGGCATAACGTGAACCTTCGACGATGATCTCATGAGAAGAGCGAATGCCTCCCACAATTCCTCTTGCCTGAAAAGCACTGGGATATCCTGCCGGCAGATTGCGCTCAACGGGCGGTTCCTCTGCGTATGTCGGCGACAGTGAAAACAGGGCAAGCATCAAAAAAGCGAAAAGAGGTCGAATAGCTGTCTGCATGTTCATGGTTGTATCCTTTTTTCAGTTAACCTATTGGGTAATCTCGCGCCATGAAGTGCGGCCGGTGAGGGGCGAACCTCCGGTGTTGGTGTCGAAGCTGCGTACCTCGTCACCCACCTGGGTCATGCGGCGGCTGCCGATGAAGGCGGCGTCTGACGGTGTGCCGCCATCGAACTGGATGCCGGTGACGATATTGGCGGCGCCGGCATTGTCGCCCACGTTGTCTTCATCGCCGAAGCTACCGTCATTGTTGAGGTCAAAGATCACCTCTATGCCGGAGCCGCCGGTGACGGGATTGAAGGCCAGCTCGTAACCACCCACACCTACGCTGCAGGCGGAGGTGTCTTTGGGGATCACCGTGTTGACAAACAGAATGCCGCCGCGCAGTTGCAGGTTGCGCACGGCGCGCTCGCCTGGAAATTCCACGGTGGTACCGGTGGCGGCATCCAGTACGTCGAGGTCGATGTACCAGCCCTTCACCTTGCTACTGGCCGAGCCGGTGTTTTTCCACACAACATCGTTGTTGGTGAGGGTGCGCACCGTGAATCCGTGTTCCGCATTCACGTGGTTGGTGAAGACCTGTTCCACCAGTTGGTTGGTGGTGGAGCTCATGGTGACTTCCGGGTTGTTGGACATGTCATCCCACACACCGTAGATGGACTGGATGTCCGTGCTGGTGGCATCGTCCGTGGTCATCCAGCTGCCGGTAGTAAAGATCACAATGAATTCGCCGGCGGCATCGGGGTGGGCCACCACGATGGGGCTGGTGGTGATGGGTTGCACGATATCGCGCGCGAAATTATCGCCTGCCTTGTAGCGAGCTTTAAATATAATCTCCGGTGTGCTTACCCAGCTGCTCGGGGTGGTGCTGGTGAGGTCAAAGCGATACATGTTGCCTTGCAGGTCGCCGGCGTAGACATAATCCGTGGTGCCATCGCCATTGGCGTCGATGGCGCGTACTCCGCCGATACCGTTGGGGGTGGTGCCGTCGGCGCTCTCTGCCTTGCCGAACCCGGTGCTGATCTTGAAAAAGTCGGAACCCGAGGTCCACACGCCGTCCTGGCCGCCTTCGAGGAATAGCACGTACAGGGCGGAGTCACCATTGGTGCTGGTGCTATTGTAACCATTACCAAAGATGGCCACCCACTTTTTGTTACCACTGCCATCGTCGGCGTTGCTCATGGTGATCACCGGCTGGCTGAAGGTATAGCCAAGATCACTGTTACCCACGCCACCGTCATCGGCCTCGGTGAATTCCCACATCACATTGTTTTTGGCCTCGGTTTCCGTATCGAGGTCGGTGGGATCGGTGACGTTGAGGGCGTAATAGCCTTTACCGCCTGCGGCCAGGCCGCCGATCAACACCGTGTTCCAGCTCAGGCTGCCGCTGTTGGTGCCGCGGGCCGGAGTGATGTAGGCATCATTGATGGCGGGGGAGAGATCCACATAGTACCGGTGGGAGTAATCCGGGTCGGTAAGATCCGGCAGGTCCTTGACCAGCACATTGGGCACATAGGCAAACAGTTCCGAGCCATCGCTGGTGTCGATGGCGTGCAACATGCCGTCGTTGGCGCCCACATAGGTCACTTCGTTGCGATTGGCCTTGGCGGTGACAAAATCTGAATAGGGCGTCGCCCCTGCGGTTGAGTTGGGCCAGGCGCCACCACTGCGACCAATGAATTGTGGTTTGCCCACGAACACCGGGGTGGAGTGTACGATATCTCCCAGGCGGCCGTTCGTTTCGGCACGTTCACGGAACTCACCGTTATCGTAATTAGTGCCTTCGTATTGGCTCTGGCCACGCAGGTGTTCCAGGCGTTCGTCACCAAAGGTGTTGGTCGCCGCAGGAATATTGGCGGGTTGCGGAGTATCCAGCAGGGCCTGTTGCGCCGCATTCAGGCTGGTCCACTTGAAGGGTACGCCGGTGCTGGTGCTGTCGCCGTTGTCCTGATAGGTGATGATCACACGGCTATCGGAGGCGTTTGATATCTTGTTGTCCAGTTCTTCAGCCGCACTCCAGACGACGGTGGGGTCGATGCTGCCATCGGAATTGACGTTCTGCGCCACCAGGTCGCCTACGTTGGTCTTGGTGTTGAAGGAGGCGCGGAACACCAGGGTGCCGGATTCCACCTCCTGAGTATTGAAGGCCACGGCAGTGGCGGTGCCGGCGGAGGAGGCGATATCGGTAAAAATATCAGCCATTGCATTGGCAAGACTGAGTGGATCGTTGGCGCTTAGGTATTGGCCGCGTCCATTATAAGCAGCATGCTGGAGGTCATCGACCCGGTGCGCGTTGATGTTGGTACCGGTAGTGGTGTTGTCATTGAACGGATCTTCCCAGGCAAAGGGTACTGCAGGGTCAGCAGGGCCGGAGGTAAGTGTGCCCACAACACCGAAGCCAACGGTGTAGGTGGCCATGTGCTGATGCATGGTCTCAAAGGGGTCTGTGGTACCCAGGTAGCCGCTGATATCACGGGCGGTGGTGGGAACGTTATCGGCCTCGCTATGTAAATCGGTTTGATAATAGTGCATGGCAACATCTGCAAGGGTGTTGCTATAGGTATCACCGTAGGCACCTCCTGCGAAGTCGCCGCCATCATCATCGGTATTGCCTACACCGGGAGAGTTGCCATTCCAGAAACCGTCGGTCATGAGGATGGTGTAGTTCTGTTGGCATTGGCCTACGGGAGCCGCTTCTACCGGACAGTTGCTGTTGCCAGGTGAAGTGTTCGCTGTCGAACCAAAGATGTCAGCGCTGCGGCATTCATAATAGCGCCCGGTATTGCGCAGTGCTTCACGCAGTGGTGTGCCACCAGAGGGCTGGGTCTGGAACAGGTTGTCAAGCAGGGCCTTTTTATTGCCACTGGCGGGGGAGACGTTCATGGATGCCACGCGGATACGATTGCCTGCGTTGTTGCGGATGGTGGCAAAACCGATGCGTACATTATCTGCCGGTTTGATGGCCAGGCTGAAAGCAGCCTTGGCAGCGAAATCACGTCGGCGATAATAGGTGAACCAGTTGGCAAAATTTTGTTGGGTGGCCGCATCTTCGTCACGAATCTTGTGCTCGGTTTCTTCACCATTATCGAAAAGGCCATCACCATCAAGATCCTGCCAGGTGTAATAACGGAAGCCATCAGGCTGGCCGTCACCATCACGGTCACTTTCAAAACGTGTGGTGCCGCCACCCCAGTTGGAATTGTGACGGGTCAGGTCAATGAATTCCGTGGGGTTGTAAGGATTGTCAGGCGCATTGGTGATATCGGCATTGGTGTAGCTGTTGCCATTGATGTCCACGCCTTCCCAGGGAACGTAGGTTTTGTTTGGATCAAAGTACATGGGATTGAAGTCGCTGTTGCGGATACGCCAGGCTTCATCATCGGCGGTATTGCAGTCGTTTCCATTGTCACCATAGTTATTACTGCCAAACTCAACAATGTAAATGTAGCCGGTAAATGTACCGCTGCCGAATCCACAGTCGGCGACACCATCGTCATTACTGTCTCGGTGTTTGACGCTGCCTGCGCTGGCGGGGTTGGATCCATCGGGTTGGCTGCCGGTGAAACGCAGGCCGTTGCTGTAGTCGGTGGTCATTACATCCCAGTCCATGCTGCCGGAGTCGTCGGTGACAATCATAACGTTGGGTTCAACGGGAACCACCACTTCCAGGGCGTTGTTGGAGAGGTTCAGGCTGCCGGCGAGAACGGTTGCGCTGCATAGTCCCAGTGCGGCAGTAAGTCCCGTTACGGCTCGTGTGTATGCGTTGTGTTGCTGGATGTTATGTTTACTCATGATCCATCTCCGGTTACAGCATTGTTTTTCACTAAATAAGTTTCTCGTTACGGTCTTGCTTACAGGCGTTTGCCATAGGTGCTTTGCAGGTAGACAACGGCATTGTCGGAACCTCCGGTGCCTCGCGCAGTGATAGTGAATGCTTGCACTTCACCTGCTCCCGTACCCTGTCCATAGTTGCTCTGATTGAGCTTGGCGGATGCGCTG
The DNA here is from genome assembly GCA_011051685.1 of Gammaproteobacteria bacterium. GTDB lineage: Bacteria > Pseudomonadota > Gammaproteobacteria > SZUA-152 > SZUA-152 > SZUA-152. The sequence goes on from DRKQ01000009.1 coordinate 17,258, forward strand.
CCCACGGACGTGAGGTGCTGGATTACGTATCGCGGTGCGCTGGAGACATTCACCCCTGTCGTCGTGGTGCTGTCGAAGCCGGTGTATTCCAGGCTGTCGGCGTTGGTCCAGTTGATGTTTTCCCAAATGCGTTCGTCGCTGTTGTCGTACAGGCCGTCACTGCCGTCGTTATCGAAGGCCGTGGTGGAAATAATGTTGTCCTTGATGTGTTTTTCTGCAGCACGCAGCGCGGCCTCGGCAGCCTGAAAGGCCAGCTCGTTGTCGCGCATGTTGCCGGCCATCTTTTCTTCCATGACCGAGGTGCGCATGCTGCTGACGCCCAGCAGGGTCATCACCACGAGGATGATGAGGCTCACCAGCAGTGCGGCGCCGTGTTGATGTTTGTAGGTGCGTGTGTTCTTCATAGTCATGCCGGTTGTTCTCGCTCTTACGTTTTTACTTACATTCTCATGAGTGTTGACGGATTCCATCAGATGACCCGGTTACGCAGCGTCACGGTGGTGGTGAAAGTGCGGCGCAGGCGCTTGTCGTTGTAGGTGGCGTCGGTGACGGTGGCGATATTGTCTTCGATGGTGCGAATGGTCAGGGCGATGCGTACGCTGACCACCTGTCGCATGTCGGCCACCGCCGTGGCATCACGGTACACGTCGGCGGTGCGGTCGCCATCGGTGTCTTCGCCGTAGAGAATCTGCATGTCATCCACACCTTCGATGAGTTCCTGGGTGGTGAGTACACCGGCATTGCCCATTTCCATGCGGAAAAGCGAGGGTATGCCCTTGTCGTTGTTGCCCACAAAGTAGGCGGTGTTCTCCAGCTGCATCACCTCCGCGTCGGTGCCATAAGAGGTGGACAGAAAATTACCGATGTTGACGGCGTTGGAGTGGGCGATGGTGGTGGTGCCTGCGCCGTTGGAGACATTGTTGGCGGCGAAGATGTCGGAATTTTCGCAATTGGTCACCATCAGGATATCGTCGGTGGCAAACATGCCGTTGACTGTGGCGGTGAGTAACTGGATGTTGGCGTTCACCGTGGCCATGTTGCCGGTGAGGCGCACGCCGGTATCCGAGGCGCGCTTGATGCTGATGATGTCGGTGCCGGGTAGTGCCTGGCCCACGGCGGTACCTTCATTGAGGTTTTGGGTGTCACTCAGGGCCACTGGTAACTGCGAGGATTCCCAGCCTTGCAGGCCATCACCATCAAAGGCGGCCACGGTATCTGCCACACCGTCGCCATCCAGGTCGGCCATGTTGGTGGGTGGGTTGCTCATGCTATTGATGCTGGCGCAACCCATGAAGCCCGCCATACGCAGGTCTTTGGTGAGGAATCGCACCGCAAAACGTCCACTTTCCTGCAGGCGGGCCACGGCATCCTGCACACGATAGGTCTGCTTATTGCCGATAAATATTTGCAGCACGCCGGCCAGCAGGATGAGGCTGATGGTGATGGCGATCATGGTCTCGACAAGGGTCATGCCCCGTTGCCGGGAAGGATGGCTGGCAGCCCCGCGAGTCTGAAAGAAGGTGTTTTGGCTCATAGTCTTGTACTCATGACAAAGCAGGTGAGATCCACGGAGCTGTCTCCGCTGCAAGCGGTGCCGGTGGCGCCGGTACGCTCGTCGTCCCACATTACGGTGATGGTGAATACGGAATCCGCGCCATTGCCTGTGACTGTGCCGGTACCGGAAGGCAGGCGGTTGGCCAATTCGCCGGACCAGAGAAAGGCGTCGTACTGGGCAATCTGCTGTACCGTGCATCCAGTGCTGATACAGCCCGGGTCGGTGGGGGTGGTGCCCAGCAGGTCATCGTAGTAACCCGCTTCCAGACCGGCGCGGTTGGCGCGGATGCGGTCAATGATTTCGTTGGCCAGCAGGTTGGCCTGCGAGCGCTGGTAAGAGCTGTTGTTGTTTTTCAGACTGTTCACTTGCAGACCGGCCAGGCCCAGTAGGCCAATGGACAACACCACCATGGAGATGAGGACTTCCATCAGGGTGAAGCCGCGCTGGCGTCTTTGCCGGCGGGGTGGTGTGCGGGTGAATTGAAGGGCTGTCTTGTTCATCGTGTTTGCCAATCCTTAATTTTCTGATTTACACGGCGGCCGGTGCTGTGCAGCTGATGGCGGTGTCGCTGCCCTTGACCAGTTGTGGGCGACCCATGGCGTTGATCTGTACCAGTCGACCTGTGCCGGCGCCACGGTCATCACACACGGCAAATACGGCGGTGTTTCCTCCCTCGTTGGTGGTGCCGTCCGGGTTGTATTCCAGGTTGTTGTTGGAGACCGCATTGCTAATGATCGTGGTGGTGCCACTCACCGGCAGGCCCACGCGCACCAGGGTGTCGCCGGCACTGAAAGTGCCATCGGCGTCGGCGTCGGCAAAAATCAGCCAGCCGGTGGTCCAGGTGTTGGCGGTGCCACCGCAGGTGGGGGCGGCGGCGCTGGGATTGGCGCTGCGACACAGCACCACGCGGACACCGCGTTTCACCGCCTCGCTGCGCGCCAGGTTGATGTCCGTCACCAGGTCATTGGTGTAGCCGATCAGTCGGTTGTTTTTGATGGTGGCCACGAAACTGGGCACTCCCTGGGTGAGCAGAATTGCCCCAATTACCAGGGTGATCATCAATTCAATGAGGGTGAAGCCGGTTTGTCTTTGTCTGTGCATAGGACTGCTTCCAAAAAATCTTGCCTAAAGTCTAGGCCCGCTAAGGCCCGGTGGTACCCGTTCTATCGACCGCTGATCGGGAATATGTAGCCATCGGTCAAAATTTTGACGAAGTGGGGCCCTGGGGCGGGAGGATGAGGTGGGGGTATTTCTAACTAATTGATAATAATGATTTAAATTTGTAGTGTTCGAGTTTGGGGGAAGGGGAAAGAGGAGCAGGTTTGGGCAAAAACCGGCCCCGGGGGGATGGACGGTTTCAGCGGCCTGACGAGCGGTGGATTTTGCGGATTTTTTGTTTGGTGACGGGCGAGTGTCGGGGTATTCAGCCTGCGGCGTCGGGCTGGGCGGGAATGGCCACGGCCTGGGTCGCCCGCTGGGCCTGCCGTCTGTCGATGACGTTTTTCAAGGCGATCAGCAGCCCCAGCCCCAAAAAGGCGCCTGGGGGCAGGATGGCCAGCAGGAAGCCGCGGTAGTCGTCCAGCAGGGTGATGGTGAGCCACTGGGCGCCGTCGCCGAACATCAGCTCGGCCTGGGAGAACAGTGTGCCGTGGCCGAGGATTTCACGGATCGCCCCCAGCAGCAGCAACACGGCGGTGAAGCCCAGTCCCATGGCCAGGCCGTCCAGCAGGGAACGGCCCACGTTGTTCTTGGAGGCGAAGGACTCGGCGCGGGCGATGATCACGCAATTGGTGACAATGAGCGGGATAAAGATACCCAGCACCAGGTACAGATCATAGAGAAAGGCCTGCATGAGCAGTTCCACGGCGGTGACGAAGGAGGCGATCACCAGTACGAAGCTGGGGATGCGCAGTTCCGGGCGCACCAGGTTGCGGATTAGCGACACGGTGACATTGGAGCCGGCCATCACCAGGGTGGTGGCGATACCCAGGCCCAGGGCATTGACCACGGTGCCGGATACCGCCAGCAGCGGGCACAGGCCCAGCAACTGCACCAGAGCGGTGTTGTTGCGCCACAGGCCTTCCTTGAGGATGTCGGCGTTTTCCGGATTCATGGCGTCTCGTGGCTCATCAGGGGTTTCTCTGCTTTCAAGGTGGGCCGTTTGAACAGCCAATCCTTGTTTTTCTCGTAGAATACTAGCGCGTTGTGCACGGCCTTGACCACCGCCCGCGGGGTGATGGTGGCGCCGGTGAACTGGTCGAACTCGCCGCCGTCGCGGCGTACCGACCAGGCCTCGGCCTTGGGGTTGTTCAGCGAGCGTCCGTTGAAGCTGAGGATCCACGGGCTGCGCTTGACCTCGATGCTGTCACCCAGCCCCGGGGTTTCCCGGTGGCTGAGCACCCGCACACCGAGAATGCTGCCGTCCACATTGATGCCCACTAGTAATTTTATCGGCCCGACATAACCCTCCGGGGCAATGGGGGTGATGGCCAGGGCCACCGGCCGGCCGTTCCTGCGCGCGCGGAACACCGGTACGGGGTCGGGTGTGCCCAGCAGTTCCGGGTCGGTGACGGTGATCACATCGCTGAAGATGTCGTTGTCGTGCAGCGCCGGTTTGATCACCTCGTGCAGGCTGCGCAGCATGAAGGCGCGTTCCGCCTCGGCAATGGGTTGCTTGGTTTCGAGGTACACCAGGGCCACGATGCCGGTACCCACCAGGGCGAACAGGCCGAGGAGTATGGCGCTGCGGGTCATGTAACGGCTCAGCATCAGTGCTCGCCTCCATGCGGTTCGTCCTTGCTGTGGCCGTAGACCCGCGGCTGGGTGTAGTAGTCGATGGTGGGCGCGGCCATGTTCATCAACAGCACGGCGAAGGCCACGCCGTCCGGGTAGCTGCCCCAGGTGCGGATCACGTAGATCAATATACCGATGCCGGCGCCATACAAAATGCGTCCGAAGGGGGTGGTGCTGGCGCTCACCGGGTCGGTGGCGATGAAGAAAGCCGCCAGCAGCGTCGCTCCGCCGAACAGGTGGAACATGGGCGAGGGATAGGTGTCCGGGTCAAGCATGAAAAAGAAGAAGGCGATGGTGAACAGGCTGCCCATGAGCGCCAGCGGAATCTGCCAGCCGATGATGCGCTTGTAGATCAGCCACACGCCGCCCAGCAGGATCCAGTTGCCCACCCATTCCCATCCCACGCCGGCGAAGTCGCCGAAGATGGCGTTGCCCTGGACGATCTCGCTGACTGTGACATTGAGACCCAGCTCGGTCTTCACCGTGTCCAGGGGGGTAGCCATGCTCAGGGCGTCGATGCTCAGGGTGTAGGGGTACTCACCAAAGAAGATGATCTTCAGGGTGTCAATGAAACCGATCTGCAACTGGTTGACGATGTTGGGAGGCACCCATTGGGTCATCTCCAGGGGGAAGGAGATGAGCAGCATCACGTAGCCCACCATGGCGGGATTGAAGGGGTTGTAGCCCAGGCCGCCGTAGAGTTGCTTGGCGACGACAATGGCGAAGGCCGCCCCCATCACGGTGATCCACCAGGGGGAGAAGGGTGGCAGGCAAAAGGCCAGCAGCAGGCCGGTGACCACCGCGCTGCCATCGGAGAGAAAGGGCTTAAGCGGGCGCTGGCGGATACGCAGCATTAGTGCTTCGGCGGCCACAGCCGTGCTTACTGCAATGAAAATGTTGATGCATAGCCCCCAGCCGAAGAACCAGGTGTAGGCAATGATGGCAGGCACCAGGGCCAGGCATACGCGCAGCATCATGCCGGTGATGTTGGCACCGGAATGGATGAAGGGGGATGAGGAGGTGTCCAGCTTCATGGGGTGTTGTCCTGTTGCTCAGTCTTGCCCTGGGCGCGGCGTGCCTCGGCCTCACGAATCTTGGCCTGTTGTTCCGGTGTCAGGTTGTCGACGTTTTTGGGCTGGGCGGCCTCACGCTTGGCCTTGGCCCGCTCCATGGCGGCCTGGATGGCAGCCTTTTTGGCCTCGTCTGCCTTGTCTCCGGCGGGCTTCAGGGCAGCGCGTTTCTTTTTATGGCGTTCCTGTTTTTCGCGTTTTTCCCGTTCCAGGCGTTGCTCGCGGAACTGGTGGCGCTGACGGGCGATGTCGGCGTGGCGGCGTTCTTCCTGCAGGGCCCAGATTTCCGTCTTGGCATAGCGATAATAATGCACCAGTGGCAGGTGGCTGGGACAGACATAATCACAGCAACCGCATTCAATGCAGTCGAACAAATGAAAGTCCTGGATACGGTCGAAGTCCTTGGCGTGCGCATACCAATAAAGCTGCTGTGGCAACAGATCCACAGGGCAGGCTGCGGCACACAGGCCGCAGCGGATACAGGGCATGGCGGCCTTGCCCCGCGAGGCCAGGGGAACGTCGCCAATGGTGGAATTGACCAGTACGCAGTTGGTGGTCTTGGTCGCCGGGATGCGCACATCGTGCAGGGCGATACCCATCATGGGTCCGCCGAGGATCACCCGGCTGAGGGTGTTGGGGTTGCCACCGCACTCCTCGATGAGATCGATTACCGGCGTGCCGATGAGCACCTCCAGGTTGCGCGCGTGGGCCACGCTGCCGGCGATGGTGACATAACGGGAAATGAGTGGCTCGCCAAACTCGATGGCCCGGTATACCGCGTAGGCGGTGCCCACATTGTGACAGACTACGCCGATGTCCATGGGCAGGCCGCCGGCGGGCACTTCTTTGCCGGTGAGCACTTGGATGAGTTGTTTCTCGCCACCGGTGGGGTATACCGTGGGTACCGGCACCACCTCGATGAAATCCGCGCCGGTGTTGCGTACCTGTTCGTCCAGGGCGCGGATTGCCTTGGGCTTGTTGTTTTCCACGCCGATGATGCAACGTTTGGCCTGCAGGGCATAGCGCATGATGCGCAGACCGACGATCACCTCCAGGGCACGCTCGCGCAGCAGCATCTCGTCGCAGGTGATGTAGGGTTCGCACTCGGCGCCGTTGAGGATCAGGGTATCCACCACGTGGTCATCGGGGTTGAGTTTGATGTGTGAGGGAAAGCCGGCGCCGCCCATGCCCACGATGCCGGCATCGCGCACGTGCTGGCGGATTTCTTCCGGGGTCAGCTGGTGATAATTGGCCACCGCCGGTTTGTTCGTGATCCAGCGTTCCTCACCATCGGTATCAATGATGATGCAGGGTGCATTGAGATGCGAGGGGTGGGACACGGGATGGTCGGTGATGGCCGTCACCGTGCCGGAGCTGGAGGCATGCACCGGCGCGCTAACCGTATTGCCGGGGCGGGCAATGAGCTGGCCCTTGAGTACCTTGTCGCCGGGCTTGACGATGGGCTCGGCCGGCTCGCCGATGTGCTGTTGTAGAGGCAGCACCAGTTGTTTGGGCAGACGCGCGGGCTGCACCGGCTGGACAGTGGCATCCTTCTTGTGCTCCTTGAGGTGCACGCCACCATGGAATTGAAACAGCCGGCGCATCAGCTGGCCTCCTCTTCCAGGGTTTCCAGGGGATCGGGTGGTGGCGGCCATTTCCAGTGCTTGAGGTCGGGCTCCAGCGGCACGATGTTGATGCAGTCCACGGGACAAGGCGGGATGCACAGGTCGCAGCCGGTGCATTCGTCACGGATCACCGTGTGCATTTGTTTGGGTGCGCCTAGGATGGCGTCCACCGGGCAGGCCTGAATACACAGGGTACAACCGATGCACAGTTGTTCATCGATTTCCACCACGGTTTTTACGTCCTCTTCCACACCGTTTTCCGGGTTCAGTGGCTTGGGATCGCGGCCCAGCAAATCGGCCAGGGCGATAATGGTGGCCTCGCCGCCAGGCGGGCACTGGTTGATGTCGGCCTCGCCTCGGGCAATAGCCTCGGCATAGGGCCGGCAGCCGGGATAGGTGCATTGGCCGCACTGGGTCTGTGGCAGCAGGGCGTCGATCTTGTCCACCAGGGGATCACTATCCACTTTGAAGCGCACCGCTGCATAGCCCAGCAGCAGTCCGAACACGGCGGCCATGATACTCAAGGCAATGATGGCGGCTAACATGAAGTAGGACTCTTGATCAGCATCAGCCCTTGACCAGGCCGGAAAAGCCCATGAAGGCCATGGACATGAGTCCGGCGGTAATCAGCGCAATGGCCGCACCACGGAAGGCGTCGGGTACGTCCGCGGCGTTGATGCGTTCGCGCATTGCGGCAAACAGGATCAGCACCAGGGAAAAGCCTACCGAGGCGCCGAAGCCATAGACGAAGGACTGCAGGAAATTGTGTTGTTGCTGCACGTTGAGCAGGGCCACACCCAGTACCGCGCAGTTGGTGGTGATCAGCGGCAGGAAGATGCCTAACACCTGGTAGAGCAACGGGCTGGTCTTGTGCACCACCATCTCGGTGAACTGCACCACCACAGCGATCACCAGAATAAATGTAATGGTGCGCAGGTATTCCAGGCCTAGCGGCGCCAGCAGGTATTCGTTCACCAGATAACTGGCCACCGACGACAGGGTCAGCACGAAGGTGGTGGCCAGGGCCATGCCCGTGGCTGTCTCCAGCTTGCGCGATACGCCCATGAACGGGCACAGGCCAAGGAACTTCACCAACACGAAGTTGTTGACCAGCACGGTGCTGACGAGGATGAGGGCGTAGTCGGTCATGGGGTCAAGTATCTAGGGGCGAGGGGCGAGTGTCTAGGTTTTGGGGGCTTTCGAGTTTTCGGGGGGTGAGCAAATTTACACTAGCCTTCGCGCGGATAAAAAGATTGTTAGGTAATAATGATAGACAGGTGGAGTATATCGCTCATGAAGTTTCGGGTTTCTAGGGCGAGGGGCTAGGAAAACAAGATGTGTATTATTTCCGTCATTCCGGCGCACGACTCCATGGATGGAGGAGGTAGAGCGAAGCAGGATGCCAAAGCCGAGGCCGGAATCTAGGAGCCAACTAACTTCTCTGGATTCCGGCATTCGCCGGAATGACGGATACAAAGATAGGCCGTCTGCCTTTCCTAGCTCCTCGCCCCTAGAAACTCGTTACTTAACTTTCATTCCCGGCTGCGCCCCTTCATGCGGCTCGAGGATCCACAAATCCTTGCCCCCCGGCCCAGCAGCCAGCACCATGCCCTCCGAAACACCGAAGCGCATCTTGCGCGGCGCGAGGTTGGCCACCATTACGGTGAGTTTTCCTTCCAGGTCTTGCGGGGCGTAGGCGCTTTTGATGCCGGCGAAGACGTTGCGGGTCTCGCCGCCGAGGTCCAGGGTCAATTGCAGCAGTTTGTCCGCGCCTTCCACGTGTTCGGCCTTGGTGATGCGTGCAATGCGCAGGTCGATCTTGGCGAAGTCATCGTATTCAATCGTCTCGGCGATGGGGTCCATGGTTGAGCCTTCTTTTATCGTGGTCGTGGCCTTGCGGGTCTGTTTGCTGGTGGTGGTGCTGGCCGTAGTACTGGCCATAGTACTGGCTTGGCCCGGCTCTGCGGCCAGCGCCTTTTTCGCGTCGGCCAGCACGGCGTCGATCTTATCCTGTTCGACGCGGGTCATCAGGGGTTTGAATTTTTCGATGCGATGCCCAAGCAGGGGCTCGGCGCAGCTGTTCCATTCCAGCGCGTCGATGTTCAAAAAGGCTTCGGCCTTTTCCGCCATCACCGGCAGTACGGGTTTGAGATAGGTCATGAGCACGCGGAACAGGTTGACGCCTACGGAATACACGGCCTGGGCCTGGTTGGCGGTGGCCGCGTCCTTGGCCAGCACCCAGGGCTTTTGTTCGTCGATGTACTGGTTGGCGAGATCCGCTAACGCCATGATCTCGCGCATGGCGTGGCTGAATTCGCGTTTTTCATAGAGTTCGGCGATCTGTTCACCGGCGTCCACGAAGCGCTGGTAGAGTGCCAGCTCGCTGCATTGGGCCGACAACTGACCGTCGCATTTCTTGCTGATGAAACCGGCGCAGCGGCTGGCGATGTTGACCATTTTGCCGACGAGATCCGAGTTCACCCGCGCGATGAAGTCGTCGAAGCTGAGGTCGAGGTCATCGATGCGGCTGGTGAGCTTGGCGGCGAAGTAATAGCGCAGGTATTCCGGGTCCAGGTGATCCAGATAGTTGCGCGCATTGATGAAGGTGCCGCGGGACTTGGACATCTTCTGCCCGTTGACGGTCAAGAAGCCATGGGCCCACACCGCGGTGGGGGTGCGCAGGTTGGCGCCCGATAACACCGCCGGCCAGAACAGGGCGTGGAAGCTGATAATGTCCTTGCCGATGAAATGGTACAGCTCGGTGTCCGTGTCGGGTTTCAGGTATTCGTCGAAGTCCAGATCGTCGCGGCGATCGCACAGGTTTTTGAAGCTGGCGAAATA
>DRKQ01000010.1 GCA_011051685.1 Gammaproteobacteria bacterium
CGCAGTTGGCGGCCAGTTGCTGCAGCATGCCGCTGAGGTTCATGGCGTTGACCAGGTTTTCCCAGTCGTCGGGGTCGGCCGGGACGGGGGCCGTCGATGCGGCGGGCGCCGTGTCGGGGCTGGCCGTGGGGGTGGGCGTCGTAGCGCTGGCCGCCGGACGGGCAGGGGCCTGGCTGGCGGGGGCCACAGGCTGCGCCCCGCCATTGTCCGGGCGGAAGGCCAGCATGCGCAGCAGTACCATCTCGAAACCGCCGCGGGCGTCCGGCGCCAGGGGCAGGTCACGGCGGCCGATGAGGCCGACTTGGTAGTAGAGCTGCACGTCTTCCGGGCTTAACTGCTGAGCCAGATTCATGATGGCCTCGCGGTCGCCAAGCCCGTCGTCTATGGCCGCCGGTGCGGACTGCGCCAGGGCGATGCGGTGCAGGGTGGAGATCAGCTCTGCCAGCACCCCGGCAAAGTCCGGACTGTGCTGGGCCAGTTCGTTGATGCGCGCCAGCAGGCCGGGGGCGTCGTTGGCGGCCAGCAGGTTCAGCAGGTCGATGACGTGATCCTGCTCGATGGAACCCAACATGGCGCGCACGTCCGTCTCCTTGACCGCACCGCTGCCGTAGGCGATGGCCTGGTCCAGCAGGCTCAGCGCGTCGCGCATGGAGCCGTCGGCGGCGCGGGCGATCATGGTCAGCGCGGCGTCTTCGCTGGAGATACCTTCCTCGCTCAGCACCTGTTCGAGGTGGCCGCGGATCTGCTCCAGGGGCAGGCGCTTGAGATTGAACTGCAGGCAGCGGGAGAGAATGGTCACCGGCAGCTTTTGCGGGTCCGTGGTGGCCAGCAGGAATTTCACGTGGGGCGGCGGCTCTTCCAGGGTCTTCAACAGGGCGTTGAAGCTGTGGTTGGAGAACATGTGCACCTCGTCGATGAGGTAGACCTTATAGCGGCCGCGGGTGGGGGCGTATTGCACGTTGTCCAGCAATTCACGGGTCTCGTCCACCTTGGTGCGCGAGGCGGCGTCCACCTCGATCAGATCCACGAAGCGGCCCTCGTTGATCTCGGTGCAGGCCGAGCACTCGCCACAGGGAGTAGAGCTGACGCCTTGTTCGCAATTCAGCGACTTGGCCAGGATGCGTGCGATGGTGGTCTTGCCAACCCCACGGGTGCCGGTGAACAGAAAGGCGTGGTGCAGGCGGTCGTTGTCCAGCGCGTTGACCAGCGCCTTGAGCACGTGCTCCTGGCCCACCAGTTCGTTGAAGGTGCGGGGGCGCCATTTGCGCGCGAGGACTTGGTAGCTCATGGTTTTGCGGTGCCGATGTTTCTGAGTGACTGACCGGCCATTGTAGCGTCGACTTGGCGCGAGTGGCTAGTGGTTGAGGGCGAGGATCGGGGAAATACGTGAGGGGTTCATTGCGCTACGGCGAATCGTCAGTGGTTGTGCGGGGTATATCCTGAACAGGAAACCGGATGCCGAGGATGGATGCTGTGCCAGACCAATTGTATCTGGATATCACCTTGTTTAACCTTGCTGCTTGAAAAATTATTGGTGGTCGCTTGCTCATCGTTGAAAACTGCTCATTCAACAAACAGCAGGGGAAATGTACATCCCTGTACTCCTGTTCCCCTATATTGAGAGTCTCAACGTTGGTTTTAATGTCCTTGATAGGGGGTCTGTAAATCCCACGCCTTTACGCGGCATTATTGCTTTTACTCCCTCTCCCCGTCTTGGGAGAGGGGACAATCGGCCGTACGGCCGATCAATCCGGCTTTTAGCCGTAACACGAAGCCACCGGCTTTAGCCGGTGGAGTATTCACTGTCTAGTCGAGTGCGACCGGAGAAAATCTGAAAACATTTTCACTGGTGGTGTCGACGGTCATCTCAACCCAGCTGTTGTTATCGCCGCCAAAGACTTCCACACGCGTAAAGTTATCGGTAAGCGTGCCATCGTCGTTATACATGGCCTCGTCGACCTTGAAGAAGTGGGAATCGCCGTGTACCAGAACAACCTGCCCCGTAAAGTTATGGGTCTCTTCTACCAGGGTGTGAAAGAAATCTGAATAACCGTTATCTGCATTTAGCCGCGGCAGGAATTTTTTCTGGTAACCGCCATCGCTGAGTTCAAACGGGAAGTAGATGTCTGCCTGGATCACGATTAGCACGCCGGCATGGTTGTTTTCTCGCGCTTTGGTGAAGGACTCTTTCAGCCAGGCAATATTCATGGCATTGCGCGCCCGGTATTCCGCTGTGGCGGCGTCGCAATCCTGCAGGGTGCGGTCGGATTTCTTGTAACACTGCTTGTCGGTTGCCACCAGGTTATTGTTGCTGCCGGGAATGTGCAGGGCGATAAATTCAACATTGTTCATCACAAAACGGCTGTTTTCGCTATATGCCTGTCCCGGTTCACCTTGACGTTCGACTTCAATGGGGTCCTGTCCCTGGGTGGTGTTCTTGTTGAAGAATGTGGTGCGTAAAAAACTCAGACGTTCAAGCGGGTCATAGCCACCATTACTGGTGCGGTGACAGTCAGTCCATTCGTTGTCACCCAAGCTGTACAGAGTGGGTGCATCAAGTTGATTAAAGATATCGATAACATCCTGGCCAATGGCCTTATCCGTGCACAGGCTATGGCCGTTCTTGGTGTCACCAGCAAAAAGAGTGAAGTCCAGGTGGTGTTTATTCATGGAGCTTATGGTTTGCTCAATGGCCTCTGCTTTTTCAGCGGGATCATCGCTGTAGAACTCATCGCCCCATAGAGCCACGCGCAGGCGGGAATGCTTGTCTTTGTGGAGTATTTCGTGGGACCCCTGTCGGTCCCATTTGGCGGACTTTTTGTTATGGCCCTGGTGTATGTCAGCATGTGTTGTCACGGGTAACATTGCTGTTATTAGTACAGCGGCTGTTGTCAGTCTTGAGATGTTCATTATTTTACAATCCTCGATGGTTTTGAAAGCAGAGGTAATGTATGTGAGAAAAATAAACGTACGATGACAGCCTGGTTAAGAAAATATGACAGCGGGTCTGACAAGCGCTAAAGAGAAAATGCGTACTCTTCTCAGAGGTGTTTTGAGAGATTTGTGCCGGTATTTCGTGCAATTACGGCCCTGTGTTTCCTCCGATATTCATGTTTCCAATACGGGGAGTCCGGTATTCTCCAATTATTTTCGCTGCTTGGTCAAAATGCAATGCTCGATTTGTGGGGCAGCCATGTTTCGATAGCGAATATCAATTTGCCGGCGCATCGAAGTTTGTCGATCCTTTTTGGCATTTAAAACCATGGGATTGTCGGTAGTGAGTCTCCTGCCGCCGGTGACTGGTAGGATGCGTTATTTTTACAGCAAGCAGGTGGTGGCGGATGCTGGGTATCACCGTTTTTCATACTGGCTTGCTGGGTCATTGCGCTCGGGTATTTTTCCGCTTTGCCTGCGACGTATTTAGTGGGATAGTTGGGATACAAAACCATAACATTCAACGGATTGGGAGGGATTATGTACATCATCACGAATCGCCGTATCGACAAGCACAAGAATGGCCTGCGCATCTTCAGCGACAAGCCAAACACCAATGGCGCCCAGGAACTCACCATGGTGAAGGTGAACAAAAAGGGTGGCTCGTGGGTGGCCCGTCCCGTGACCGACAAGCTGTCACCCGCGGTAGTCAAGGACATAAAAAAGAAATACCGCCTGGACATCGATGTGCGGAGCCCCTGGCATGGCAGTCTCAAGGTGGCCTGTGAGTTGTTCGAGGAGGCGGTGGCGAGCCAGAAAAATATCCTGTTTTTTGTCCACGGCTACAACAACGATGTACGAGATGTCATCAAGGCGGCAGAGGCTATAGAAAATCTCTACGACGTGATCGTGGTGCCTTTTACCTGGCCGGCCAATGGTGGCAATCCCATCACCGGCGCCGCCTCTTACCTCAGTGACAAGGCCGATGCCCGGCAATCCACCAGCGCCCTCAATCGCATGGTGGGCAAGCTGGCTTTTTATCATCGTCTGCTGACCAAAGGCTGGGTGGACAAGCTACGCATGACTGCCTACGAGAAACACCCCAACAATCCCGCCGCGGCCCGGGAATTGTTCACCCGCCTGCAGGCCAGGGATTGCAAGATAAAGATCAGCTTGTTGTGTCACAGTATGGGCAATTACGTCCTCAAGCACACGCTGATGACCGGCGACAGCCTCACCAAGAACCTGGTATTCGATAATGTCTGTCTGGTGGCGGCGGATACCAACAACAAGGATCACAAGCGATGGGTGGACAGGCTGGACGTGCGTAATCGCTGCTACATCGTCATCAATGAAAACGACAGCGCACTTTCCGCCTCTCGTATCAAGCCCGGTGACGAACAGCTGGCCAGGCTCGGTCATTATACCCGCAAGCTCAATTCGGAATGTGCGTACTACATCGACGTCACCAGTGCCAAGGGTGTGGACACAGAACATACTTACTTCAAGGGCAACACGGTGAAGGTCAACGCCGAACTGCGGGCCATCTTTGCCGGCATGTTCCGGGGCCGGGCGGTGGAAGGCTATCTGGATTACCGGACCGACAAGAACCTGTACGTGATGAGAGGAGATGCGCTGATCGAAAACGAACTGGACGAGCTCTTCGAGACTTAGCGCCCAGCACTTATTAATCATCTCAAAAATATTGCTACAGGGTTGATTCCCCGTGAGGGAGAGTCTTTCCAGGTGCGATCGCGTCTGGAAAGACGCTCCTACCATATCTGGCTCTGTAGAAGTGCGCTCCGGGATTCGCTTGCGTTAAGTCACTGCACCTTCAAGCATTCCCAGGATGGTGAATGCCCACAGGATACCTGTTAAACCAATTTTGAAACGCTTAATAGTACTCAGCACTAAATTGAAGGGTGGCAACCCGCACCAGCCACACCCCGGCACACGAATCCATTGCTGCCGCTGCTCCCTTCCGGGCCTGACGGGGTTCACAATTTATCGTTGCGAGGGGACCAATGCGGGTCACCATAAAAGGCTTTGACGTGCCGCCGGGAGGGCGACTTGCGCCAGAGGCCGGGTATTCTACCCAAAATGCGGGCCAAACGCGAAAATTGTCGGAACTTAGCCTTGGGCCACACGGTTGACCAGCCGACCCACACCGCCGATATCCACCACCACCTCATCGCCTGGCTGCAGGTAGGGTGGGGGGCTGAAGAGCATGCCCACGCTGCCCGGGGTGCCGGTGGCAATGATGTTGGGGATATCGAAGAAGATCTCCGCCAGGCGGGCCCGCTGGCACAGCTCACCATTGACGCAAGTTATCTCATAGCGATTCATGCAATGGTAAACACTGTGGGAGCGCCTTTCCAGGCGCGATCGCACCTGGAAAGACTCTCCCTCACGGGGAATCAACCCTATAGCAATATTTTTGAGACGTCTAATAACCAGACGGTTTAGCAAGAAGGAGTTAACCAGTTGACGAGTGCGTCCAGCGAGGCGCAGGTTTCAGTTATTTTATCCTGCAAAGTCGGTCTCAGACGCGCAATGGTATCTGCCTTCAAGTGGCAGGTAAGCCATAGTGGTGTCATACCACTGGCATGGGCGCCATGATGCTCGTCACTGCCGCCGTCGCCCACAAACACACATTGTTGTACGTCGACGCCTAAACGCTCAGCGGTGTAATGATAAATGGCCGGGTCCGGCTTTTTCATACCCACATCACAGCTGAACACCGCAACATCAAACAGGGCTTGCAATGGGGATTCCGCCCAAGCTCGCACCTCCGCGGTGGAGGCATTAGAGATCAACGCAAGCCGATATCCCTGATTGCGCAGTTTGCGCAGGGCGTTGAGCACATCAGGCGAAACATGGTCTGTCAGGGCGTAATCAAAACGCGCCTGGCGCTGGCGGGTGGCGGATTGGATGCGCGTCAGAGGGATATCGGGATCCAGCTTATGCGCGAGTACGCGAATCACCTCGAAGTGCCTGGTGGGGCGACAGATTTCATGATCATCACTAAAACAGGCCTGGTTCCACGCGTGTTTATCCACGCCGAGTACGTCGGC
>DRKQ01000011.1 GCA_011051685.1 Gammaproteobacteria bacterium
AGAAACTCGCCACTCGAAACTAGAAACTAGAAACTAACAAGTTGACTTGCCGCAGTGGCTCGCATAGCGTGCGTTTTATGAGTAAATCAAGGTGTTGGGTGATGAGAACGAGTATTTTTCCCCTCCTGCTGGCTGCCCTGTTGCTACCGTTGCAGGTGCAGGCCGCCGAGGTGCGGGGTCTGTACGAGGCCGAGGTTCAGGTGTTCAGCCAGAAACGCAGTGAACGGGCCACGGCCATGGCAGCGGCGCTGGCGGAGGTGTTGGTGAAGGTCAGCGGCCGGCCGGATGCGGCGCAAGTCAAGGGTGTGGCCCAGGCAATCCGCCACCCTGCCCGGTTCCTCCAGCAATACCGCTACCGCCCTCTGGCGGAGGAGCGGCGAGAGCAGGCCGTGCAGGAGGCGGCACTGAGTGGCATCAGTCGTCCCGAGCCACAGATCGTGGTGTTCCGTTTCGACCGGGCGGCGGTGGACAAGGTGCTGCGTGACAACGGCCTGCCGGTGTGGGGGGCGACGCGCCCGGCCACCCTGGCCTGGCTGGCGGTGCAGGACGAGGGACGGCGTTACCTGTTGGGTGCGGATTCGCCGGAGCCGGTGCGTGAACTGTTGAGCCGCGAGGCCAAACGCCGCGGTCTGGCCCTGGTGCTGCCCTTGCTGGATTTGCAGGACCAGCAGGCCCTGCGCTTCGCCGACGTGTGGGGCGGGTTTCGTGATCCCATCCTGCGCGCCTCGGCCCGCTACCGCACCGAATCCATCCTGGTGGGGCGCATGTACCGCACCAGTGGCGGCGAATGGCAGGCCCAGTGGACCTTGCTGGAGGGTGAGCAGAGCCAGTCCTGGGCGGCGGCTGGCGCCCTGCCGGCGGAGGTGATCGACGAGGGGGTGAGCGGCGCCATCGAGGTGTTGGCCTCGCGTTATGCACCGGTGGCCGGTGAGCAGGTGGGACTGCTGCCGGTGACCATCGTCAATGTGCGCACCCTGCGCGACTACGCCCGGGTCAGCCGTTACCTGCAATCCCTGCAGGCGGTGGAAGCAGTGCAGGTGACACGGGTGGATGCCGATCAGGTGACCTTCGAGCTGGATGTGGAGGGTGGTCCCGAGGCCATCGCCCAGACCATTGCCCTGGGTAATGTGCTGCGGCGCTATCAGGGGATGGCGGGTTCTGATGGACATTTGCTGAGTTGGGCGCAAAGGAATACGCAAACCTACCAATTGTTGCCGTAATGAATCTGCGTCAACTGCCCAATGCCATCAGCATCGCCCGCATGTTTCTGGTGGTGCCGGTGGTGTTGTCCCTGCTGCAACTGAAATTCGGCACGGCCCTGGTGTGGATCGCCGTGGCGGGAGTCTCCGACGGCATCGACGGTTTTCTCGCCAAGCACTACGGCTGGCAGAGCCGACTGGGTTCGATCCTCGACCCGCTGGCGGACAAGCTGTTGCTGGTCTCCACCTTTATCACCCTCACCTGGTTAGGGTTGGTGCCGCTGTGGTTGCTGGTGGCCGTGCTGGCGCGGGATCTACTTATTGTTATTGGTGGTGTGGTCTTTCACATCACCCTAGGGCGCTTTGATATGCAGCCCTCACGGATCAGCAAGCTGAATACCGTGGTACAGATACTCTTTGTGCTGGCAGTGGTATTCTTTCACGGCGATTTTGCTTTGGTGCCCTGGGTGCTGGAGGCGCTGGCCTATATCACCCTGGCAACCACGGTAGTCAGCGGTATCGATTATGTCTGGGTGTGGGGGCGCAAGGCAATGAAGATTATGCGCGAGAAAAAACTGAGCCACTGAAATGCCGAATCAGACAACAATAAACGACTCACAAAAATGGTGGCTATTCGCCGTTATGCTGACGGCGGGTGTTCTGGTGTACCTGCTGGCACCGGTGCTCACGCCGTTTCTAGCCGGTGCTCTGCTGGCCTACCTGGGCGATCCTCTAGTGGATCGCATGGAAGACCGGGGGTTGCCGCGCACCCTTGCGGTGGTGGTGATCTTCCTGCTGTTATTCCTGTTGCTGGCGGGGTTGATCCTCCTGCTGGTACCTGCCCTGCAACAACAACTGGTCTCCCTGGTTAGGGCCTTGCCGCGTTACCTCGACTGGATGCAGGCCAACCTTGCACCCTGGTTACATCAGACCTTTGGCATCGATCCGGCGGCCCTGGACTGGTCGGCACTGAAGAGCGCCCTGCAAAAGAACTGGTCGCAAGTGGGCGGTGCCGCGGGCGGTATTGTGCACTGGCTGTCCTCCTCGGGCATGGCCTTGATGGCCCTGTTGGCCAACCTGGTGCTGATCCCGGTGGTGACCTTTTACCTGCTGCGAGACTGGGACCACCTGGTGGCACGGGTGCGGGAATTGTTGCCCCGTAAATGGGAGCCCACCGTAGTGCAACTGGCCAGGGAGGCGGACACAGTGCTGGGCGCCTTCCTGCGCGGCCAATTGCTGGTGATGCTGGCGCTGGCCACCATATATTCGCTGGGTTTGTGGTGGGTGGGTCTGGAGCTGGCGCTGATCATCGGCGTGGTGGCCGGCCTGGTGAGTTTCGTGCCTTATCTTGGCTTTATCATCGGCATCGTGCTGGCCGGCATTGCGGCCTACATGCAGTTCCACGAAGCCTACTATTTATTGTTAGTGGCCGCGGTGTTCGGCGTGGGCCAGGCCCTGGAAGGCATGTTGCTCACACCCCTGCTGGTGGGTGACAAGATCGGCCTGCATCCGGTAGCGGTGATCTTCGCGGTGATGGCCGGCGGCCAGTTGTTTGGTTTCGTGGGCGTAATGCTGGCCCTGCCCGCCGCGGCGGTGATCATGGTGTTGCTACGCTACGTACACCAGCGATATCAACAGAGCGAACTCTACGCTGATTCATAATTGTATTTTCCGTCATTCCGGCACACGCCGGAATCCAGACTGCTCAGTGGTTGGTAAAATGATAAACATGATTTCTACTCCTGGACTTTTCCTGTGGTAAGCGAACAAATCCCCCTGCGCTTCGCCTGGCGCGACGGCCTGTCATTCGACAATTATTGTGCGCCCGCAAATGCCGAGGCCGTGCATCATTTGCAGCAGGCCGCTGCCGGTGGCGGCGAGCAATTCCTGTTTTTGTGGGGTGGAAATAGCGTGGGAAAAAGCCATCTGTTGCAAGCGGCTTGCCAGTATGCAGCGGAGCACCAGCGCACCGTGGCTTATTTGCCCATGGCAGAGCTGGCCGAATTGTCACCGGAGATTTTTGACGGGCTGGAACAGCTGTCCCTGGTATGCATCGACGACCTGCAACGGATTGCTGGCAACGCCCGATGGGATGAGGCCCTGTTTCATTTTTACAACCGTGTGCGTGATGCCGGTGGGGTGCTGATCACCGCCGCCAATGTGACACCCGCCGCGCTCGATACCCCCCTGCCCGATTTGCGGTCGCGCCTGTGCTGGGGGCCGGTGTTACAACTGGCGGAGCTGGATGACGCGGGAAAGGTTGCCGCCTTGCAGTTGCGTGCGCAGGGGCGGGGCTTCGATCTGCCCGATGACGTGGCGCAGTTTTTGATGCGGCGCAGTGCGCGGGACATGGGCTCGTTGTTTGCCCTGCTGGATCGGTTGGATGAGGCATCACTGGTGCAGCAGAGGAAGTTGACGATTCCGTTTGTGCGTAATTTGATTTAGTTTTTTCGTTGGGGTGAGGGATAAACCCCAACACAATGTTGGTGGCTTGTTTCCCAGCCTTGATGGCGGAGATGATTTCTTGATTATCTTCGGAAGGCTGGGAGTTACTTTTCTTTGTTTGCGCAAAGAAAAGTAACCAAAAGACCATTTTGTCAGGAACAAAATGGAACGCACGAAGTGCGCCCGGAGGGGCCGCGCCAGGGATGGCGCGGATTAAAGCGCACCCGGATCCCTCGCCGCACTTCGTGCGGTTCCTTGCGCTCCTCGGTATTTTGCGCGCGGGCGTAAACTCGCTTCGCTCAAACATACGCCCGCTTCATCGCAAAATCCCTGCGGTGCTCAGCGAGGCATGACGGGAGTGAGCTGCGTCGTAGATTCTGGAATCTGGGGTTTTGACTTTCTTCCCTTCGATGCAGCCGAGCATCGCAGCCTTCATTGGAGGAAGCAAAAAATTTGTTTGAGGGAGCGAAGCGAGCGAGTTTATTTTTGCGCCAATGAAGGCGAGAAGCGCAGGGGAGTCGCGTAGCGACCAAATCGTAGGGTGTCCTTTCTTTTGGTGTCTTTTCTTTGGACAAGCAAAGAAAAGACACACGCAGCTTCCGCCGGGAAAAATTAAAACAGCTAAACAATCAGCTGCGGAACTTGCGCAGAAATATGCGTGGGGACAGACCTAAGGTCTGTTCCCGGGAATTCATACACTCAACCCTGCAACTTCACCGCCACTTCAGCCACCCGTTTCCCCAACGCCTTGCACAAACGCTTTTCCTCATCACTCAGCGGACGCTTGTTGTCATCCCCCGCAAAATGACTCGCCCCATAGGGCGTACCGCCGCTGGTGGTGTGCATCAAGTCGGTTTCGGCATAGGGCAGGCCGGTGATCAGCATGCCGTGGTGCAGCAACGGGAGCATCATGCTCAGCAGGGTGCTTTCCTGGCCACCGTGCAGGCTGGAGGTGGAGGTGAACACGGCGCCGGGTTTGCCGGCCAGGGCGCTGGAGAGCCAGAGGTCGGAGGTGGTGTCGATGAAGTATTTCAGTGGCGCGGCCATGTTGCCGAAGCGGGTGGGGCTGCCGAGGATCAGCCCGGCGCACTGACGCAGGTCGTCGTGGCTGGCGTAGGGCGGGCCTTCGGCGGGGATGTCGTCGGCGGTGGCCTCGCAGACGGTGGACACGGGGGGTATGGTACGCAGCCGGGCCTGGGCGCCGGGGGCTTGTTCGACGCCGCGGGCGATGAGCTGGGCCATCTTGGCAGTGGCGCCATGGCGGCTGTAGTAGAGCACCAGGATCTCGCTCATGGCAGGATCTCCAGTATGGTCTCGGGCGGGCGGCCGATGGCGGCGCGCTTTTTGCCGTTATGTTCGGTGATGACGATGGGGCGTTCGATGAGTCTGGGGTGATTCACCATGGCATTGATGAGTTGTTCGCGACTGAGGGTTTCATCATCGAGCTGGTTGTCCTTGTACTCGGCCTCGTGTTTGCGCATCAGCTGGCGGGGTTCGAGTTTGAGCAGGGTGAGGACTTCGTCGAGGGTCTTGGCGTCCGGTGGGGTATTGAGGTATTCAACCACCTCGGTCTCGACGCCGTGTTCATCCAGCAGCGCCAGGGTCTGCCGGGATTTGGAGCAACGTGGGTTGTGATAGAGTGTGGTGGTCATGTCGGTATCTCCTGGTATTTTCCGTTGGCGGCGATTGTAGCGTCTGTCGGCGCAGCTTGTCGCCTGCCCTATGCTGTGAAAACCTAACGCCCTGAAACCGGGCGTTGTTGACAGTGTATGGGGCCGGTGCTAGGTTGATTTCACCGTACTGTTGCGGTGTCTGCCTCGTATAGTTGCCGATTCCATATCCATGATTTCACGCCTTTTTATCCGCCATTTCAAATATCTTGTCTTGTTGTCGGCACTCATTCTGTCGGCCTGCGCCGGGGTGCCCGTGCAGGAGATGAGTAATGCCCGCCAGGCCGTGGATGCGGCGCGCAAGGCGGGGGCGGAGACCCGCGCCAGCGAGGAACTAAAGGCCGCTGAGGCCCTGTTGCAGAGTGCCGAGCAGGCCCTGGAAGAGGGCGATTACAAGAAGGCGCGCCGCGATGCCGAGGCCGCCCAGTCCCGGGCCGTGGTGGCGCAGGACAAGTCCCTCAACGAATAGGGGCGTTCTCTAGGGCCTGTTAACGCTAATGATACCACCGCGCTGGCGTCATTAGCGTCAACAGCCCTAGCCTTTGACCCCTGCGCAGCAACGGGCGACAATGCTCATCAATTTCCTTCTGCCGGCTTGATAATAACAATGAAAAAACTGGAACAATGGTTCGAAAACGGTCTGTGGGGCAGCCGCTTTATTGTACTGTTTGCGGTGATCGCCAGCCTGGCCACCGCCCTGGTAATGTTTTTCATGGCCACGGTGGATGCCTGGATGCTGGCCTCCCACATGTTCGAATATGCCTCACCGGACCTTGTGGGCCAGGAGCGGGCAGCCTTTCGCGCCACTACCGTTACCCACGTGGTGGAGATCATCGACGGCTATCTGCTGGCTACGGTGTTACTGATTTTCTCTCTGGGTCTGTATGAGTTGTTCATCAGCAGGATTGATGCTGCGGAACAATCAGAAACCGCTTCCAAGGTGATGATCATTCACAGCCTGGATGACCTGAAGGCGCGTCTGGCCAAGGTGATCCTGATGATTCTCATTGTGCGTTATTTCGAACACGCGGTGAGCATGCCCTTTTTAAACCCCATGGATCTCTTGCAACTGGCCGCGGGTATTGCGTTGATCGGGTTGGCCCTGTATCTCACCCATGAGTCGGGCAGCCACAGCCAGGATGACAACAAGGAACACTAGGGTCTGGCATCCTGATCCCTTCCCGGCGTAAGGTATAGGACGAGTATTGCGTGTCTTAAGCGTCCATTAAGCAATCATTAAGCCGGGTTTAAGAATAAGACTCTATGATCTCCCCATACAAAACGTGAATGACAAGCGATCTGTCGTTAGGTTTTGTAGGTTTTCCAATTAAACATCTATGGAGGGATTGATCATGAAAACAGTACTACGCAGTTTCATCGGTTTAGTGGTTTCATTATTTTTTGCCAGTGTCGTGCTGGCGGACAGCCCGGTGGATCTCAGTAAACCGGACAGCCATTCCGTGGAGGTCAAGGGCAAAGTCAGTCTGTACCGGGTGCAGGTGGAGGGAATGGATATGGGCATGGGGCTTAACAAGGTCCATGCCGAGGTTTTCGTCTCCCTCGACTCTCAGCCGGGTATGATTTATACCTTGGCCCTGCACAATGCCAAGGACGGCCAGAGCGCGGTAAACAAGGAGATCGCCGATACATTGCGCACGGCCTATCTGAACAAGACGCCGGTGACCTTGTATCACCAAATTCCCATCAAGCGGGAAAACAATTTCAAGATCCTGATGGTGCAATTAGACTGACGGAACGCCACGAGCCCAGGGATGGGCATAAAAAGAGCCTGCATTTGCAGGCTCTTTTGTTGTAGCAGTCAGACCGAGGGTGATGGCGCCATCACTGAAGACTGACAGGCCTTTGTTTTGCAAAACCGCTACTCTGGGAAAAGGCTCTCTTCGGCTCCGGCATGGTCAAGGTGATGGTATTCGAGCCGATAGTAATGGTGTCTCTTTGCCAAAATAGGATCCGCCGCATGTCTTTTTTTCATTCCGGGTATGAGTGGCTTTCCCGCATGGCTGCGCGTGCTACTCATGCCAATGACAGTGCAGAAGAAAAGACCCGAAAAAGCGTATTGACCATCGTTGCGGTGATTATCGCCGTACTGGCGGTGTTTTGGGGTAGCGCCTATGTCTGGTTAGGCAAGCCATTGTCCGGAGCGATTCCCCTGGCCTATGCCATTATCTCCTTTGTCAGTATTGGTTATTATTTTTTTACCAAGCGTTTTGCCTTTTTTCGCTTCAGTCAGTTGTTACTGATCTTTTTGTTGCCGTTTTTTTTGATGTGGAGCCTGGGTGGGTTTGCCCACAGTAGTGTGGTGATGGTGTGGGCCTTTTTTACACCATTGGCGGCGATGATGTTTGCCGATGTTGCCCATGCCGCCAAGTGGCTCGTAGCCTTCGTGTTCTTCACGATCCTATCCGCTGTGATTGATCCCAATCTGGCGAAGGCCATAATACCCATGAACGAAACAGCCATACGGGTCTTTTTTGTATTGAATATCGGCGTTGGTTTTGCGGCGATTTTTTTGGTGCTGAATTTTTTCGTGCGCCAGCGTGAGCAGGCCCACCAGGCTGCGTTGTTGACTAAAGATGACCTTGAGCGAAGCAATCGCCAGCTTCAGGAAAATGAAGCGACCATCCGTCAGTTGATGTTGACCGATGATTTGACCGGGGTCGCCAATCGCCGCCATCTTGATGAGCGATTGCAGTTTGAGTTGGAGCGGATGCAGCGCTATGGGCGGGGCTTCAGTGTCATCATGGCCGACCTCGATCATTTTAAACAGGTGAATGATACCTATGGCCATATCAAGGGTGACGAGGTGATCGTGACCTTTGCTGATGTATTGAAGAGTGAGCTGCGTTCGGCTGACTTCGTTGCCCGTTTTGGTGGGGAGGAGTTTATTGTGATTCTTCCTGAGACCGCAGAAACGGCAGCACAGTTGCTGGCGGATCGAGTGCGCGCATCGATGCAGGCAAAAAAGATCAAGGGGTTCCCACATTCTGTGACCGCCAGCTTTGGGGTAACAGGAGTGAAGAAGGAAGACAGCCTCGAGGGTGTTGTGCAGCGTGTGGACCGTGCCCTGTATCAGGCGAAGGAGTCGGGGCGTAATCAGGTGGTTGTGGTTTAGGGTCTGTTAACGGGTCTTAGGGATTAACTATCCACTTCAATGGGGATGCCGGCTATGTGCGCCCGCCACTGGGCCGGGCCGGTTTCATGTACCGAAGTGCCCTTGGTGTCCACCGCCACGATCACCGGCATGTTCTCCACCACGAATTCATGTATCGCCTCCATGCCCAGTTCAGGGAAGGCGATGACCTTCGATGAGCGTATGGCCTTGGACACCAGGTAGGCCGCGCCACCGGTGGCGATGAGGTACACTGCACCGTGTTTTTTGATGGAATCGATGGCCGCCGGGCCGCGCTCGGCCTTGCCCACCATGCCCATCAGGCCGGTTTTCTCCAGCAGGGGGGCGGTGAACTTGTCCATGCGCGTGGCGGTGGTGGGGCCGGCGGGGCCCACGGCTTCGTCGCGCACCGCGTTCACCGGGCCCACGTAATAGATGAAACGGTCTTTGAGGTCCACGGGCAGGGGCTCGCCCCGGTCGAGCAGGTCGATAAGCCGTTTGTGGGCCGCATCGCGGCCGGTGAGCAGGTGGCCGGAGAGCAGCAGGGTCTCGCCCGGTTGCCACTGGGCGATGTCCGCACGGGTCACGGTGTCGAGGTTCACCGGGCGCGCGGTCTCCTTGCCGGCCAGAGCGATCTCCGGCCAGTCTGCCAGTTTGGGGACGGGCAGTTGCGCCGGGCCACTGCCGTCTAACGTGAAATGGATGTGTCGGGTGGCGGCGCAATTGGGGATCATTGCCACCGGCTTGGAGGCGGCGTGGGTGGGGTAGTCGCTGACCTTGATGTCCAGCACCGTGGTCAGCCCGCCCAGCCCCTGTGCGCCGATGCCCAGGGCGTTGACCTTTTCGTACAATTCCAGGCGCAGCGCCTCGGCGCTGGTCTGCGGGCCGCTGGCCTTGAGTGCCTGAATATTGATGGGCGTCATCATGCCTTCTTTGGCGAGTAACATGGCCTTTTCCGGGGTGCCGCCGATGCCCAGGCTCAAGATACCCGGCGGGCACCAGCCGGCCCCCAGCTGGGGCACGGTGTCCAGCACCCAATCGACGACGGAGTCGCTGGGGTTGAGCACCGTAAAGCGGGCCTTGTTCTCCGAGCCGCCGCCCTTGGCGGCCACGATGACCTCCAGCCGGTCGCCGGGGACCATTTCGCTGTGGATCACCGCCGGGGTGTTGTCGCCGGTGTTGTGGCGGGCGCCGGCGGGGTCGCTCACCACCGAGGCGCGCAGCGGGTTGTCCGCATCCAGATAGGCCTGGCGCACGCCTTCGTCCACCATCTCCTGCACCGAGAGTTCGGCGTCCCAGCGCAGATCCATGCCGATCTTCAGGAACACCACCACGATGCCGGTGTCCTGGCAGATGGGCCGGTGGCCCTCGGCGCAGAGCCGCGAATTCACCAGGATCTGTGCGATGGCGTCTTTCGCGGCGGGGGATTCTTCCCGCTCGTAGGCGTGGTTGAGTGCCTCAATGAAGTCACGGGAATGGTAATAGGAGATGTGCTGGCAGGCGTCGCGGATGCTGGTGATGAGGTCGCTTTGGCGAATGGCCGGCATGAGTTTGCCCCTTAATGTTTGCGCGGCGGGTCGTCACCGGGCGGATTGGCGAGCATCACACCGAAGGCGGCGTAATTCCTCACAATATAAGCCAGTCAGGCGGTTGACACAACGCGGTGTATCACGCAGAATTACGCGCTTCTTTTCGGGGAGGGGTTCCCGAGTGGCCAAAGGGATCAGACTGTAAATCTGACGGCTCCGCCTTCGGTGGTTCGAATCCACCCCCCTCCACCAAATGAAGTCACTAGGGGCGAGTAACTAGTGACGAGGAAAAGAACCGAATAATGTTGTCGATGGCATAAGGGTGTAATTCTAGCGAGCAGTTCCTGGAAGCCAGCCCCTAGAAACTCGCAACTAATATATGCGGGTGTAGTTCAATGGTAGAACTTCAGCCTTCCAAGCTGACTATGTGGGTTCGATTCCCATCACCCGCTCCAGAAAATGCAGGGTAAAGGGAAAAGATAAAAGGGCAAAGGTGGACGTTGTTTCGAAAAGGGTTTTGTCTCTTTGCCCTTTTATTTTTGCCCTGAAGTTTCGGCTCATGTAGCTCAGGGGTAGAGCACATCCTTGGTAAGGATGAGGTCCCCGGTTCAAATCCGGGCATGAGCTCCAAATTGAAGTCGTTGTTTGAAAAGTTTTGGTAACCGTTACATTAACCGTTTGGCATAACTTAATTTAGAGTAAAGAGGGTCAGCCGATGTCCAAGGAAAAATTTGAACGAACGAAACCGCACGTCAACGTAGGCACCATTGGTCACGTTGACCACGGCAAAACCACGCTGACCGCGGCGCTGACCAAGGTCATGGCGGAAAAGCACGGCGGTGAATTCAAGGCCTACGACCA
>DRKQ01000012.1 GCA_011051685.1 Gammaproteobacteria bacterium
AAGTCGATGTCACGCGCCTTGAAGCCGGGGGTTTCGGCATTGGCCAGATTATTGGCCAGCACCTCGGAACGCCGGGAATGGATGGCCAGCGCCTGCTGACTGATGCCGAGCACCTTTTCCAAACCAAACCGCATGTTTCTTCTCCCTTGCCACTTTTGTCAGTGGGAACAGAGCAAGGGACGTGCCACTTTACGTTTTATCTTTATTTACAATTAGTTAGCTAGTCACAGCTGGACCGGCAAGGGGGGGAGGCGGCAACTTGAGGCCGCAAGCGGCAAGGGGGGTGTTAGTGCTGAGTGCTGAGTGCTGAGTGCTGAGTGCTGAGTGCTGAGTGCTGAGTGCTGAGTGCTGGAGGCTGGAGGCTGGAGGCTGGAGGCTGGAGGCTGGAGGCTGGAGGCTGGAGGCTGGAGGCTGGAGGCTGTGATAGCCTGGCAGACGCCGGCGGCCTAAAACAAGCCACCCTTCAAGCCTGCAGCCTCAAACCAGTTTATAGATGACGCCGTTGCGCCAGCGTACCAGTTCGAAGTCTTCGGAGTAACTGGAAATGGATTCTGATCCGCCCAGCACCAGGAAGCCGCCGGGATTCAGGGTGCGCGCCATGCGCGCCAGGATGTCCCGCTTCAGCTCGGCGGAAAAATAGATCAGTACATTGCGGCAATAGATGATGTCGAACTTCCCCAGCGCGCCATAGCCCTGCATCAGGTTCAGTTCGCGGAAGCTGACGCGCTTGCGGATCTCGTCCTTGACCTGCCAACCCGTCTCGGTCTGGATGAAGAATCGCCGCTTGCGTTCCTCCGACAGTCCGCGCGAGGCGGCTACGCCTTCATAGATGCCGCTGCGGGCCTGTTCGAGCACGGTGGGAGAAATGTCCGTGCCGAGGATCTGCACGCCATTGGCCGGCAGGCTGCCCGGGCGCTTCTGCAGATACTCGCTGACGATCATGCTCAGCGAATAGGCCTCCTGGCCGGTGGAGCTGGCGGCGGACCAAATGCGTACCTGGCGGGCCTGTTTCTTGGCGAACTCGGGCAGCAGTTGTTCCTTGAGGATGTCGAAGGGATAGTTGTCGCGAAACCAGGAGGTCTCGTTGGTGGTCATGGCGTCCATGATGCGGTGGCGCAGCTTGCTGTCGCGCTTGATGTGTTGCATGAGCACGCCAAATGACTCGATGCCCTGTTCTTTCATCAGACGCGTTAGGCGGCTGGTCACCAGGTAGTGCTTGTTGTCGCCCAGTACGATGCCGCTCGCATCTTCGAGAAAAGAACGAAAGGCATTGTAGTCCTCGCTGCTGAGGCCTTGGGCAGAAGCGGTATTTCCTGTCATCGGGTTTTTCGCTGGGTGTTGAATTATGCCGCCTTGCCGGCCTTCACCGTCTCGATGGCCTCAAGGATCGTTTCGGCAAACTCATCGGCATCGAATTTCGGCATGAATTTGTCGGCCCCCACCTTTTCCACCAGGGCTTGGTTGAATACGCCACTCAGCGAGGTATGCAGGATTACGTAGAGATTCTTCATGTGCGGATCCTTGCGGATTTCCGTGGTCAGCGTGTAGCCGTCCATGTTGGGCATTTCCACATCGGAAATGACCATCGTCAGCTCGGTCGAGAGATCGTCATGTTCCTGCGACAAGGCCTGCAGGTATCGCAGCGCTTCCAGGCCATCCTTCATGACCACGGATTCAAGCCCGAGTTGATCAAGGGTGCGGGTGATCTGGCGACGCGCGACGCTGGAGTCATCGGCGACGAGGATCTTCGGGATATCACCCACATTGCCGCTTTCAATGATTTCATCCGAGACTTCAGAGACCGACCCCACCACTTCCGCGAGGATCTTCTCCACGTCGAGGATTTCCACCAGACGTTTATCGACACGGGTCACGGCGGTCAGGTAGCTGTTGTTCCCCGAGCCCCTGGGCGGCGGCAGAATCTCCTCCCAGTTCATGTTGACGATGCGATCCACGCCGTTGACGAGATAGCCCTGAAGGGTGCGGTTGTAGTCGGCGATCACCACAAAGGCATTGCTGATATCACCCATGGGCGTATAGCCCAGCGCCATGCCCAGGTCATAGACCGGGATGGTCTTGCCACGCATGTTGGCGATGCCCCGCACCACCGGGTTGGCGTTCGGCACATGGGTCAGCGGCGGGCAGCGGATGACCTCCTGCACCTTGAAAACGTTAATGCCATACAGCTGATCCGTCGCCAGTCGGAACAGCAATAATTCAAGCCGGTTTTCGCCCACCAGCTGCGTGCGTTTATCAACGCCATCGAGTACTCCAGCCATCACTCAACTCCCGAATGTTAAACACCTTCGTTTCAGTAATCGCTCTATCGACACCCCGCCGCGGTTTCTTGAGGCGGGCCACATGGCACGTCTGTTGCTACGTGTTCCATCAGAGGTTGTCACAGGGATGGCCAATCACCATCAACGGCCATTCAACATCGTTTGATAAAACAGCGGCTTAATCATATGAACACCATCACGGGTATCATTTCATGGGCGCTAGGCGGGGATACCTGCCGGCAAGTGCGCGTCACGAAGTGGCAATTCCCTGCCAGCGGCCTGCTCTTGCTCATCGCTGTCGGCCTGTTGCCGGCGGTGAGCCATGGCGCAGACACTGGCGGCAAGACGGCACAATATCAGTCACTGGCCTCGCTGCAGGAGGCGGCCCGCCGCTTTCTGCAATCACAAATTCCGCCAGAACCCGGCAACAGCCAGGAAATCCAACTTGGCCGCCTGGATTCACGCCTGCGCCTGGGGCGCTGTGAAACGGCGCTACAGGCCTTCGTCCCGGCCGGCAGCCGTCTGCAGGGAAAGCTGACCGTGGGCGTCCAGTGCCCGGGCGAAAAACCCTGGACCGTCTACATCCCCGCCAATATCCGCGTCTTCGGCGAGGTGCTGATCACCGCCCGCCCCATCAGTCGGGGTGACACCCTTACCCGTGCGGACGTCATTGCCCGACGGCAGGAGATCTCGAAACTCAGTCACGGCTATTACCACCAGTCAGATGAGGTCATTGGCAAACTGGCCGCGCGCTCCCTGCCCGCGGGCACACCGCTGACCCCCCGCATGCTCAAGGCACGCCTGCTGGTGCGCCGTGGCGACAACGTCACCATTCTTGCCAATACGGGTTTCCTGCAGGTACGCAGCAAGGGAAAGGCATTACAGAACGCCGCCCTGGGTGAACGCATCACGGTACGCAATACACGCTCGAAACGCATCGTCGAGGGCGTTGCCATCAGGGCGGGTACCGTACAGGTTCCTATGTAGTGCGATACGGGAATGCCGGTAGCAAAAGACCTGAAACACCAGCAGGTAACCCACCGCAACCCATGTCACGAATCAATGGAAGTCCCCTTAAGTTTCAATACCCTGTGCCGATAGCCATAGCAATAGCGTCAAAGGAGCATCACCATGGCAATTGATATCACCGGTTTTCCCCCACCCCAGCCGCAAGGCACGGGAGG
>DRKQ01000013.1 GCA_011051685.1 Gammaproteobacteria bacterium
ACGGATTCGACGTATTGTTGCGCTTCCAGCTTGGTTTCCTGGTAGAGATCGCCCGGTGCGTAAGGGGCGTTTTCATCCGCCGGGGTGTGTTTGACATTTCCGTGCACGCCGATGGTGGCGCAGTGCACGAAACGTTTTACGCCCGCGGCCATGGCTGCATCCACCACGGCCTGGGTGCCTTCCACGTTGATCTGATGATAGCTCTCCGGCGGTCCGGAGGCGGTGCGGAAGTTGGACACCGTGTGAATAACCATATCTGCCCCGGCCACCAGCTCGGCCATGGCTGACCGGTCGGTAATGTCGGCGATAACAATGTGATGCGCCCGCCCCTCGAACATCCGGGCCTTGTCCTTATCCCGGGCGAGAATGGAAACCTCGTAACCGTCTCGCAACAGGCGCTCGGTCAAATGACTGCCCAGAAACCCGGTCGCCCCGGTGATGGCGACCCGCCCCTTCCCTTCTGTTACCACGTCCTTAAACTCCCCAAATGATGACTACTCTGGCGTCTCTGGTATCAGGGACGCCGGATGGGCCTTGCGCCTGACCCAGGCCGGATACTGGGCCAGCAGCTCGCGCACATTTGCCGCTTTTTGTGTGTTACTCCAACCCTGCTGTTCCGCCAACACGGTGGCACAATAATCGATGGTCTCATCCGGCGGCATGGCCAGGCTGCCCAGATCCGTGCGCCGCAGCACAAGATCAGACAGGGTGCAAACCATTTCGCGATCAATGACATACTGCAGCTCTGCCTTGATCGTGTCCGTACTGCCCGGCACCAACTCGGCCAGCACGGGCCTCTCGTGCGCGTATCTTACAATATCGTGCACCACCGTACCGTAGTTTTTCACCAGTCGATCGATGGTTTGGGGAGAAATTTGCGGGGAATAATCCCGTCGACACTGGGCGAGAAATGTGGCGGGGGCTGCCATGTCACCGCCATAGAGCGGGGTTTCGTGGGTTTTTGACGCCGCCAGCGGTCTTGACCACTGCGCTTTTGCTGCCGCCAGCACACGCATGGCCACATCCCGGGCAGTGGTGTACTTCACTCCCTGTACCCCGAAAAGGCCCCGGGCACCGCCCTGATCCGCCGCGCAAACAATGCGAAACTGGTGATCCGGCACTGGTTCTCCCGTGGTTGGTGAAGATTCGCTGGCCGGCAGGCGTCCGAGGTGTATCTGCACGATGTCTTCCCGTTGCAGGTTCAGTGCGGGCAGGGCGCTGTTCGTCTGTTGCAGGCAGATCTGCAACTCCTCTTCGTTGAGTTCAGGGCGCTCAGACTCGGCGTCATCGGGAAAATACCAGGTGCCCAGCAGGCTGCCATCCCGCCAGGGACTGACGAACAACAGGCGATTGGCATTACCCGCCGCTTCTTTTACGTGGGTCTTCACGCCCACGGCGCAGGGCGCGATGCGACGCTGCACCAGCAGGTTCACAGCCCGCGCCGTGCGCGGTGGTGGCGCAGCGGTCTGCGATGACATCCATGACCAGGGACCGCTGCAATCCACCACCACATCGCCCGTCAGGGAAAAAAGCTGTTGCGAAGTCACATCCTCCACGGTCACGCCGCGCACCCGGCCGCTGTCCTGCACCAGCTCCCGCACCGCCACATAATTGCAAACATGCGCCCCACTCCCTGCGGCCGAAAGCAGAAAGGCCAGAACCAGACGCTCCGTACTGTAGACCTGGGCATCATGCCAGCGAGCACCACCGGTAATGGCCGTATCCGACAAGCCGGGCAAGATGTCACGCAGCTCGGCCAGCGACAACAGATTACCCGGAGGAATATGCTGTGCCGCCGGCAATCCCCGGTTCCGCCCCAGGGCCAGCGCATCATAAACCTTCATACCCGCGAACAACGCCAGCCTGCTCTTCTCTAACTGGGAATAGGTGGGCATTACACAGGCCAGGGGAGAAACCAGATGTGGCGCGATACGCAACAGGGCGCGCCGTTCACGCACCGACTCCCGGATGCGGGAAATGTTCAGCGTCTGCAGGTAGCGTATTCCGCCATGAATCATCTTGAGACTGTTAGCCGACGTGGCACCGGCAAAATCCTGCTTTTCCAGCAAGGCGACGGACAAACCCCGCGAGCTGGCTTCCCAGGCCAGTGTCGCGCCATAAATACCGCCCCCTACAATAATCAGATCATAATGATCACGAAACGTCGGCAGGCGTGATTCAGCCTTGCTCACTGTCGATTACCCCTGTTTCACTGGCATCTGTCAATGCGCTTCCAGCTGTGCATAAAGATCATGCACACGGGTTTCAAACACCGAATAACTGTGTTCGCGGTCAATATGCGCCCGCGCCTTTTCCGCCAGGTGTCGGCGCTGATCCTCATCATCCAGCAATGACTGCATCGCCCGTGCGAAATCCTCTTTGTTGGGCTCCGCCAGTTTGGCGATATCTGAATTCATCACCTGAGTATGCGTTGGTAGGTTGGTGGCCAGCACCGCTGTGCCGGAATGCAAATAGCTATAGATTTTCATGGGCGTATTCACACCTTCCGTGCGCGGAGAAAGAAGGATATCCGCCTGCGCCATGTAATCACCAATGTGCGCCACGGGTTTTCTGCCAATGAAATAAACATCATCTGCAATACCCAGCGACTCCGCCAGGTGCCGGTTCTCCGCAATATGATCGTCAGTGCCGCCAATCACAACCAGTGACACATCACTACCCTGTTGCCTGACCAGGGCAAAACTCTCGAGCATAAGGGATATACCCTGATAACGCTCAAGGTTGCCGATATACATGGCAATGGGTCCCTTGAGGTTCAACTCGTCACGGATTTGCTCGATACCATCCACCGGTTCCTTGACCAAGGACACATCTTTCAACACCACCACATTTTTCGCTCCAGCCCGCCGGGCATCCTCCGCCAGGGCGTCGCACATGGGTACCACCGCCGTGGCATGACGCATGGGTAGAGATTCAAAAAAACGCATTACTTTTTCCAAAGGCCTTACCATGGGGTGCTGGGCAATGATCTGAGTCGTCATGGAGGAATCCATATCGAAGACAAAGGGGATGGAGCGCAAGGGACACACCGCCAAGGCCATAAAAGCGCTTTCTTCCACGGCATGCACAACGTCGTAACGTTTTTTGCCTGTCAAGGAAATCAGCTTAAAAAACATAAACACGTCACAAATGATCTTTTTCAGCGACAGGCCGGGCGGTATGCCCACCACCTTGACCCACGGACGCACGCGATAAATCGTCAGGTTCTTATAATTGCGGTTAGTACCTTCGTGAAAGGTCAACACATCCACCTCATCACCGCGTTTGCTCAAGGCCTGTAGCAACAAGTCCACCGCAATGGGGGTACCACGTTCGTGATAAAAGGGATGGGGAGCCAACAACAGTATTTTCATGATGTCTCTGACACTACAGTGGAAGGATGACTGAATCTCAGGGCAAGCTGATTCCTGAAAAACTGAAACGGCCCCTGCAAACGCCCAAAGGGCCGTAACTCAGTCTGTTTATTTTGTAACAAGCGAAAAATATCCTCTGCTGGCCGTGAGGATGACACCGGGGCCGGCAAGGCGAACCCGAAATTCCCTACCCGGCAGGCATCGTCTTTCAAGGGCAGCGGATCGCTTCCCGGCAGGATGTGTACCCCCGCCTTTCGCGCCGCCTGGAAGTGAGAAATCCTGCGCCAGAAAACCGGACGCCCGCCATTGTCCCCTAACAATAAATTGTAGGATGATTGATACTTGTTTAACGCGGAGGACACGACACGGCCACGCTCACCCAGCCATTTTCCCACTGCCCAGGGCAACACGGGCAAGGCCCCCGCCTCCGAGATTTTCCCCAGCAAGTCGGGCAGGGCCATGCCGTCTGTAAAATGCCGGTCGGTAAACAACGCCAGCACCTCGAGACCTTCGGCACTGATAACCTGCCGCCCGCCGATGATCACCAATTGTTTGTTTCCACGCCGGGCCATCAGGCTCATATGCTCATCTTCAAGCACCTCGAATCGCCATTGATGCTCATCATTCAAGGACGGTTTTTTTTGTGCCAGCTCCCGCTGTCGCAAAAACCAGTCACACGCCGATGTTTCACTGAGCAACAACACGCCCAGGAAGGGTTCTCTCATCGCCAGCCGCGCACCCGCTTTTTGAAAATTATTCCAGGCCGCATCCAGGAAGGCCGGCACGTCATACATGGGATACACATGCACATGTGCATCCACCAGGACATGAATTGAATCGGGCGCATGTGGGGCTGTGTTATTCATTGCAATCATTTACTCTCGGCGATGAATCAAACGCCGACATTCATCCGTCAACTTCGCCTCGTCATTTTCCCACATATAGGCAAGCATTTTGGAATCCCTGGGCATCTTCATCTGTGTCATGGTTTGCTTCACGAGGATGACGGTTTGCGGTGGCACTATCCTGGGCGCACGCAGGAATCGCCGCTCTTCCGCGACCAAAAATCCTCGCGGGTAACATTGCATCAGTTTTTTGAGTGACTGCCCGGAAGAGATCAATGCATGCCCCGTGCGGTAATCACGGGAGAATTCTTTACCGGAGTCTACTTCCAGCATATTGCTTTCGTTGAGCTCCACATCGTAGCGACCGAGATAATAACGCGCCATAACACCTGAGGTGGTGATCAGCAAATCCTCCCTGCCAATCTTTCCCTGCAACGCATTCGCGGCGGCTTGCCAGTCGGCAGCGCCCCGGTAAAGGGCATTCTCGGGCCAAGAGGCATCGGCGCGAGTCAACATTCTCGCCACCAGTGGAAAGGCCGGTGTGGAGAGCAGAAAAAAAATCAGAGCTGTGGATATGAATACGCCATATTGCAAGGCAGGTGGCATGAACCTTTTCAGGGGCGCCCATTCCCCTTCCAGTATCTTTTTTACTTGCTGACCCAAAAAAGGCAAGAGTACCGAACCCCCCGCAGCCCAGATTATGAACAGGAAAGGCATAAGGTAACTAAAATAGCGTTGGGCCTTGAAGCCGGCAATGGAGTGAAACGCAAATGCCACGACAAAGATGCTCAGACAAAACAACACTGGCGCCGGTTTTTTTGCCATGCCCAATAAGGCCAATACAGGAAACAGCGACCAGAGAGCAGGATACTCCTCCAGCAACCAGTAATGATAAAAGCGGATATTCAATGACCCTTCAGCACTTTTTCCCCAATGAGGTGTGTTATTGAGCGATTGCCAATAAAATTCCGCGGTGCCATTGAACAGCGCCGCAACGGCTACCAGTCCCAGTCCGGCGAAACCGGCCAAAAGGACGATCCAGGGTTTGCGCGATGCTTTTGGGGCACGCATAAGCTGGTAAAGCACAAAAACAAAAAACCACAGGCCAATGCCCGCCACTGCAATCATGGTGGTGATCTGCAAATGATTTGCCAGCAGCAGTGCAAAGCCGACAAAACCCAAAAGGGCCGTGCGCATTAACGTGGTATGGCGTCGAAAATTATGGTGCAGAAGATAATAGAAGATGAAGGTTGCTGAGGCGATTAACAAACCCTGCAAGGCATAGAATCGCGCATACTGCGATATATGAATCATCAGGGGAGAAAAAACCAGCAACAGACCGGCCAGCAAGGCCGCGCTGCGTCCAATGCTCCAACGGGTCCACACATACACTACCGGTACCAGAAGACTGCCGGCTATGAACGAAGGCAAACGGGCGGCCAGCAGGGAATCACCAAACAGATAAAAAAATCCCGCCACCAGAACAGTGAAAAAACGACTGCGGGTGTAACTCCCCTCATCAATGGCAAAGCTGCCATTCTCCAGCCATGATTGTGCAGCCAGTACATGATAAAGCTCATCGTGCAGGGGGGTATGATCAAGACCGATGAAACGCACGGCCGCGGCCAGAAAAAACAGGGCCAGTGCATCGTACCAGTAACGGGTACCCCAGGATGACTTCCGCCACCCCGACTGCCCAGCGCGACCATTCATATCCAACTGTACTTCATGTGCTACCACCCTGTCCCTGTCAACACGCCTGCCACCATTACAACGAGTATTCATTTGATACAGCCCTTTGAACATCGAACTCACAAGAGCTTTGGTTTACAGCCGTGTCCTGAAAAACCATGGCGCAGCATTCAAAACGCAATATTCAAAACAAAGACAGGCCAACCCTGTGTTTTCCATGCCGCGGCGGAGTTTATCTTACCAGCCATGTCCCGGCAATTCGCCCCTGACCGTTCACGGTGGAAAATGGAGGTCGAAATATTACTGCGAAGGAGTCACTATTTAACGCTACAATGCACCCTGCTCACAACAGACCATGTACAGGAATGAAAATACTCCTTTTTCACTATGATGTGCTGGATGAATTCGGTGGTGTGGAGGCTGTCGTCTGCAATCTGGCCAAAAGCCTGCGGGCACGCGGGCACACCGTGGACATACTGGAAATGGGCAGAGAACCCGCCAAGCCCCGTGAACTCTTCCCCGGAATCACATTACGGCGCCTGCTGGCAATGCAACTCCCACGCTGGAAGAGCCCCCGTTCCTGGCTGTCCTTTGCCCGCACGTTTATGCAGCTTCAGCGCGCGCTGAAGGCATTCGACCCTGACGTGGTGCATGTCCACTTTCCCGCGCGCCAGGCCCCGCTCATGGCAGTTGCGGCATTGCTGCCGCGGCACTGGCGCCTGGTGGCTACGCTGCACAACAGCGATATCTGGGGGCGGCCGGCGGATTACGAGGCCATCAGACCCTGGCGGAATCGCTTTTTCCAGCGCACGGATCAAGTCACCGCGGTTTGCAAGGCACTGCTGGCGGCCGCCGAAGAAGATTATCCCTGTATCACGGGAAAAGGTCGTGTCATTTACAACGGGATTTCTGACGCCTGGCTGCAACAGGACAGCAACCTGGCGCCGCAGAACAAAGGGGGAAATCGTTACATTCTGTATGCGGGACGCCTGTCCGACGTCAAGGGCGTCGATATTCTGCTCACCGCCTGGGCGCAGATCCATGAAAAATACCCGGACACTCAACTCATGATTATCGGCGACGGCCCGCAGCGCGAAGCATTGCAAAAGCAGGCCCGGGAATCGGGGCTCACGCAGGCCGTACAATTCCTGCCCGCCACGGGAAAACAGGCACTGGCTGAATGGTATCGTCACGCCGAGTGTCTGATCCTACCCTCCAGCAGAGAAGGACAGGGGCTGGTGCTGGTAGAAGCCAGTCTGTGCCACACCATTTGTATTGGCAGCAACGTTGTGGGTATCAACGAAGTATTGAAACACGGGGAAAATGGCTTTCTTTTCCCCTACGGTGATCATGCCGCCCTCGCCGGCTACATCGGCCAGGTGCTTGATATGGAAGAAACGCAACGCCAGCACCTCGAAGCAGCGGCTTACCACAATGTGCGTGAACGCTTCATGGAACCCCACATGATTGACGAGTATGTGCGCCTCTATGAGGACGTCTGCACACGCTGACGCTCCGATGACTAGCGGCCCGCAACCCTGCTCTCCCCTGCCGGCCCACTACCCACAGCATCCCCAGCAAGGCCAGCCATCCCAGGCTGCCGCCTCCGCCGCTGCCACTGTCGCTGGCGCTGGTGGGCGGGTTGCTGATGGCGCCGGCGATCACGGGTCCGCTGGGGTCGATGATGATGCCGTTGACCACGCCGTCGGC
>DRKQ01000014.1 GCA_011051685.1 Gammaproteobacteria bacterium
CTGTATGTTAAAACGCCGTATCAAACCCCAACAGGAAATAGCCCTCTTTGGTATCGTGACCGAAGCCAT
Organism: Gammaproteobacteria bacterium; assembly: GCA_011051685.1. Taxonomy (GTDB): domain Bacteria; phylum Pseudomonadota; class Gammaproteobacteria; order SZUA-152; family SZUA-152; genus SZUA-152. The sequence continues at coordinate 70 of DRKQ01000014.1, forward strand.
CGTTGGGGTTGTTGTCCACTTTTTGCAGATCCGCATTGACTTCAATGATGCCTTTGACATTGCGCATGAAGTAGTAAGATGCGGTGAGCGTAAGCGTGTTGAGATCGATCCCCTGGTAGACCGTGCCGCTGTTGGCCAGGTCATTGGCGTCGGCGTAGCTGTATAACAGCGAGTAGGTCCAACGGTCATCGTGGACATAATCCATGCCGGCGAAGCCGCCGTTCCATTCCACGTTTTGTCCCTGTACGAGAAAATCATCCCAGCGGTTTTGCAGCAGTTGCACGAACCAGAACAGCCGGTCGTTGTGGTTGGCGGACACATCCAGGCCGATGATCTGTTTGTCCGTGTTCCGGGTGTCGGCGGCATTGCGTTGTTCGCCGCTGAGGGCGAACAGGCCCATGCGCACCGGGCCCAGCTCGGTGCCGATGCGGCCGAATACGCTCTTGGCACTGTCGTTGTCGAAGGCGCGGTCAGGGCGGCCAAAACCGGGGCTGTTGACCTTGGCATTGGCCTCGATGCCATTGCCATTGACCACGCCCAGGGCCAGGGACATGGGGCCGGCGTCGGTGTCGAAGGTGACGCCGCGGTCGTAGGTGATGCCGGCCATGCGATAGGGGATGAAATCCTGCACCGTGAGGCGGGTCTCGCGGGGGAACATCAGGTCGGAGATCTGGAACTGGCCCAGCATCATGCCCACGCCGCTGCCGAACAGGTCGTCGTGGGTGATCCAGGCATCCTCCACGATGGTCTCGCCGTTACCGCCCTTTTCGGCGAAGATCGCATAAAAATAATAGCTGATGTGCTCTGATAGCGGCGAGCCGGCCAGCAGCTTGATGAGATAGGGGGCCTGAAAATCGGTGCCGGGGTCGGCGGTGGTGGCGCCGCCGGTCTGTGCCTCGGCTTCGCGGGATTGCACATAGGCCTGGGCGCGAAAGGCCAGCTGGGGGAATTTGGGCAGCATCAGCCGCTCGTCGCCGGTGTCCACGCCGATCTGCTCGCGCCAGTTGGGCAGACGGATATTGTCTGCCAGAAATTGCTCGCCAAAGCGGTTGAGCCGGGGGAAGGCGGCGTGGCAGACCGTGCAGCTCATGCCGTACTGGCGGGCGAAGGCCGGGTTGGCCTGGGCTGTGTGTGTTGCCAGAATGCCCAGCAACAAGAGTATCAGGCCCTTGAGGGTGGCGGTGGCGAGGGTGTTGGCATGCATGGTCTGTCTCCACAATGATGGGCTTGAACCCAAGCATAGACCGTCAAGCTTAAATCAAGCTGAAATATGCCCGATGTGGCGAGAAATTAATGGCCGCAAAACATGAAATCACTGGGGTAAGCTCGCCGAAATCACGTATAATCATCGGTTTGCAAACCTATCGAGAACCATTGGAGTAAACCGAGCATGTCCATCGAAAGAACCTTTTCCATCGTCAAACCAGACGCCGTGGCCAAGAACCACATCGGCGAGATCTACGCCCGCTTCGAGCGGGCCGGTCTGAAGATCATCGCCGCCAAGATGCTGCACCTGACCCGCGAACAGGCGGAGGGTTTTTATGCCGTGCACAAGGAGCGCCCTTTTTTCAACGACCTGGTGGACTTCATGATCTCCGGCCCGGTGATGGTGCAGGTGCTGGAAGGCGAGAATGCCATTGCCAAGAACCGGGAAGTGATGGGCGCCACCAATCCTAAGGAAGCGGATGCCGGCACCATTCGCGCCGACTTCGCCGATTCCATCGACGAGAACGCGGTGCACGGTTCCGATGCCCCGGAAACCGCCGCGGTGGAAATCGCCTATTTCTTTTCCGATATTGAGCTCTGCCCGCGCACGCGCTGATCGCGTGCGCTGTACTCACAGGCCAGAACGATGTCTGACAAGGTCAATCTGCTGAATCTCACCCGGGGTGACATGGAGGCCTTCTTCGCCGATTTGGGGGAGAAGCCCTTTCGCGCCAAGCAGGTGATCCAGTGGCTGCACCAGTACGGTGTGAGTGACTTTGCCGCCATGACCAACCTGAGCAAGGCGCTGCGCGGCAAGCTGGCCGAGGTGGCGGAGATCCGCACCCCCGAGGTGCTGGTGGATCAGGCCTCGGCGGACGGCACCCACAAGTGGCTGCTGAAGCTGGACAAGGGTAACTCCGTGGAGACGGTGTTCATCCCGGAAAAGAACCGCGGCACCCTGTGCATTTCCTCCCAGGTAGGCTGCGCCCTGGAGTGTTCGTTTTGCTCCACCGGGCAGCAGGGCTTCAATCGCAATCTCAGCGTGGCGGAGATCATCGGCCAGGTGTGGGTGGCCAACAAGGCACTGGGCTGGGATCCCCTGGCCAACGGCAAGGAGGAACGCATCATCTCCAATATCGTCTTCATGGGCATGGGCGAACCCTTGCTGAATTTCGACAACACCGTGAAGACCATCGACTTGTTGTTAGACGATTTTGCCTATGGCCTGTCCAAGCGGCGGGTTACGGTGAGCACCTCCGGCGTTGTACCGGCCCTAGGGCGGCTCAAGGAAGTGAGCGACGTGGCCCTGGCCCTGTCCTTGCACGCACCCAACGACGAACTCCGCGACAAGCTGGTGCCCATCAACCAGAAATATCCCCTGCGCGAGGTGCTGGATGCCTGCCGGCATTACATCAGTGGCGACACGCGGCGCAAGGTGACCATCGAGTACGTGATGCTGGACGGGGTCAACGACAGCCCCGCCCATGCCCGCGAGCTGGTGAAGGTGCTCAGGGGGCTGCCCTCCAAGGTAAACCTGATCCCCTTCAACCCTTTCCCCGATACCCAATACCGGCGCTCCACGGATGCGGCCATCGAGCGTTTCCGTGAGGTGTTGATCAAGAACGGGCTGATTACCCTCACCCGGCGCACCCGTGGTGATGACATCGATGCCGCCTGTGGCCAGCTGGTGGGACAGGTCACGGACAAGACCCGGCGCATACAAAACAAACTGGCGGTGGGCTGATGAGGCAGACCAGGTACGGCGCACATAACCACACAACGCTGCTTGGGCGCATCCTTCTCCTGTGCCTGATGGCGATGGTTCTTTGGGGTTGTGCTACTACCAAGGAACTGGAACAGGAAGAAAAGACCCGCTTTCGCATCGCGGATACCAATCTGCGCCTGGGGCTGGGTTATCTGCAGCAGGGACGTGAGGAAGCGGCCCTGGAAAAACTCAAAAAGGCCGTGGACGTCATGCCCGACTATGCCGAGGCCCATAGCAGTATTGCCTTGGCTTACGAGCGTTTGGGACAAAGAGACAAGGCCGGCGAGCACTATCGCCGGGCAGTGGAACTCAAGCCCAAGGACGGGGCAATCCAGAATAATTTTGCGGTATTTCTTTGTGGCCAGGGCGAATATCAGGCGGCGGAAGAACATTTCCTGAAGGCTATCAACAGTCGCAAGTACCGCACTCCGGCTCAGGCAATGGAAAACCTCGGCCGTTGCATGATGCGTGCCGGTGATTTAAAAAAAGCGGAAACCTATTTACGCAAAGCCTTGCAAATCAACCCACGCCTGCCCGGCGCATTGTTGCTGATGGCGCAGATCAGTCTGGAGAAAAAACGGCTATTGTCCGGCCGCGCCTATCTGCAGCGTTACCAGGAAGTGGCGAGGTTGGGCCCGGATGGCCTGTGGTTGGGCATGCAAGTGGAAAAAGGCCTGGGCGACATGGCTGCGGTGCGTGAGTATGAAAATCAGTTGCGCCGCAACTATCCCGATTCCAACGAGATGCGCATGCTGCTGGAAGAGGAAGCCCGCCAGCGTGGAGACGCCGCCGCAAAATAAGCGGGCGATGTGTGGATAATCAACAGTGGACGAAGACGCTACTCAAGACCAACCGCAGGGAAAGGAAGGGACAGCATTGCCTCCAGGTGAGCGTCTGCGTCTGGCCCGCGAGGCGAAAGATTTGAGTGTCGCTGATGTGTCCATACGCCTGAAGCTGGACGAGCACAAGATCAGCGCCTTGGAGCAGGGAGATGTGACCGGCGTGGCCGAGCCGGTTTTTGCAGCAGGTTACTTACGCACCTATGCACGCTTGCTGGAAGTGCCGGAGAGCGAAGTGATGCAAGACTTTGCCGAAGTATTACCGTCACAGGAAACGGCGGTGGCAGGGACGTTGAGCAGTAACGAGGAGCACTACGCCAAGATGGCTGGTGGAGAATCCAGCCAGTTTTCCTTGGGTGAGAAGCGCTCCGGGCCTTCCCCATGGATTATCGCTCTGGCCCTTGCATTGTTTGTTGGTCTGCTTATGTTTTTCTGGCCGACCAACGAGGTAGTGAATGACGGTATACCCGAGTCTGCGAGCCAGCACCAGCCTGGTTTGGATGGGCATGATGTTGCTGCGGAGCAGGGGCGGGAATCCGTTGCTCAGCAGTCCGCGCCACAAGTGACAGAAGAAGGAACGGGCAGTGAGACTAATGCTGACTCAGCTGAACCTGCAATGCTTCACAACGAGATTGCAGAGCCAGAGAAGACGGACTTGCCCGCAACTCAAACGAGTGAAGCGCCCGTAACCACCTTCGAGGCCCTGGGCATGGGCATGCAATCGGAGCTGGCCCTAACATTCAATAGTGATTCGTGGGTGGAGGTGTGGGATGCCCGTGGTGAGCGCCTGGTCTATCGCCTGGGCAAGGCCGGTAGCCGGCGGGTGGTAAGGGGGGTGGCACCCTTCACGGTGCAACTGGGTTATGTGCCAGGAGTGGAGATCAGTTACAACGGTTCACCTTATGATTTGTCAAAGTTTGCCAAACGTCGTTCCGTGCGTCTGAGCATCGGCGAGGTCGGCGACCGCATGGGCGGCGGTTGATGAGTGAAGCACTGTTATTAAACGTCTCAAAGATATTTCAACCAATGTTGGCTGTTGTGGCGGAAGGCTTGTGGCAATGACTTGTGGCAATGAATAGTGTGGGAGGGCCTTTCCAGGCGCGATTCGCCCCTGGAAAGGCCCTCCCACACGGGGAAATAATCCTGTAGCCATTATTTTGAGACGATAAACACGTTTTAAACAGTAATGATCGAGAAACCATGATCGAGAAACCAGAATACCAACGCATCAAACGCCGCCAGTCACGACAGATCCACGTCGGCAATGTACCGGTGGGCGGCGACGCGCCGGTAACGGTGCAGAGCATGACCAATACCGAGACCACCGACGTGGACGCCACCGTGGCGCAGATCGCCGCGCTGGAAAACGCCGGCGTGGACATCGTGCGCGTCTCCGTGCCGTCCATGGAGGCCGCCGAGGCCTTTGGCGAGATCAAGCGCCGGGTCAACGTGCCGCTGATCAGCGACATCCATTTTGATTACAAGATCGCCCTGCGGGTGGCGGAACTGGGCGTGGACTGCCTGCGCATCAACCCCGGCAACATCGGTCGCGAGGACCGGGTGCGCGCCGTGGTGTCTGCGGCACGGGACAACGACATCCCCATTCGCATCGGCGTCAACGCCGGCTCCCTGGAAAAGGACCTGCAGAAAAAATACGGTGAACCCACTCCGGAGGCGCTGGTGGAATCGGCCCTGCGTCACATCGACATGCTGGACAACCTGGACTTTCAGGAATACAAGGTGAGCCTCAAGGCCTCGGACGTGTTCATGAC
>DRKQ01000015.1 GCA_011051685.1 Gammaproteobacteria bacterium
GCCCTTGGCGCCACAACCGCCCTGGGCTTTGCCATCGGCGCCCTGCTCTCGGGGCTGGCCGGATTTATTGGCATGCATGTATCGGTGCGCACCAACTCGCGCACCACGGAGGCGGCGAAGCAGGGCCTGAATCCTGCTCTGCAGGTGGCCTTTCGGGGCGGTACTATTACCGGCCTGCTGGTGGTTGGCCTGGGGCTGCTGGGGGTATCGGCATTTTATGCAACCCTGGTGGATTTGGCACCTGCCGGTGAGGCAGTGGAACTGGCGCCCATGGTGGGCCTGGCCTTTGGCGGTTCGTTGATCTCCATCTTCGCCCGTCTTGGAGGAGGCATATTTACCAAGGGTGCCGATGTGGGGGCCGACCTGGTGGGCAAAGTGGAGGCCAATATTCCCGAGGACGATCCTCGAAACCCAGCAGTGATCGCCGATAATGTCGGTGACAACGTAGGGGACTGCGCCGGCATGGCCGCGGATCTGTTCGAGACCTACGCGGTCACCATCATCGCCACCATGATCCTCGGCAGCTTTGCCCTGGGCGCCGGAGACATCGCCACCCATGCGGTTCTGTATCCTCTCACCCTGGGCGGGGTTTCCATCTTCACCGCCATCATCGGCACCTGGTTCGTCCGGGTCAGGGAGGGTGGCAAGGTGATGAACGCCCTTTATCGTGGCCTTATCGTCTCCGGTGTTCTGTCGGCCGTAGCCTTCTACCCTGTCACCCAGGCCCTGATGGCCGACAATGGCCAGTTTTCTGTGATGCAACTTTACAGCTCCGCCCTCGTCGGTCTGGGTGTCACTGCCCTGCTGGTGGTGATCACCGAATATTACACGGCTACGGAATACTCTCCGGTACGCCGGGTTGCCGCGGCCTCCACCACTGGTCATGGCACCAATGTGATTGCCGGTCTGGCCCTGTCCATGCGTTCCACCACCTTGCCTGTCATCGTGGTCTGTCTGGGCATTGGCGTCGCCGAATATTTTGCCGGGTTGTACGGCATCGCCATTGCGGCGACAGCCATGCTCTCCATGACCGGCATCATCGTCGCCCTCGATGCCTATGGCCCCATTACCGACAACGCCGGCGGCATCGCCGAGATGGCCGAACTGGAGCCGGCCATTCGCAAGACCACCGACGAACTGGATGCTGTAGGAAACACCACCAAGGCAGTAACCAAGGGCTATGCCATCGGCTCGGCCGGCCTCGCAGCAGTTGTGCTATTCTCAGATTACACCCGCAGTCTGGCCCTGCATTCCAATGAGCCCCTGAGCTTCGACCTGTCCAACCACCTGGTGATCATTGGCCTGTTCATCGGCGGACTAATCCCCTATCTGTTCGCCGCAATGGCCATGGAATCGGTGGGACGGGCCGCCAGCGCCGTGGTGTTTGAAGTTCGGCGTCAATTCCGAGAAATCAACGGCATCATGGAAGGCACACATCCGCCGGATTATTCCACGGCCGTGGATTTGCTGACAAAGTCCGCCATCAAGGAAATGATTATTCCGTCCATCCTCCCCGTGCTGATCCCGGTGATTGTCGGCCTGACCCTGGGGCCACAGGCCCTCGGTGGCCTGCTGGTGGGCTCCATCGTCACCGGCCTGTTTGTGGCCATCTCCATGACCACCGGCGGCGGCGCCTGGGACAATGCCAAGAAATACATTGAGGACAATCATCACGGTGGCAAGGGCTCCGAGGCCCACAAAGCCTCGGTGACCGGCGATACTGTAGGCGACCCCTACAAGGATACCGCCGGTCCGGCTATTAACCCGCTCATCAAGATCATCAATATCGTTGCCGTATTGATGGTGCCCCTGCTCTGAGCACCTGATAAGCTATTATTGGAATAATCATCCTGCGTTCCAACTGGAGGAACGAAGGAACGGCTACCCACTGGCAGGAGTAAGACCATGATCCGTATACAACTTGCGCCTGATGTCGAGTTCAAGATGGAAATCGATATCCCGGAGATTGATGAATCCACCCGCGATTACGATGTACAGCAGTATAAAAAACAGATTCTGGAAGAATTTAACCAACGCCTTTCCAAGGCCTTTCCGGAAGGATACAAACTGCATTCCGTGGAATTTGGACGTGATACCGGCTGGCATGAGGAGCTAAAACTGCCCGGCGATGACAGCCCTGTCGTTACCTGATTGAACAGCTTCAACTCCTCGGATCCGATGCACCGTGGTGTAGCGGAAACAGTTGACCGGCACAAACCGGTGAATACCAGGTGCATAAAAACAAAATGTAAGTTAGTGGGACAGCAGCGAAGACGAAGAATTAAAGTCCTCATTTAGCCTTCGTGAATTTGGAAATAAACATCCTTTCAAGATTACGCCAAAATATTAGTCTGCCCAATTTTTTTCCATGCGATCCACATACTTAACCACTGCGGCAGCATCATCATTGGTAACATCCCAACTGCCAGTGGTATAACTTTTCTTCATGAAGTTCATCCAGCCCTTGTTGTTCTCAACCGCTTTAACGCGGTTAATCACTTCCGGTTTTTTGCTGTTAACCAAAATGACATAGGTTATACGAAAATCAGGAATAGACAGGCCAGGAAATTGTTTGCCAAAGAAATCATCAGCCTCCGGGTTCGTGCTGCCGATGCATTCGATTTTATTTTTCTGTTTTGCCGCCAGACCATAGCTCAACCAGGCAAGTTCAACATCTTCGGCATAGAGTGCCCGAAGCGCAGCCTTGGCACCCGCGAATGGCACAATATTCAGGTTTGCCCCTGCGCCAACCCACTGCGCCTGATGTTTTGGCACAGCATACATAGAAGCCATCCCTAGCGTAGTCTTACGCTTGCCAAATCCATAATCAGTGCCAGTCAAGCGACAGATCTTCATATAAACTTGCCCCACAAAAACAACCTTCTTGCTGTCAAGCAGGCTGTCCAAGCGGCAATCTAAACCTTTATTACGGCCAGCGAATTCCATTGAGCTGTTATAAATCAAAACTGAATCATCTGTTGCATTGAATTTACGTAAAGCATCTTCACAGTTAGCCGACTGGTAATATCTGCCATTAACGGCGGACTTGATCGCCATCCCAAATGGTGTGGCGGCACTCGCTCTTGGGCTCATGCTGACAACCGTAATTTTGTCACCAGCGGATACAATGCCCGAACCGATAGACAAAACTCCAGCAACAAAAATCGACAAGATCTTTTTCACTTACTCCTCCTATGAGTATAACTTTAGTAATTGCACACCTGACCACACCAATTTATCCCCCAACAAAATGGTGAACATCATTGGCATCGCAGATACCTTTAATTTTTTCATCGCATATCCCAAGAGCGTAAAGAATGCCAGCAGTACAAAATAATGGGGTATGGTGATCTCCGCATTTTGAATATCGAGAGCTACCAGCCCCGCCACAATTAATACCAAGACAACCTTTATTCGCTCATGAAGAATAACGATCAATTTAACGTAAAAGTTAATTAAGGTTGTACTTAGCAGATAATATAGGCTTACAGCAAAAAGCACAGCCAAAACAGACACATCGATTACCGAAAGGCTTTCAAATACAGAGCTGCTCTCAAACAGCGCCTCCAGCACATCAATACCATGTAAATCCATGATACCCGACATGATAATTGAATTCTGATTAATTGGCAGTGCCATTATCAGGAAAGGTATAGTACTTGCAATTACAGCGGAGTTGTTGGCAGTTTCGGCAGCGACGATTTTCTCGTCCGTCTTCTTACCGACCAGTTTGTATGCAGTAATAGCACCCACACTGGCACTTGGCCCGGGCACCAATCCGGCAAAGAAACCTAATATACTCGATTTTAGTGCGGCAAACCAAGCGAACCTGCGGCCATGCTTAGCCTTATAAACGCTCTCGACATCTCCCAGCTCTACACTGTAATCAAACATCACAGGAATAATCATCGTACCCAAGATAATCAAATAGAAGGTGTAGCCTTCGAAGAGATCCTGAAAACTGTACCATCCAGCCGGTAGTGCGTAATTATTATGCGGGGCAATAGCAAGACCAAATACAATAGTCAATATGGACCAGTACCAAACCCTTCTATCCATAAAAATAAATGAGAGAATAATTGAACCATAGATAACGGCTTGCGTCTTTACACTATAGAGAAAGGAAAGATTTGCAAGGCTTGCATAAGAGGCGATAAACCATAGCAGGAGGATAGCAATAACCGCTGCAATATAACTTCCCAGCGCCGTGTCGTATAACAGCAGATTTTTTTCTGCTAAAGTATATTTTTCCAGATCATTAATATATATGAGTGATGATTCTTCACCAGGAATCCTGGTAGTTATTGTTGCAATACTCCCAAAGAATTGGCTGCCCACATACACCGTCATCCAGAACACCAGAAGCTGTTCAAGAGTCATTCCTTCATGAAACTGATACAGCAGAAATGGGCCTGTATATACAGGCAATGCCGGTAACAGACCCGTCAGGATACCTACTGCGAGACCTGCAGCAATAATCATCAGCAACTCAATCATACAAGAATAGCAACCTGAGCATCATAAGCACTGCTTGTCTCCTGACATAACGATCCCGTAACAGTAAGTCATGTTTTTCATCTATTGACTATCATTGTCTTTGTTTGACAGCACGATTCTGCTCATTGCCCTTCTGGACCATCTTCTTTCACCGCTCACAATAAACCTTCCATTATCCATTTTTGCATGCTCTTTTGCATTCACTAAAGAAGAGATAAGACCCGCTATCCCTTTTGAAAACGTGGCGCTCGGGGCATCAAAAAATACCAGATAGAAACATGATCCCAGTCACCCTTAGTCACAACCAGCCTATTTATAATTATTTCAATAAGTTACTGCTCTAAAAATAAATATTACCACAGAATCCCCCAGGCAAATCAACTGCCAGAGAACACGGGCCAGACGCCTCCTGAAAGCGCAGACACCTTTCAGTATACGGGCCAGCATACAGGCAACAAATGGGCCGGCAAAAGCGGCCTCCCCACTCAAGTCGATTCAAGGTGTAACGGAGATCGTCTTGGACACACAAACCAACCGGAAAAAACCAAACCAAAAATTAAGATATGCGAAACATGGTCGGTTATCGACTTTTTGGCACCAAGCATATTCATTTTTATGGTAGGGTGTTGGAATAACACCACAACACCAGAAAAAGTCGCTCTTCCGGGCTACAGTGACAATTAACGAGAACAGGGCATGAGTATCAAGATTCACCAGACGATAGCGGACCGGTTTGGTTATCGATTGGTCAGAAAAGAAAAAATGGTTGAAGTCAGCCAGCAACCAAAGGAACATTTGAAACTACTGCTGGAAAACCTTCACATCAATCACGTGCTTGATATTGGGGCCAATACGGGACAGTACGCCGGAATGCTTCGGGAGATTGGCTATGAAGGCAAAATCAGTTCCTTCGAGCCGGTTCAATCCTGTTTCGATGAGCTTGTAAAGAAATCCCAAGAAGACAGCAAGTGGAATGTCTACCATTATGCTCTCGGCAAGGAAGACAGTCGGGCGAATATCAATGTCTCTATTGCTACCGCCTTTTCCTCTTTTTTGACGCCCAATGATTATGCCAATAATCGTTATAAACGCATTCAGGCAAGCCACACAGAACACGTCGAGGTCAAGAGACTGGACAGTGTTTTTGATAACATCACAACACCGCGAGAGAAGGTCTACCTCAAATTAGACACTCAGGGTTTTGACCTACAGGCATTCGCAGGCGCAAAGGGATGTATGGAAAGGATTCTCGGAATGCAATCAGAGGTATCGGCAACCGCCATTTATGAAGGTATGCCAGATTATCTAAACTCCCTGCAGGTTTACCAAAATAGCGGGTTCCGCTTAACCGGCCTCTATCCCATTGCCTGGGATGAACCTAGCATGCGGGTCATCGAATTCGACTGTTATATGCGGCGTATGTAAGAGCTCCACTGCCTGATGCCGGGGCCTTTGTATTACGTCAAAAACCGGATTGACCGTCCATATCGCCAATTGTTCCCTTTTATACCCTGTGGGCTCCCCCAAGACTGGGAGCACCCAAAAGGTGTAAAAGGTTCACTGCTGTCCCGTTAACTTACCTCTTGTTTTGGGGCAACCGTTGAAACAACTGAAAAACAGCGAGTCATACGGTACTGGAGACATGAATATCGCTGTTTTTTTCCATCATTCCGGCAAACCTGAACTGAGCGGGGCTGAAGTGAAAAAGGTTTGGATGAGGGTCCAGGCTTCTGCCTCAGGGCATGTTCACTTCATGGCTATGACACCTTCTGTTGGCGCACTGGTCCTCTCCTCTCCGGGGAGAGCATATATATTCGGTGATGTCGTCTTACGGCATGTGATTTACAAATCCCATGTCAAGAACTTTAAGGCGAACGGCTCCTGTTTATGCATTAAGTGTCTCAACATTGGTTTAGCAGACATTGGTGAGTATTAGTCACCTTGGGAATGCCTGAAGCGGCAGTGAATGAAAGCAAGTTATCCTATAGCGTACCTATTAGTGCATAGTGCACCAATACGACGCTCCCACGCGTGAAAATAACCCAGTAGCAATTATTTTGAAACGGTTAATTATTGAAGAGAAGTTGATCAGGTTAGGCCAACTAATCTCTCCCCTCCTGCCGGCTATGAATGACGAATACCGTTTACAATTCCGTAAAAAAACGACCCACCAATTGATGAAAACGGGTTACGTGCACAGGCTTATCGCCCTGATAGGCATGTAAGGTATACACAGGCCAACGTGGCCCTGTCATTCGATCAACAATATGAACCAGCTCCCCTGTTTTTAATAGAGGTCTTGCTGCCACGTCAGGTAACAAGACAATCCCCATATGACGCAACGCCATTTCCAGGGCACAGGTGAGCGTGTTCGTCTGGGCAAACTGGCTGAGTTTGATGGTCAATCTCTCGTTGCTGTCTAATTGCAATATCGACAATTTCTGCTGCTGCCAACTTGTCGCGATCCAGCGGTGCTGACAAAGTTCTTCCACTGTTTTGGGGATACCCGTGCGTTGCAGGTAAAGAGGGGTGGCACAAAATATTTCCGTCATGGTGCCGACGGGTAAGGCACGGTAACTGCTGTCTGGCAAGTCTCCGGCATGTATCGCGACATCAAGCTTGCTGTCGACGAGATCCAGGGTTTTATCACTCACTACCAGTTCTGGCTCCAGACCAGGATACTCGACACAAAGCTGTTCGATTGCCGGTATCACCACATTCGCTTCCAGCGCATGAGGGAAAGTCACGGCAAAACGTCCCTGCGGATCCACGCCGGCATTAACAATATCCGTGAACGCCAAATTGACCTGATCCTGTAGTAACTGGCAACGCCGCAACAGTTTTTCACCTAAGGCGGTCAACGACACACCTCGTGTTGTGCGGTTCAGAACGCGTATACCCAGTTCCTTTTCCAGCTGGCTGACTTGCTGGCTAACCGCAGACTTGGTAATTCCGAGCGTCTCCGCCGCACGGGTAAATGAACCCTTTTCAGCGACGGCTGCAAATACCATCAAGCGGGAAACCTGTCGAATATTGTTCATATTTTCTAAACAGAAAGTCAATTATGTTGATATTGTTCTCCATTATAGGCCTCTATAAACTTCTTTTCACCTTAAGATTCCCAAACAAAGGAGGCTCAAATGACGGCTTACGTCATTATCGGTTTTACACCAAAAGATCCGGAAAAACTTCAGCAATACGCCGCTTCTGTCCCCTCCACCCTCGCCAGGCACTTCGGTGAAATCGTGATAAAGGGACCCGTGGAATCCCTGCACGGTGATGCTGAATACCCAATGCAGGTGATCGTCGCCTTCCCCTCAAAGGAAGATGCCACGCAGTGGTATCGCTCCAAGGATTATCAGGCACTCATTCCAGTACGTGATGCCGGAATGGATTCTCAATTTCAACTGATTGGTTAACTCGAACGGGAGACTGCATAGATGAAAAATACACTCAAAATCACCGGCCTGCTTACCGCGCTGTTGTTTACCGGGCCAGCATTAGCCGACAGCCCCATATGGGTCACTTCAGGCCTGAAGATGCCGGAGTCTGTCGAATATGACCGGGTTCGTGATCAATATTATGTCTCCAATATTAATGGTGGCGTAATGGATCAGGATAGTAATGGATCGATTGGCCTGCTGGATGCTCGCGGCAAGCTTATCAATGTCGACTGGGTTACTGGGCTACACTCTCCAAAGGGGCTGGCGCTGCACAACAACAAGCTTTACGTTGCTGATGTCAAGCAATTGGTCGTGATCAATGTTGACAGCGGAAAAGTGGTTGCGCGCTATCCCGCTGATGATTCCATGGTTCTCAATGGCATTACTGTGAGCAAAACGGGAAACATTTTTATCTCTGACTGGACCGGCAATCGGATTTATACACTGGACGATGGCGAGCTGAAAATCTGGCTTGAAAGCGCGAAATTAAACTCACCCAACGGGCTATGGGTAGACGATAACAATTTGTATGTTGCCTCATGGGGAGCGAGACCCAAACAAGACTTTACGACAGAGACTACGGGCAATATCAAGCAGATTTCACTCAAAACCAAAAATATAAAAACACTTCCTCAGGACAATCTATGGATCAATATGGATGGCATCTATCCCTATTCAAAGAATAAATGGATCATCAGTGATTTTATAAAAGGAGAAATTCTGCTGCTTGATGGCAAAGGAGGCGTGAAGAAGCTGGTAACCACAAAATATGGCTCAGCCGACATTTACTATATCCATGATAAAAACCTTCTCATTGTCCCTTTGATGATGGATAACCAGGTTGTAGCCTATACAGTTGAGTGAATTCAGGCAATTAGAGAAAAAAGAGATTCCCGAGGTAATGCTATGACTGGGTTGTTCACACCGATCAAACTGGGATCCTGCGATCTACCAAACCGTATTGTGATGGCCCCGATGACTCGGTGCCGTATTGGCGCTGACGGCGTTCCGGTCGAAAAGAATGCGACCTACTACGCCCAGCGTGCCTCTGCAGGACTGATTATCAGTGAAGCCTGCGCCATCTCGGCCCAGGGTATCGGTTACGCCAATACGCCTGGCATCTACAATAAGGCGCAGGTCGAGGGCTGGCGCAACGTGACCCATCGGGTTCATCACGAGGGGGGGCGCATATTTTTGCAACTCTGGCACGTTGGCCGTATCTCCCACCCTTCGCTGCAACCCAATGGAAACCTGCCAGTGGCCCCGTCCGCCATTCGACCAACAGGAGAGGCGTTTACTTATGACGGGCCCCTACCCTTCGTGACCCCGCGTGCACTGGGAGCAGAAGAAATTACTGGCATCGTTGCCGATTACCGTAATGCCGCCAACAGGGCCCTCGACGCCGGTTTTGATGGTGTCGAGATACATGCCGCAAATGGCTATCTGATCGATCAATTCCTGCGTAGCAGCACCAATCACCGGAAAGACGCTCATGGAGGATCCGTAGAGAACAGGCTACGTTTTCTGTCTGAAGTTGTCAGTACCGTTTGCGAAGCCTGCGGGTCGACGCGTGTCGGTGTACGGTTATCACCGGAAAACAGTTTCAATGACATTTCCGACGACCAGCCACAAACCCTATTCGAGAGAGTGATTGATCTCTTGAACCCAGTCGGACTTGCCTACGTACATATTGTCGAAGGCGTCATTCA
>DRKQ01000016.1 GCA_011051685.1 Gammaproteobacteria bacterium
CCGGTTGTGTGGTGGTCGATACATCATCGCAGTTTGTGGATGACGAGGATGTGCCACTGGTGATCCCGGAGGTGAACGCGCAGGCAATTTCCAGTTATGCAGAGCGCAGGATTGTCGTCAGTCCGGACAGCGCCATTATTCAATTGCTGGTGGCGCTCAAGCCCATTTATGATGCCGTGGGTATCGAACGCATCAATGTGGTCAACTATCAGGCGGCCACCGCCCTGGGCAGGGCGGGCATGGACGAGCTGGCCGGGCAGACCATCGCCCTGTTGAACATGCAGGAGGTGAAACGTGAGGTGTTTCCCCAGCAGCAGGCCTTCAATCTTTTACCCCAGGTGGATGAGCTGGAAGACAATGGTTATCTGTCCTGCGAGATGAAAATGGTACGGGCTCCGCAAAAAATCCTCGATGACGGCGATATTCTCATTAACGCCACCACGGTGCAGGCGCCGGTTTTTTTTGGTCATTCCCAGGCTGTACAAGTGGAGACCGGCGCCAAGCTGGGCGCCGAGGAGGCGCAGGAGCTGTTGCGCCAGGCGCCGGGGGTGGAAGTGCTCGCGGAGGCGTCGGCAGAAGCCGGTCCCACGGCGGTCACCCATGCCGCGGGCGGGGACGCGGTGTTTGTGGGCCGCATCCGTGAGGATATTTCCCAGTCCTGTGGTTTAAATCTGTGGATCGTTGCCGATAATGTGCGCAAGGGTGCGGCGCTCAATAGTGTGCAAATCCTTGAATTGTTGGTAAAAGTGGGCGTGTAAGCTATAGTTGCTTCTGATTCTTTGCGCTAATTACCTAATATTTCTAAATAATTCCTATAGGTTGCCGATGCTGTAGTGGGTTTCCTAAATATGGGGAAATCAGTGGATAGGCTGAATAACTAAAAACGGGAGTAACTATGAGTACGCTATTGGCATCGGATAAGCTATTCGCACCGGTTGGCTATTTCGCAACGGTGAAACGATTGGCGCTGGCTATGGCCATGGTGGCAATGCTGATTCCGGCCATGGGCTATGCACTGGGTCTGGGCAATATCACCATGAAATCGGCCCTCAACCAGCCCCTGGATGCACAAATCGAGCTGCTTTCGGTTCAAAAAGGCGACCTCGCGAATCTGGTGGTCAAACTGGCCTCGGAAGAGGATTTCACGCGGGTCGGCGCCGACCGGGCCTTCTTCCTCACCAAGATCAAATTCGAGGTAAAGCGCCACAAGAATGGTCAGGCCTACGTACAACTGACCACCACTGATCCCGTTACCGAGCCCTTCCTGGACTTCGTGGTGGAGGCCCGCTGGCCGCGCGGTCGTATCCTGCGCGAATTCACTGTACTGGTGGATCCGCCGGTGTTGTCAGAGGAAGCACCGGCGCCCATGCAACAAGCCGGTGTTGCCCCGCAGGCGGCAACTTCGGCATCCAGTGCATCGGCGCCCGCTACCCAGCCGGCACCGATTCGCGCACGTGCCGAGATGGCTCCGGTGTCTCATCGTCCCGGTGAGCTGGTCTATGGCCCGGTGAAGTACAACGATACCCTTTACGAAATCGCCAATGCCATGCGGCCCAGTGGTGTCACTGTGGATCAGATGATGCTGGCCCTGGTGCGTAATAACCCCAATGCGTTTTACAACGGCAATGTCAACCAGCTTAAAGCCGGCTATGTGTTGCGTGTTGACGATCCTGCGTCCCTCACCGCCTTTTCAGCGGAGGAGGCCAAGGCGGAGGTGAATCGTCAACATCGTGAATGGCGGGCCCGCAAGAGCGGCAAGCTGGTGCGCCAGGCCGAGGCAGGCACGGGTGGTCGAGTGGCCCGTGGAGAACAAGCCGGCTCTGGGGCTGGGGCTGCGGATTCCGCCAGCCTGAAGCTGGTGGCCCCGGGTTCCAAGGGCGCAGGCAGTGGCGCAGGTGAAGAAGATGTGGAACAACTGCGCCAGGATCTGTTACTGGCCGCCGAGGCCCTGGACGCAAACCGACAGGAAACTGACGAATTGAAGGCCCGCCTGGCGGAGATGGAAGAACAGCTGGCCGCCATGCAACGCCTCATCATGCTCAAGGATGATGAAATGCTGGCGTTGCAGAAACAGGCCGGGGTCGAGCCGAAGCAGGGCGAGACCAAGATGCCCGAGCCAGAAGCCGTAACCCAGGAGGCCACGGAACAGGCCCCGGCAGAAGAGGCCGCTCAGGCAGAAATGCCCACTGAAGCAGGCGAACAGGTCGAAACCCCCACCGAAGCCAAACCGGCAGCCAAGCCGGCCCCCGCTTCTGCCCCTGCGCCCATGGAAGAGCCCAGTCTGCTGGATGATCCCATGGTGATGTATGGTGGTATCGGCATACTGGTTCTGCTCATCGTCGCGGTGGTCATTCAACGTCGCCGGAAGATGGCGGATGGCTTCGAAGAGAGCATCCTCAATGTGGGAGGCGGTGACGCCGGCGCCACTCCAGAGGCCATGAATGGTGGCGAAAGCTCCATGGTCAGTGATTTTGCCATGAGCGAGATGAGTGGCATGAGCGGCATCGAAACCGATGCGGCGGACGTGGATCCCATTTCCGAGGCCGATGTCTACCTGGCCTATGGCCGTCATCAGCAGGCGGAAGATATTCTCAAGGAGGCCCTGGATAAGGAGCCGGAACGTCCCGACCTCAAACTGAAACTGCTGGAGGTGTTCTTCGCTGCGAAGAATCGTGAGGCCTTCGAACAAGGCGCCCAGGAATTCCACGATGCCTTGGGGAATGAAGATGATCCCATGTGGGCCAAGGTGGTGACCATGGGTCAACAGCTCTGTCCCGGCAGCGACCTGTTTGGGGGCGATACGGTAGAGGCCCTGAAGGAAGAGCTGGAAGAAGATACCAGTGGTAGTGAAGACGATCTGCTGGACTTCGATTTCGATATCGACGCCGAGAACATAGATGCCAGCGGAGCTGGCGGTGACGCCGAGACGGATGAAATGTTTGCTGAGCTGGAGGCGGCCACGGGTGGTGAAACGGGTGGTAAAGCGGCCCACGAAGCACCGGCCAAGGATGAAGACAACAGTCTCGATTTTGACATGGGCACGGAGCCGGGCGATGAGGCTGCCTCCCAGAGTAATGAAAAGGCCGAGAAGGACAATGGCCTGGACTTCGACGTTTCCAGCCTGGATTTCAACCTGGATACCGATGCCGCCGATGAGGCCAGCGAAACCACCGCAGAGGAAGATACCAGCCTCGACTTTGACATGGGGGACATTGAAGCAGAGGTAGCTATTGAGGAATCAGCCACGGATGTAGAAAGTACCCAGGAACTCGATGTAAGCGGGGAACTCGATGAAACGCTCAGCGCCGGACTGGATACGGAGCTTGATGACGAACTTGGTGACCTCGATGCAGATGCCTTCGGCGACGTGGACGAGATTGGAACCAAGCTGGACCTGGCCAAGGCCTATGTGGACATGGGCGATGGCGATGGCGCCAAGAGCATTCTCGACGAGGTGCTGGAAGAGGGTGATGATGAGCAAAAAAAACAGGCCGAGGATCTGTTGGCGCAAATTTCCTGATTCTGAGGCCAAAGACCACAAACGGCGCAGCCTCCCGGGGCTGCGCCGTTTTTTATGGGTTATGTTCAACAACCGGTGAAGGGTATTTTGCCCAAGGCGTTTTGCTGAGAGAATAGGCCGTGCACGCAGTGATCAAAATCATCTGTTTCCTGATCTTTGGCGCCGCCATGGCCGTGGGCACCCCGCCCCTGCTGTGGACCGGCGCCGGGCTGGTGGCCGCCCTCTACCTCATCGAGTTGTTGCGCGGCGTCCCCGCCCACCTGCCCCACGCACTGAACATGCTCAGGCGCCTGCGCTGGCTGTTCCTGTCCATTCTCATCGTCTACCTGTTTTTCACCCCCGGCGTGCTCCTGATCCCCGATGTGCTGTGGGGTCCCACCCGCGAGGGTCTGTTGCAGGGGCTGGCGCGCATCGCCGTGCTGGTGCTCATCGTGGCGGCGGTGAATGTGCTCATCGGCAGCACCGGGCAGGGCGAATTTCTCTCCGCGGTGAGCTGGTGCCTGCGGCCCCTGTCGTGGTGCGGTCTGTCCCACGAACGCCTGGCGCTGCGTATTTCACTGACCCTGGAGGCGGTGGGCGTGTTGCGTCAGCGCTACCAGCACGAAGCGCGTGGGGATGCCCCCACTGGCCAGGCGGAGGCCTTCGAGCCCCGGCTCATGGCCATCGCCGGCACCGCCC
>DRKQ01000017.1 GCA_011051685.1 Gammaproteobacteria bacterium
GTGGATAGTACGGCCCAGTGGCCACTTCGCTGGATACATCGCATAAATTCAGTCACGCGGCATAAACTGCCATTCCCGGCGGGCATAATCAACGGAAAACTGAGACCACACAAAAGCCCGCGCGTTCTCTCCACGGGCGCGAATGGGCTATAATCCGCCCACACACGACAGCGGCCGCTAGCGGCCACCCGTCGCCGGCATCGCCACGGCGCGCGCATGTCGAAACTCCATTCAACGCACAGGACTGTCCACCATGGGTTTTCTCGCAGGCAAAAATGTATTGATCGTCGGACTCGCCAGCAACCGCTCCATCGCCTGGGGCATCGCCAAGGCCATGCACCGCGAAGGCGCCAAGCTGGCCTTCACCTATCAAAATGAAAAGCTCCAGGGCCGGGTGGAAAAAATGGCCGCCGAATGTGACTCCGACATCACCCTGCCCTGCGACGTGGCCAGCGATGAACAGATCGAGGCCGTGTTCGAGGGCCTAGGCAAACATTGGGACGGCCTCGACGTCATCATCCATTCCGTGGGCTTCGCGCCACGCGAGGAGCTGGAAGGCAGCTATGTCGACAGCGTCACCCGCGAGGGCTTCAAGATCGCCCACGAGATCAGCTCCTACAGCTTCACCGCGCTGGCCAAGGCCGGGCGCGAGATGATGCGGGGCCGCAACGGCGCCCTGCTGACCCTGAGCTACCTGGGCGCCGAGCGCGTGCTGCCCAACTACAACGTGATGGGCCTGGCCAAGGCCAGCCTGGAGGCCAACGTGCGCTACATGGCCGACAGCCTCGGCCCGGAAGGCACCCGCGTCAATGCCATCTCCGCCGGCCCCATCCGCACCCTGGCCGCCTCCGGCATCAAGGGCTTCCGCGCCATGCTGGACTACAGCGAGCAGAACACCCCGCTGCGCCGCAACGTCACCATCGATGAAGTGGGCAACGCCGCCGCCTTCCTCTGCTCCGACCTCGCCTCCGGCATCACCGGCGAAATCACCTACGTCGATGCCGGTTACAACATCACCGGTATGGGCCAGCTCGGCAAATAGGCCACCCCTCAAGCCGTGAATGACATTTTCATCACAGAGGACACGGAGGTACACAGAATCATGGGATATTTTCCCTGTGTACCTCCGTGACCTCTGTGGTGACTCTGCGAGGCAGTATCGCCCCCTGAGGGGCCGCGCCGAGCGTCCTCGACACTCATCAATGTTATCCCTTCCCCCCTATCTCAACCTTATTTTCTGTCCAGACGCCACCTCCCTGACAGCCTGAAAGCCATTTCATTAGTATTTCCTTATATTATATAAATACATTCTGTGCGGGATTTGGCGCGGATTGCGCTATGTTTCCCATAAGAACGTTTTTATAACAACAAGGGAGACGAAGGAGCATGCCGAGTCACTACACCAACAGGCTGCATCCGTGCCATGTCCCCGCCTCCCTCGCCCGCAGGATCCGTAAGAGGCGATACCACCCAACAGAAACCGCTTGCCATCGTGAAGGAGGTAGAATGTGAATATTGGGAAATCGAGCCATGGGGCCGCACTGAAACACATTCGTGCCGGTACAACATCGATGCTACTGGCAGCGGCACTGACGACGCTCACACTGAGCGTCTACTCGCCACCGGCCAGTGCCGAATACGGTGACATCGTCATCAACAACTATTCCGACGAGGCCGGCATGCGGCCACCCATCTTCCCCCACTGGTTCCACCGCATCCGCTTCCGCTGCAAGATCTGCCACTCCGACCTCGGCTTCAAGTTCAAGGCCGGCGGCAACGACATCAACATGGCCAAAATCATCAACGGTGAATTCTGCGGCGCCTGCCACAACGGCGAGATCGCCTGGTCCATCGAGAATTGCGAGGTCTGCCACTCGGCAAAACCCGGCACACCGACGCAGGTGCATCGCAGCACCCTGCAGACGCTGATCATGCCCCTTGGCAAATGACTCTGGAGGACACCATGAACAAGCCAAGCATCACAGTCTTTGCCACCCTGATCGTCGTTGCCTTCCTGGGCATGACAGCCTCATCCCTCATCCTGGCCGTAGAGAAAAAGGACCCCAACCGCTTCAACCGTCTGCTGCCACCCAAGGACAAACGCACCCCGCCGGTGGCCGAGGACGGCATCCACGATGCCAAGGGCGCCGGCGTCAAGGTACTGCAGGAACCCCGCGAGGCCTTCAGCGTGCTGATCAAGGGCAAGGGTGGAAATTACGTCGACTGGGTGAAGTCCCTCGACAAGAAAAAGATCAAGCCGCTGTATGATCTCGACGACCCCGAGCTGGTGCCGATGACCGTGGACATGAACATCGTGCGCGAGGTCAAGGGCAGCATGCCGGACGTGGTCTTCCCCCACGAGCAGCACACCCAGTGGCTGGAATGCGCCAATTGCCATCCGGCGATCTTCGTACCGCAAAAGGGCGCCAACCCCATGAGCATGGTGGACATCATGCTGGGCAACAAATGCGGTGTCTGCCACGGCACCGTGGCCTTCCCGGTCACCGAGTGCCGGCGCTGCCATTCCAAGGCGAAACCCATGAAGACCGGCAGGAAAGTCAGCACTAAAAGCAGCATGAAATAAAATGCTAAACTCACGCCCGCCCGCTCCCCTTCGCGGTGGCGCGGGCGGGGTTCGTGGTTTTTCCCCACGCATCACCCTGGCAACCACCTACATTCGACACAGGAATCTCCATGAAACGGGAAACGTCCAGACGGCGGGCAATCCTCGGCACAGCACTGCTGACGGCCAGTCTCTTCATCGGCAACACCACCGCCAGCGCGGCCGGCACCCCGCCCCTTCCCATGCAGCTTCTCTTGCTGGCCCTGGCCGACAACGCCATGGCCCTGACATCCCGTCTGCTGAATGAGTCTTCCGCCGCAAAGAGCATCATCGCCAGCAACAACGCCGAAGCGAAGGCCTTGCGCAATGAGGCCATGGCGCTCTACGAACAGGCCGCCAAGGCCGATACCAGCGGCGACGTGGAGGCCCGCGACCAGGCCCTGAAAGCGGCCAAGATGAAACTGTTCAAGGCCGCGAAACTGGCCAAGCAAGCACCCGGACTCAACGACCGCAGCCATTCTCTCTACAAACGTCGTGCGCAGAGCGCCGCCGCCCTGCTCGATGCCCACAAGCGCATCCGTGAAGAGCTGAAACCCGGCGCCAAGGTCGAGGCACTGGAAGGCAAGGCCATTACCGACATGGCCGCGGCCAACGCCGCGTTTGAAAAAGACGACGTCGGCGCCGCCACCCGGCTCATCGATCAGGCCCTCAGGGCACTAAAGGGTTCACTGATCAGCATGCGCAACGGCACCACGCTGGTGCGCACGCTGCATTTCGACAGTCCAAAGGAAGAGTACGAATACGAGCTGGATCGCAACCAGTCACA
>DRKQ01000018.1 GCA_011051685.1 Gammaproteobacteria bacterium
CGCCGCCGGCAAACACGCGATCCAGCTTGCCCATCTGGATCAGTTCCATGGCATTGCCGATGCAATGGGCACTGGTGGAACAGGCGGAGCTGATGGAATAGCTCACTCCCTTGATCTTGAAGGCGGTGCCCAGGCAGGCGGAGGTGGTGCTGCCCATGGTGCGTGGCACCATGAAGGGACCCACCTTGCGCACGCCTTTGGAACGTAGCAGATCGGCGGCCAGCACGGTATTCTCCGTGGAGGCACCGCCGGAACCGACGATAAGCCCGGTGCGCGGATTGGAGATTTCGTCTTCCGTAAGCCCGGCATCCGCCACGGCCTCTTTCATGGCCAGATAATTGTAGGCCGCGGCATCACCCATGAAACGCATCAGTTTGCGGTCGATGAGTTCCTTGGGGTCCAGGTCCACCGGGCCGTGGACATGGCTGCGAAAACCGAGGTCTGCATATTCCTGACTGAAACTGATCCCTGAACGCCCTGCGCGAAGGGACTCCGTCACTTCCTGTTGATTGTTGCCAATGCTGGAGACAATGCCCAGCCCAGTGACGACCACACGTTTCAAAACACCTTCCTCCTGCATGATTCTTTGCTCAACACTGCTGACACACTATAGGCCAATTGGATCAAAAATCTTCCGTGGAGGTAAACAGGCCCACGCGCAGGTCCTGGGCGGAATAGATTTCGCGGCCATCCACTTCCATGCTGGCATTGCCGATGCCCATCACCAGTTTGCGCAGGATGACCCGTTTCATGTTGATACGATAGGTGACTTTTTTGTTTTCCGGCGTCACTTGGCCAAAGAATTTCACCTCGCCGGCACCCAGGGCACGGCCACGACCCGGCCCCCCCATCCAGCCAAGGAAAAAGCCGATGAGCTGCCACATGGCGTCCACGCCCAGACAGCCCGGCATCACTGGATCATTTTTGAAGTGACAATCGAAAAACCACAGATCCGGGGTAATATCCAGCTCGGCGATGATCTCGCCCTTGCCAAACTCACCGCCTTCGTCGGAAATATGGGTGATACGATCACACATCAGCATGGGTGGCAGAGGCAGCTGGGCGTTGCCCGGGCCAAACATCTCGCCCCGCCCGCAGGCCAATAATTCTTCGCGTGAAAACTGATTCTGTTTAGACATACGTTTAATGCCACTTGCCGGTGGCGTCTCCCAAGGATGGCGCAGTGGCCGATTATTATTGTGATAAACGTGCCAATGATGAATCACCCCCAAATTCAGGCGTCAGCACGCGAAACGACGGGCAAGGGTACCACATTGGACAGAGGTTTTGCAGCAGCACGGACGCCGGAAATCGTCGGTGGCGGCCATCATCTCTCTGCCGGCGGCCGTTGCTGGGCATCAGTGGGATCTGTTCCCGCCGACACCTCCTCCCCGTCCCAGACATTGTCGCCATCGCTGTCCACCAGGATGGGCGAGGTGAGAAAGCGGCGCACCTCCTGAAAATCCGTCAGGCCGTCAAAGTCCGTATCCACCCGCTGTGGGTCGCAGCCCAGCTTCCGTTCTTCGGCGTTGGACAGGCCGTCACCATCGAGATCGGTGAAACCAGGAGTATTTTCCGTGGGCCGACTGCTGGCCTCGGCAGGATCCGTGCCCAGGCGCACTTCCACCCCATCGAGGAAACCATCGCCGTCGGTATCTGCCACCAGCGGCTGTGTCCAGTACTGGTTGATCTCCAGACCGTCGGCCAGGCCATCGGTATCCGTATCCGCCAGTTGGGAGTCGGTTTTGTACTGGCGGGCCTCTTCAAGGTCGCTGAGACCGTCACCATCGGAATCCGTGGTATCCGCCGCGGTGTTGTGGCTTGCCATTCCCAGGCTGGTCACCAGCAGTAACAGCCCGGAGATACGACATAACATGAAATATCCTCCAACTTAGGAAAATTTGCGTGAGGCCTGCATCACATTGGGCAATTGCTCGAGCCTGGTCAAGGCCTGACTGAGCTGTTCAATATCGTGGATTTCCAGGCTCAGGGTCATGCTGGCGAGGTTGGTTTTGGGGTCGGTTCGGGTGTTGACCGCAGTGGCATTGAGTTGTGCATTGCTCAGCACCTCGGTGATATCACGCAACAGGCCCTGGCGGTCGAAGGCCTGCACAAAGATATCCACGCTGTATGTCCGTTCCGCGGCCTGCTGCCATTGAATCTCGATAAGCCGTTCCGGTTCTTCCCGCTTCAGTCGCAGCAGATTTCGGCAGTCATTGCGGTGTACGCTGATACCGCGGCCGCGGGTAATGTAGCCCACAATGGGATCATTGGGCGCGGGTTTGCAGCAACGCGCAATGTGCGTCACCAGATCGCCCACACCCATGATTTGTAAATCCCCGGCCTGTTCCCCTTTTGGTGTGCTGCGCCGGCGTTGGGCTTGTGCGGGTGACCGGGGCAGGATCAGTGCCGACAACCGTCCGGCAATCTGTGCGCCGGTGATATCACCGCACCCCACGGCAGCGAAGAATTCATCCACTGAGTCATGCCGGAACTGCTTTGCCAGGGTCTCGAAGGTCACCTCCGCCACCCCCAGGCGCTGTAATTCTCTTTCCACCACCTCGCGCCCGGCAGCCACGTTGAGAGTGAAATCCTGCTGGCGAAACCAGGCTCGCACCTTGGCGCGGGCCCGCGGGCTATGCAGATAGCCCAGATGCGGATTGAGCCAGTCACGACTTGGCGCGCTCTGCCGCGAGGTGAGAATCTCCACCTGCTCACCACTTTTCAGGGTATAGCCGATGGGAACAATCTTGCCATTGACCTTGGCGCCGCGAAAACCATGGCCCACATCGGTGTGAATGTGATAAGCAAAGTCCAGGGGGGTGGAGCCCTTGGGCAGATCCAGCACCTTACCCTTTGGTGTCAATACATACACCCGATCCTGAAACACCTCGGACTTGAAACGGTCGAGAAAATCCTCTGTCCCCCGCTCCTCGTCCTTCCATTCGAGGATCTGCCGCAGCCAGGCGATTTTTTCCCGATACTCCTCGTCCTGACGGCCCCCCTCCTTGTAGCCCCAATGGGCCGCCACGCCGTGCTCGGAATGCTGGTGCATCTCGTAGGTGCGAATCTGCACTTCAAGGGTCTTGCCCTGCGGGCCCACCACGGCGGTATGCAAGGATTGGTAACGATTTTCCTTGGGTGAAGCGATGTAGTCATCGAACTCGCTGGGAATGGGCTGCCACAGACTGTGCACCAGCCCCAGGGCGGCATAACAGGCTGCCTCGTCTTGTACCAGAATACGTACCGCGCGCACATCAAACAGCTTCTGGAAGTCCACCGACTTGCCTTCCATCTTCTTCCAGATGCTGTAAATGTGTTTGGGCCGTCCCATCACGTCGCCACTGATGCCGGCTGCAGTCAATGCGCCTCGCAGCTGTTGCACCACATTGGCGATGTATTTCTCACGATCCGCCCTACGCTCATCGAGCAAACGGGCAATCTGTTGATATTTTTCCGGCTCCAGAAAACGGAAGCTCAGGTCTTCCAGCTCCCATTTCAATTGCCAGATGCCCAGCCTGTTGGCCAGGGGCGCGAAGATGTCCATGGTTTCGCTGGCCACCCGGCGCCGCGCTTCCTCGGGCATGGTCTTCAGCTCACGCATGACTTGCACGCGCTCAGCCAGCTTGATGAGCACCACGCGCACATCCTCGGCCATACCCAGTAATAATTTACGCAGACCTTCAAGGTGCACGGCCTTTTCATCACGGCTCTGTTGTTGCGCACTCACATCATCCACCATGCGCAAGCGGTGCACTTCGGCCACCATTTCCACCACTTCCGTGCTGAAATGGGCCTGCAACTGCTCGGCGGGCAATAAGGTAGGGGGAATACTGCTGAACAATGCCGCCACCAGAGGGTCACTGCCCACATCCAGATTGGTGAGAATCTCCACCACACCCCGTGCGTGTCGCAACAGGGGTTCCACGGCAATTCCCCGGTCCCTGGCCACTTCAACGATCAGGGCATCGGCCTTAAGCAGCGCATCACGGGCTGCCTCGGGAAGCTGCTCATGCAGGGTTTCTAGCCAGGTATTGGCCTCAGGCAGACGCATGTAATAAGCAGCTCATGGACTTGCAAAAAAATGGCTGAGGAAAAATCGCTGTTCACCAGGCCGGCGGCAGGCGCTCATTGAGAGTGATGATCTTGTTTTCAATGGTGATGTAGCCACCGATGGACAAATCCCGCAGGATACGACTCACCATCTCCCTGGACGCCCCCACCATGCTGGCAATATCCCGCTGGGTCAGACGCTGCGGAATCACATTTTTTCCATCCCGCTCCTCGGCCATATCGAGCAATAACCGGGCCACCCTGCCGTATACATCCATCAGCGCCAGACTGCGAACATTCTCGGTGAGTTCACGCAGACGGCGCGCCAAACCACGCATAATAGTCAAAGCAATGCTCGAATGCTGTTCCATGCACTGCTCGAAAGCGGCCTTGGATAATACCGCCAGCTTGGTGTCTTCCATGGTTACCACCGAGGCCGACCGGGGAGACTCGTCCAATATGGCCAGTTCGCCAAAATATTCCCCGGCGCCTTGCATATTCAGCGTAACCTCTTTGCCCTCCTCATCCGACAAAAACACCTTGACCTTACCCGACAGCACCAGATACAGGGAATCAGACATGTCGCCCTCGCAAATGACCAGGGTATTCTTTGGATAACTACGGGTGACGGCTAGGCCGGATATGGAATCCAGCTCCTCCTCAGACAGTCCTGAAAATAACGCTATGTTATTGAGTGACACGAAAATGCTCCTTAAGTGTGATATGCATGTGCCCGTGCTGGACAACTGCCGGATCCAGCACAGAAAACGGTAATTTTTCACTTCCAAGCGGTGCATTTGCACCTTACACGGTTCAACGGGCACGCCTATTCTATATACAGAAAAGGGAGGATCGAATTGGGAAGTGACAAGGACGTCTCTCCAACCCTCTCTTTTCCAAAACTCCCGACGCAAGCCGGTTGCACAGCAAGCCATCCCTTGACTCGCGGCAAAATCCTTACACAGATGCAACAGGACAGCAACCGTAAACGCACAATTGCCGAGATCGTTAACATCATGAAGAACGGATTACAGGAAAGTGTAGAATTTTCGTCCAAATCACGGCGCAAGTCTTCATCTCCGGATGACTGTGGGCATACCGATCATCCCGCCTGGAAGGCCTTTCTTGCCGGCATGCAGGTATTGCAACGCTACGCCAATCGCTCGACCGTAAGCATTCAGGCGGTAGCCGAATCCAACCTGCGTCTGCTGCACCGCTCCTTGCGCTTCAACAAAGATTACCGCCGGGAAGTTGAAAACCTGTTACATGACACCCCTGCGGATGGCTTGCCCGTTTTGCGGCACCTCTACACATGTCAGGGCCTTAGCGCAGATTTACTCGCCCTGCAGGATGGAACATCTATCAATCTAACATCACTCCCACAAAGCTATGCCATGTACCTGCTCATCGCCGGGAATGCCCAGCTCGAGTCAGCCAATCCGGAAGAAACAAGCGCAAAGTCAAGGGCCAGACAAGCCTGGTGGCAACGGATAATATTTGGGGGAAAAAGCAACATTCTGAGAAATGGTGATGCAATTATTCGCTGCATCGATCAAAAGCCCGTGCGACTGACCGGCTTTGGCAAATCCTGCTTACTATTAAGGGTACGAACACCCATGGTAGATACGGCTTACCGCATTGCCTCTTAGCTGCGCTGAACCTGAGTTGTGTGGTGACAGAATCTAGCCTGACGAGTGAATTTTGTAACAATTCCGGCCAGACTCCTTCGCCTCATACAGCGCCTCATCAGCCTGCAGAATAAGATCAGAAGGTGAAGCACCTTCACATGCAACGCCGTTGGTGATACCAATGCTTAATGTAATGTGGTCGGTAACCGAAGAGAACTCATGGGGGATTTTCAGGGAGCGTATTTTTTCCATGAGTTTTATTGCCAGCTTTTCAGCACCCTCGGTATCTGTATTGGGCAGCACTATACCGAATTCCTCACCACCATAGCGGGCCACCATATCGGCAGGCCGATGAACCACTTCTCTCATTGCCGTAGCAACCTGGCGCAGACAGGCATCGCCTGCGAGGTGTCCATAATTATCGTTGTAAGGCTTGAAAAAATCGATATCCACAAGAAGCAAGGACAGCGGAGTGTCTTCGCGCGCAGAGCGTAAACATTCAGTATTGATGAAATCGTCAAAACTGCGGCGATTGGCTATGCCGGTTAATCCATCCAGGCTGCTGAGCTTCTGTAACTCGACGTTGCTCTTTTCCAACTCCGCCTGCAATTCCCTCAGGGCATCAAACGCCTCATCTCTTTGAACTTGCGCCAGATAACTTTTTGAGTGCGCCTTAATGCGGGCAATCAACTCGATTTTGTCAGGCAATTTCACCAGATAATCATTGGCACCACGCTCAAATGCCAGACTTTTATCCTGTGGATCATCCTTTGATGAGAGCACAATGACAGGAATATTTTTCACTTCCTCATTTTGTCGATAAGTGTCCACTAAAGCATAACCATCAATATCAGGCATGATTAAATCTTGCAGGATGACGGTTGGCCGAACATCGACGACCTTTTTAAGGGCCTGGTTGGGATCGGTACAAAAATGGAACTCAATATCTTCCTCATCCAT
This sequence comes from Gammaproteobacteria bacterium, assembly GCA_011051685.1. GTDB lineage: Bacteria > Pseudomonadota > Gammaproteobacteria > SZUA-152 > SZUA-152 > SZUA-152. Next base: position 6,642 of record DRKQ01000018.1, read on the forward strand.
CAACATGCGCCGAATACCCTCGACGACCATTAGCTGGTCGTCTACCAATAAAACGACTGAATGCGCCTTCACATCAAGCTTCATTTTATTCCCTTTTAGCCCACTTTTTCACTCATTAAAATGCCTGACTCTGTTAACGTCCATCTAAACCATTTTATTAGCATTTTTTAATACTTCGCCCATAATGCTTTCTACAGGCAAAACTTTTACAGCTGCACCTAGCTCAACTGCGGCCTTCGGCATGCCATAGACCGCACAACTTTGTCTATCCTGGGCAATTGTAAAGGCGCCGGATTGTCGCAGACTTAACATGGATTTTGCGCCATCTCTGCCCATACCCGTCAACAAGACAGCAATAATCTCTCCCTGCCAGAAGTTGTCTAGAGAATGCCAAAAAACGTCCACCGATGGCCGGTATGGGATATCTACAGGCTCGGCTGAATAGCCAAGCGTTCCATCCTTTTGAAGAACAAGGTGATCATCGGAGCCTGCCAATAATATTGTCCCGCCTACTGGCCTGTCACCCTCACAGGCAAGACGAACGGGCAAGGGGGACACGGTACTCAACCACTCAGCCAGACCACTGGCAAAATGCGCATCGACATGCTGCACAATCACAACCGGTAAGGCAAAATCTCTTGGAATATCACGCAATACCGTCGCTAGCGCCTGTGGACCACCCGATGATGCGCCAATGGCGAGAATCTTGTTATTCTTCAGAGACGGCGTTCTTTTTCCCATAGAGCGATAATAGTCGCGCACTTCCGGAGAGTTCGGTCTACTGAGGATAGCCAGCATGGAGATCTTGCGCAGAAGCGACTGTTGAGTCTCTTCAGAGGCGCCATGGAGAACCGGAGTGTTGACAGCATCCAGTGCCCCGTGTCCCATTGCTTCAAACACAAGGGCAGAATTTTTATTTACTGAAGATGTCACGAGAAGAATCGGACAGGGAGAATTCTTCATTACTTCTCGGGTAGTTTCCACACCGTTCATACCTGGCATTATCATGTCCAGCAACATCAGATCCGGCACATCTGTCAGGCAGTGTCTGACGGCCTCCTCACCATTGTAGGCGACCCACGCGATACTGTGCTTGCCCCTTCTTTCAACAACGCGCCTAAGGCCTTCCACCGCCATTGGTAGATCATTGACAATAGCGATTCTCATTTGACCGCGCTACCTATTAGGTCCTCGACCGCCTCAATGAGAGTATCATCATGAAAACTTCCTTTAGTCAGGTAATAATCAGCCCCAGCCTCGAGCCCTCTTCTTCTGTCTTCTGGCCTGTCCTTGTAAGAAACAATCATTACTGGTGTATCTTTGAGATGAAGATCATGTTTGATATTTTTTACAAGGCCAATGCCATCCATGCGTGGCATATCAACATCTGTTATGACCAGATCAAAGTGTGTGCGCCGTACTGAGTTCCATCCATCCATGCCATCTACCGCAAGATCCACAAGATAACCTTTTGATTGCAATAGATCTTTCTCTACTTCTCGAACAGTAATAGAATCATCAACAACAAGGATGCGTTTTCGGCTGCTTCGTAGCTGCAGTTCTGCCTCACGATAAACGTCACCTACGCCACTACCGTTAACCATGTAACTGATACTGCGCACCAGATCATCCACATCAAGAATAAACAAGGGCTCTCCGTTTTCCATCAAGGCCATTGAACTGACGTTAGGCACCTTACCCAGACGCTCATCAAGAGTAGTAACGGATAACTGCTTTTGGTCAAGATATCTGTCTACAACAACACCGTAGGTCTCTATACGGTCACTTAGAAGAATAACCGTTAATGTTTCGTCTTTCTTGACTGGTGAACCAAATCCAAGCACTTCGGATGCAGCAACCAGGCCAACATTTTTTCCATTTACCGAGATGTATTGCCCTCCTTCTATTTCAGAAATATCGCCGGCGCGTATTTTCATAATTCGATCCACCTTATTAAGCGGCAAAGCGTAAGGCTCTTTGGCTATTTCTATGAGCAAAGATGAAATGACCGACAATGTTAATGGGAGCATAAGCACGAATTCAACTCCCTGACCGGGATTGTTATTGACAACAACCGTCCCCCCTATCTCCTTAACCATATCTCTTACTACATCCAGGCCCACACCTCTACCAGACACTTCGGTTACTTCGTCGCGTGTTGAGAAATCAGGGAGAAACAGAAACTCCAGCAGTTCGTTATCTGAAAGATCAGGAAGCATTTTTCGAGTTACAAGCTTCTTTAGAATGAGCTTTTCGCCTAATTCCACGAGATTGATGCCTGCCCCATCATCCTCTACAGAAATGCGCAACATACCGCCAACATGAGATGCCGAAAGCCTTATTTCGGCCTTCTCTGACTTTCCGGAGTGTGCTCGCTGCTCAGCCGATTCTATTCCGTGGTCTATTGCGTTACGAAGCAAATGATTCAATGGAGCCTTGAGTTTCTCTAATACATCACGATCGACTGCACATTGATGGCCCTCAATCTTTAGAATAACTTCCTTTCCCAGGGAGCGGGACACATCACGCACCATTCGCTGAAAGCCGGCTATCCCATCCTCAAAGGGGCGCATTCTGCTGCCAGCGACTTCACCATAAAGCTTTTTACACAAATAACTATTTTTTCGGTCGAACTCATCAAGTTGAAGAAGTTGCTCAGTGATACCTCTTCTGCATTCATCCAATCGAAGAAAAGCAGATTTATGAATGTCATCATCATCAATAATGCCATTCTGTGACATCAATTCTCGCCATGAATCAAGAATAGAAAACAACTCATCTTGACGTCTTTTTACTTGAAAAAGCGCCGTCGAGAATCTTTCCATTTCTCTGGATTCAACCAATAACTCGCTTGACGCTCCCAGTATTTTTGACATTTGATCCGCACTGATACGGATAAACCTGTCTGATTCTTGAGCTTTATTTTCACTTTTCTGTATGATTATCGGTGGTTTTTGCCTCTGTTCCGTGACTGTGTTGATATGGCTGTCCATGTCACCAGAAAGTATTTGCCCAAGAGACGCAAGCAAACCATTAAGCTCACTGTTATTCGTCTCGGCCCATATTTTGATTTCATCCTCATTTAATAAAGATATTTCGATGATTGTATCAACCGCCTTAAGTAGCTTGTCTATATCTCCAGATTGAAAGGACAAGGCAGTTTTCTGCGCAGCCACAAAACAATCTTCCATAACATGGGCAATTTTAACTACTGGATCAACAGTGACCATGCGAGCAGCACCTTTTATGGAATGCGCGGCACGCATCAGTGATTCCAGTATTTCAGGCGACTCATTATCCTGCTCCAGACATAACAGGTCATTACTTAACAACGCAGTTTGCCCTTCGACCTCCATTCGAAAAAGGTCAAACATTGAATAGTTGCCCATATCTCCACTTGATGGGTTCATAACGCCACCTTTTCTAGCCAATCTTGGAGCATATCTGCATTGAATACCGCAACATGGAGAGCATCCATTTGAAGAATACCTAGAAGCAATTCCGAATGATCGCTATCAATTGTTGATGGCGCAGGAAGCAGCTCATGATCACTAAACCACGCCATGCCCTTTATTTCATTTACCCGAAACACATACTCATACCCGCCAAGTTCCGCAACGATCAGTCGCCTATTGATGACACCATTTTTATGATAGTTTTTACTCGAATCCGCTTTTGTACCAAGAATCTCCTGCAAGGAATAACAAAGTTTTATTTCACCATTAATATTCACAATGCCTTCTATTGAGCTCCGTGTATTCCTCGGTATTTTATGAACTGACCTATCGCTGGAGATTTCATTCAGAATTCTAACCGGGAATGCGTACCACTCTTTATATATCCTAAAAATGAGAATACTGCGTGATCTCTCATCGCTCTCCTTGGATGCTGCAGCTATTTCTCTTCGCCAGTCCGCCAAATAGCCGGATGGAGGAACCTTCTCAAAAACACTACGACCAGCGCTGGAAAAAACGGGACAATTTCTGCAGTGAACATATATCTTAAGTTTCTCACAACGGTTCGCGCCGCCCCCCCACACACCGATATTCCTCCAGCAGCTAGTAGCGATTAATGATTGTCTTCTTTCCCTTGAAAAAATCATGAATTTCGCCCTCTCGCTTTCTTTTCTCTACGCCTAAGAATATCAGCACTAGATAGATCGCCTCTTTTTTCTGCTAGCACCGCAGACAAGGCAAGGGCCTTATAATGGTCTGGAGAGAGATAGATTGCTTTTCGCAGTAAGGATTCCGCGCCACCATATCCACCTTTCAGATTACTGATCAATCCTAAGAGGTAATAAGCATCGGCAGATTCCGGGTTAATTTCGAGAAATTTTTCACAGAGCCTTTCTGCATCATTAAATCTACCGTTATTTATGAGCAAGGATGCTTCATTCACCATGGCGGTCTCATCTTGATCCTTGCCTTCTGCAATGTTTTTTATTGCTCCCTCACCAGGTTTTTCTGGATTAGTATTAATTTTTCTTTTCTTATTTCTACTCTTATTTTTAATTTTTTTGTTTATTTTGCTCGCCAATTCAGTATCTTTTCTTGTTACTTCCACCAGCTGATCATAAATATCCTTGAGCTTGTTAACAGATGGGTCACTGCTGCCAATAAATGCGGAGTTTTCACTTACAGTCGCAGGCATCTTTCTATAGGCGAAGGCCTTGGGAACATGAATTTTACTGAAGGCCTCATTATCAACTTGACCAGCCTCCGCATGCCCCACAAAGAGAATACCGCCGGGCTTTAATATGTTTGCTAATTTTTCAAGAATCGACTTTTGTGTTTTCCGATCAAAATAAATAAGCACATTCCTACAGAAAATAATATCGTAATAATAAGGATGTGGAGATATATTATCATGTAGCAAATTCGCCCGATTGAAACAGACACGCTCTCGAATATCAGCCGATAAACGTATACCCGTTTTTATTTTTTCAAAATATTGATCCTTATAATCTATGCCATTCTCACGAAACGAATGCTTTCCGTATATTCCCCGCTTTGCTTTAAGTAAAGCACGTTTGCTTATATCAAATGCCTCCACATGAAAGTCGCTCATCCCAAGACCCGACTCCCTCAATGAGATGGCAATTGAATATGCCTCTTCACCCGTTGAGCAGGGAATACTTAATACGCGAAGACAATCTTTTTCACAATCGACATCTTTTTCATTAGTATCCTTACCATTACCTCCATAGAATCCACGAAAAATAGAAAGTGCATTATTTTTGAGATAATCGAAAGGCGCCCTATTCCGAAAAAACCAAGTCTCAGGCACGACAACCTCTTCAATCAACTCATCCAGCTCAGAGATATCATTTTTAACAAGCTTGAGGTACTGAACAGCTGACTCACACTTTGTGGCCTCCATCCTTTGATTGATCGCTCTGTCAACACTAGACTTTCCCACACTCTCTGCGTGCAAGCCAATGGTAGAATATAGGATTTCTTTGATTTTAGTATAAGACATGACAGCCATGCCTTTCAGGATTCAATCTTGCCTACAAATAATTTTTTATTAATCTTCTTGATGATTTCACTAATCGATATTCGTGTCATAAGATCATCATCAAAAATTGCAACATCACCTTCAATCAAAGCTTCTTTGTCACTCAACATCGGCGGCTTGAAAGATGATTCGTCAATATTCACCATATCCGTTGCTTTTTCAGCCATTAACCCAAACATCAATTTTTTTCCGTTCACATCAGCTCCATTGATAATAATAATTCGTGTACTAAGTTTCTTTTTGCTTGCCTTGCCTATAAGCAACATGGATAAATCAATAACAGATATGGTATCCCCATGATAATTCATTAATCCCGCCACATACCCGGGAAGGGACGACTGTTTTTTAATACTCACACACGGGATAATTTCGGTGATACATTCGGCCGGTATAACAAAATGTCCGTCGTCAACAAGGAAATGTGAATAGAGCATTTTAATACTATAAATCAGCTAACCCGAAACTTTGAAACGCCACTCTGTAGAGACTGAGCAGCATCATTCAACGAATCAATGGCGGCATTTGAATGCTGGATAGATTCTACTGACTGTTGTGCAGACTCACTTAACTGCACCATCGCCTCGGTAATCTGCTGCGCACCCTGTGCCTGGAAGTGCATGCCTTGCTGGACATTTTCAAACCTTGGGGTAAACTCCTGAACCTGCTCAATAATTTCAGCCAGCTGCGACGAGACCTGATTGACATTTGAAGCACTACTTCTCACCTGGTCTGTAAATTTTTCCATGCTCAACACGCCGGATGAAACTGCTGTCTGCATTTCTTTTACCATTTGCTCAATATCCAACGTGGCCACAGCGGTTTGGTCTGCAAGACGTCTCACTTCGGTTGCCACTACTGAAAAACCCAGGCCATACTCTCCTGCCTTCTCCGCCTCGATCGCGGCATTCAGGGAAAGAAGATTAGTTTGATCTGCCACTTTAGTAATGGTAGTTACAACACTATTGATATTTTTCGCCTTTTCATTCAGCACCTCAAATCTTGCCGCAATTGACTTGGCAGCTTCGACTATTTGTTGCATTGTTGATTCCATTCTCTCGAGATCTTCATGACCACTGGCAGCAGATGAGCGTGTCCGGTCTGCCACTGCAGCCACTTCGTCCATTGTATTGGTCAATTCCTTGGTTGTGGCCGATATCTCGGTGGCCGTTGCGGCAATTTCATTCGTCGTCGCAGCCTGCTCCGCGATAGTAGCTTCCTGTTGCTTGGCAGTGGCGGCAATTTCCGTCGCAGAAGACGTTACCTGTATTCCTGATCGTTGCACTTGTGATACCAGTGTATTCAGGCTACTCAGCATTGCCTGTACTCCAGCGGCTAGCTTGCCGATTGCATCATCACCATGCACATCAACCACACCGGTCAAATCTCCATGCGAAGCCTGTGTTACCACCTTTAGAATTGCATCCACCTTTCGCTCAAGCGTCTCAACTTCTGTCTGCTTTTGCTCTGTAGCCATGGCAATGTAATTGATCATTATTTGCATACTTTCAGCCAGCTCGCCAATTGCTCCCTCGCCATGTAATTCTATTTGTGCGTTGAAATCACCTTCTGTTACCTTGTTAACAGCAGATAATAAATGATCAACCTTGCTACGGAGGTCTTCAGCGGCCTCATGTTCGCGTTCAGTCACAGCATTTACATTATCCGCCATGGTATTGAAGGCCTCTGCCAGTTGGCCGATCTCATCATCCCTGTCCACCGTTGCACGAATCTCACTATCGCCTTGTGCGCGTTTAAGCAAGACATCATTCAACTTTGCCAAGGGCGAGATCACCCACCCCTTCAACATGGCATTAATGATTATCAAACCCACCAAGAAAAATCCCAGATTGAACCACAGTGTCACCCAGAATTCCCGTTTTACCGCTGCATCAATTTCTGACAATGAGTAACCGATGCGAATGGCGCCGTTTACTGCACCACTGGGTACGTTATGACATCGCAGACAATTCACTCCTCGGGTATTTTCCGTTGCCTTGAAGGGCGTGATCACTGTCATCATGCGTTGTCCCGCCCGCTCTTCGATACGGGTTATGGCCTCACCCGACAACGCCTGGTTATCCAGTTCATCCAGAGGCACTTCGTCGGCATAACCTGGGCCAAACTGCCCTATGACAGGTTGGCCACGGATCACCCGCGCCTCCATTATTTGCTTGCGCGCAAGCATTTTGTTACGCAGTATCGCACGCTGATCCATGGTGCCGGTGAGCATCATTGTATTGAGGCTGTCGAAATACAACGTAGTCATCTCCGTAACCTGGTTTTCCGCCACTTCCATCAGCTTTTCGCGTTCGTGTGTAACCGCTGACGTTGTCACCAGCACCAGCACTATCAGAAATACCAGACCAACGGTTAAATTTACCTTGGTGCGCAGGGAATACCGGCCGGCGAAGCTCATGGCATTGCTTTGTCTCATGGATTGTTTCCTTAAGTCACTTGTTGACATTTACTAAAAAATCTTGGTTCCCGGGCACTCTATCTCTACTGTGCCATCCACCCTCTCTCACTAGGGATACCGGTTAACCCCTTGATAATAAGAATTATTTTTTATAATCCAGAGCCTGCCAGGGCTGCGGTCGGACAGCGGGATTTACCGGCTATTAGGCGGTCGGTGAGAAAATTTCTTTAATTCCCACAATGGCTTGTAGAAATTGCCTGTGGATATGGCTTGATGAAACGGGCGACGCATGATGCGCCGCCGGACAGATGTTTGGAAGGGGGAAACAGACAGTCACAAAGGGACCGACCCCGGCCCAGGACAGGACGACTACGTGCCCGGGCTAATGTCCTTCAGGCACTACTCCCACTTGGGGCATGTGGGCCAGACCTGTCTCACGGGCATGCTCCTGAAAGGCACGGTTCCGCCAGAAGAACGCCCCTGGCATGGTGGTGGGAATCACCAACACATAAAACAGGGCGCGGCCAATAATACTCATCACCAAAAGTGACAAGAATGTCAGCAGGCTCAGCGCCTCCAGCGGCAAAATGCCGGGAACTCCCCGCAAGGTCAGCACTGAGACCAAAATGATATTCAAACCCAACAAACTATTGCGTAGCCAGTAGGCATTTCCGTAACGACTGCGCTGTTCATAGTGTGAGGCAGCTCCCTCACCGCCCTGCCTGTTGAGATCGCGGCCATGAGCCAGCAACCCGAGTCCCTCAAGGATCAGGCCCGCCAGTACCACCCATCCCAACTGCGGCAATGAACTCATGAGAAATTGTGGCCCCAGAGCCAGGCTGCCCACCAACAGGATCAAGGATGCGCCAAGGGACAGTGCTGTCCCCACAAAGCTGCTGGCTGTCTGCCAGTGATCCCAGAAAGGACGCGCCGGAATTCGATACAGTTTGTACATGTAATAAAAACCAAACAGGCCGCCAATCACCGCCGCCACGGCTGCGGCATTGGCCAGCCACTGTGCCGGTGACGCATTCCACAGGCCGAACTGCTGCAAGGCGGTAAAAAAACCGTAGCCCGTCATGCCGGCAAAGAACAGCGAGACCCCGGCAATCTCCCGGCTCACCGGCGACAGGCGCCAGTTGTTGAAGCCTCGATAAAAGCGATGCGGTTTACCCAGGTGCATATTGAGCTTGAACATGCCGATGGCCAGGATCACAAACATCGTCGCAAATAAGGGTAGGAAGGCGGCGTTCTTCACCGTAACCACGGACGACACACCCAGCAGTGGGGCAAACATCAGCAACAGGAAGGCGCCAATTACCGATTGAGCACACAGGGTAAAGGCAATATGGGCGTTCTCATGGGAACCCAACAGCTTTTTCAGGTTCCATTGCCGGCTGAATCCAGACTGAGGATCCAGTTCCGGTTTGAAACCGCCCTTCTCGTCATCCCGATGATATTTCAGAGGCATGCTGTCCACCCGTCGCATATCCCGTTGCGTTACCCGGGTTTGCTGGAAGCGCACATTGGGATGGGTGATATCTGTGCGCGGGAAACCGGGGATGCTGGTCTTGGCCTGGCTACGGCCCTCGGGGATGTTTTCGATGACCCCAAAATCCAGCGCCTTGCCCAGGCAGGCGGCCACACAGGCAGGCTTCAACCCCACCTCCAGACGATCCACGCACATGTTGCACTTGCTCACCTGGCCCTTGATGGGATCCAGTTGCGGGGCGTTGTAGGGGCAGACCCAGGTACAGTAGCCACAACCGAAACAGATGTCCGGATCCTGCAGCACGGCGCCGTATTCGGCGAACTTGGTATAGGCGCGCGTGGGACAGCCCTTGAGACACACCGGATTATCGCAGTGGTTACAGGCCATGGAGATGTTGATGCGCTGATAATTGGGATAGGTGCCCCCTTCCACGAAACCCACGGAGCGAAAGGCGATATGCGCCGGGTTGTCGTTCTTCTCCGAACAGGCGGCTTCGCAGGCATGGCAGGCAATGCAATTGTCGGCGTTGAAGTAGAAGCCGTGCTGCTTGTAACGGTTGGGGTTGGCGCCAATCTCGCCATCATTGTTGATGTTGAGGCTCTTGTCACGCAGCGCATGCCCCTCGGGCACCGTCTCGATGGGCTTGCCGTAACGGTTTTTGCTTTGGCTGGTGGGATCCTTCAGCAGCGCATACTCGGGTTCGTTTGGACGTACAGTAAACATAGGAGGCCTCTTAGAATGTGCGCATTTCCATGGACAGCCTGGCCGCTGCCTGCTGGTCTTCGATCTTCTCGATGCGTATCGCCGACTGCTTGTAGGCAGGCTGGCGCGAATGGGGATCCAGCAAACCCAGGGTGATGCGGTTGGCGCAGTCGTGAAAATGGAAGGGCAGGAATACCATATTCTTGGGCACCCGCTGCGTGGGCTGGGCCATTGCCACGGCATCTCCGCGGCGGGAGATCATGCGCACATACTCGCCACGCTGGACACCCAGTTCGGAGGCCAGATCCGGATTGATCTCGATAAAGGGAATGGGGCTGAACTTGTTGTTGTTGCCGATCTTGCCCGTCTTGGTGCGCCCGTGCCAGTGCTCGATGAGGCGACCGGTGTTGAGCCATATGGGAAACTTCTCGTCAGGCACCTCGTTATTGTCGATGAAAGGCAGCGGGATCAGCTTGGCGCGACCATCGGCATAACTGAAAGTGGTATCCTCGGTGTAGAGACGCTTGCCACCCTTGGGTGGCGCCTCATCCCGCTTGCGCTGCTCGGCGGTGTAGGGCCACTGAATGCCGCGCTGCTGTTCAATCAATTCATGGTCCATACCGGAGATATCCGCCAGGCGGCCTTTGGATATCTCGCGCATCTCCAGAAACACATCCGCCGCCTTTTCCGGAAAGCTCATCTTCTCGTCCTTGTTGAAGCGCTCCGCCACGCGGTTGAATATCCACAGGTCGGGTTTGGCCTCTCCCGGTGGCGTGGCGATGGGCGTGATGCGGTTGATACGCCGTTCCGTATTGGTCATCACACCGTCCTTTTCCGCCCAGGTGCCGGCGGGCAGGTAGACATGGGCGTATTGGGTGCTTTCCGCGTCCTGGTAACAATCCTGCACACAACAGAATTCCAGTTGCTCCATGGCGCGGCGCACTCGCGCGTTATTGGGCAGGGAGGTCATGGGATTGGTGGCGATAAGCCACAGGCCCTTGATCTGTCCCGCCTCCATGGCCTGGTAGATATCGGTCTGGAACATGCCGCGTTTCTTGGGCAGGAATTCCGGATCGATATTCCAGTACTTGGCGATCTCTTCGCGATGCTCGGGAATTTCCAGATAACGATAATTAGGCAGCCCGGAACAGGACGACCACTCGCGCGTGCCCATGGCATTGCACTGCCCGGTGATGGACAGGCTGGTACCCCCGGGCTTGCCGATGTTGCCGGTGATCAGGGCCAGGTTGTTGATGCCCACCACGCCGTCGGAGCCATGGGTGGATTGATTGATACCCATGGTCCAGATCTGCATGGCGGTGCCAGCCTTGGCGAAGGTGCGCGCCACAACGCGAATGGTATCTTCGTCGATGCCGCAGATCTTGGAGGCGGTCACGGGATCGTATTTTTCCACCTCGGCGCGCAGCGCCTCCTCACCATTGGTGTTGGCGTCTATGTAGGCCTGGTCATGCAAGTTCTCCTTGAAGATGACGTGCATCATGGCGTTCATCAGCACCACGTCGGTACCCGGGGTGATGGGCAGATGAATATTGGCATTCTGCGCCAGCATGGTGACGCGCGGGTCCACCACGATGAGCGGGAAACCGCGCTTCTCCTGCGCCTCTTTCATGCGCCAGTAGATGATGGGATGTTGTTCCGGCAGGTTGGAGCCCCAGGCGATGAGACAGTCGGTGTGCTCGAAATCCTCGTAGCAGCCGGGCGGACCGTCGGAGCCGAAGCTGCGCTTGTAACCGGACACCGCTGAGGCCATACACAGAGTGGTATTGCCGTCGTAGTTGTTGGTGCCGATGAGGCCGCGGGTCAGCTTGCCCAGGGTATAAAACTCCTCGGTGAGCATTTGCCCGGTGGAGATCACAGCAAAGGAATCAGGGCCGTGTTTTTCCTGCACCCGGCGAATCTCGTCATGCAGTTTGTCAAGAGCAGTATCCCAGCTGGCGGGCTGCCAGGGCTCATGCCACTTGTTGCGCATTAAAGGTTGCAGACCGCGCCCGGCAGAATCGAACAGCTCATGCTCGAAGATTCCCTTGAGACAGAGCTTGCCCCGGTTGACGTCGGCATCGGCCACACCGCGGGAGGCCACGGGCTTGCCCTCCTGGTTGAGGCCTACCTCGATGGAACAGCC
>DRKQ01000019.1 GCA_011051685.1 Gammaproteobacteria bacterium
TTCCTTCGGTATTGTTCTGGCTGGCCGATGAGGCCAGAGGAATCAGCAACAGGAGCAGGACGGCTATCCAACGTTGCCATATCCGGTGGTGTGTGCAACGCCCCGCTTTCACAAAAACCCGTGACATTGATTGTCCTTTGATCATATCCCCCCTCCCTGGATTGGTTAATGCTGAATGAACATTGGCTGAACGAAAACATTTCCACCAGCGCAGGCCGCAGTGTGCGCAGTACCGGCAGTCGCTGTCAACGTACGACCCCTCACTGCCAGTGGTTTGGATTTTGGTTAGATTGAGTGGAATTCCCCTCAACTATCCGCCCCACCCACCGATATTCCTGTAGTTATCCCTATAAATTTTACGGATCAGCACATTCCGGCAAACCGCTGAAATCTATGAATCTATTCGATTTCCATCACCTACTTACCCAAAAAGTCAGCTGGATTGCGATGTTGGTATGGATCTGCCTGTCAATCAACCCTGTGCATGCTGAGCCACAAAACGGTGAAGCTGCATCCTCCACAGTGAGGATTGCAGTGATGGCGTTTCGTGGCATCGCCAAAACCCATGAGATGTGGCAGCCCACAGCAGAGTATCTGCAGCGCAACGTTCCCGGCTACCGATTCGAAATCATCCCCGTGTCCAATGACAGTATCGATGAGACCGTAAAAAATGAAGAAGTGGAGTTTGTCCTCACCAATCCAGCACGTTATGCCGAACTGGAGTCGCGCTATGGCATCTCGCGCATCGCCACACTGCGCAACAAACGCCCCGGTGGAGCCTACACCCAGTTTGGCGCGCTTATCGTGTCCCGTGCAGATCGCAAGGACATCACCGATCTGCAGAGTCTCAAAGGAAAATCCTTTATGGCCGTTCACCCACATGCCTTTGGCGGCTGGTGGATGGCCTGGCGTGAATTGACACAGGCCGGTATTGACCCGAAAAGGGATTTTTCCTCTCTGACTTATGCCGGTTTTCCACAGGACAAAATTGTCCTTGCCGTACGAGATGGCAAGGTGGATGCCGCTACTGTACGCACGGACGTTATCGAACGCATGGCCAAGGCAGGAGAGGTCAAGATAACTGACTTCAAGATCATTAATCCCATGTTCGCCCCGGACTTCCCTTTCATCCACAGCACCCGGCTCTACCCGGAATGGCCCTTTGCCACAACACGCAACACACCAAGCAAACTGGCACAACAAGTAGCCATAGCCCTGCTGAGTATGGCGCCGGACAGTCCAGCCGCCCGTGCGGCATCCAGCGAAGGTTGGACCGTTCCTCTGGACTATCAACCAGTACATGAACTAATGAAAGAATTACACGTCGGCCCCTATTCAACGTTAGGCAAAGTCAATCTGCAGGATATCTTCCGTGAATATGGTGGCTGGATTATTGCCCTGGCAATCACCTTCGCGGGTTTGCTGGTCGCCGTGTTTTTTGCTATTCGCTTTAATCGTCGACTGCTGCAATCACAGAAGGAAATGGCCACAGAAACCAAGGAACGCAAACGGGCAGAATCCGCAGAACTCATGCATGCCGAGCGGATTCGAGTGCTGTACGAGATCTCCTCCATACCCAAGCAGAGCTTCGACCAACAGATAGATGAAATACTCAAAATGGGCTGCCAGACATTTAACATGGAGATAGGAAAAGTTTCCTTTGTCAATCTTGAGGAACAAACCAATACCATTCTGAACCTTGTCACTGCTAAAGGACCTATTGAAATAAAGGAAAAAACCAGCGAGCTTGGCAATACCTTTTGCAGCGTCATAGCCAATGAGACATTGGCCATCTTTGCTGAACATGATATTGGTTCATCGGACTATGCAAATCATCCCGCGCGTCTCAACAACACTATCGAATCCTATATTGGCCTGCCGATAAAAGACAAAACCAACATGTTCTGGACGATCAGTTTCGCCAGCTCAACAGCCCATACCCCCTTCCCACCAACAGATCTGGATCTGATCAGGCTGATGGGGCGCTGGGTCGCCGTCATTCTCGAACGGAAACGAACCCAATTCGATTTACGACGTGCCAAGGAAGAAGCGGAAACCGCCAATCGCATCAAGAGCGAGTTCCTTGCCAATATGAGCCATGAGTTACGCACCCCCCTAAATGCGATCATTGGCTTTAGTGAGCTGCTGCAGGATGAAATGGACATAGAAGGTATTTCTCATTATCACAAAGATATCGATAATATTCATTGTGCCGGACAACACCTGTTAAGCCTGATCAACAATGTGCTGGATCTATCCAAGATCGAAGCCAACAAGATGAACATCCATATTGATGAAATTGAGATAAGCACACTCATTAAGGAAGTAAGCGTCACCATGAGGCCTGCCGCCGAAAATAAAGAAAATCGGCTTATTATTCCCACCCAACAAGAAAAAGACAGATTCAAAACAGATCCCATCAAGCTCCGGCAGGTGCTCCTCAACCTGCTAAGCAATGCCATAAAGTTCACGAACAATGGAAGCATCGAGATAACTTACCACTGGCATTCAAGAAAGGGCCGCAACTTCCTCGACATCAGCGTGAAAGACAGCGGTATTGGTATTCCAGCGGATGCCCTCCCCACTCTCTTCCAGCCCTTTACGCAGGCGGAGCAATCGGTAAACCGGCGTTACGAAGGCACTGGCCTGGGGCTGACCATCAGCAAGCAATTCTGTGAATTGCTGGGCGGGGAAATCCTGGTTGAAAGCACGCCGGGCAAAGGCTCCGTCTTTACCATCCGCCTGCTGGAGTTGACGGCAGAAGAAATCCTGGCCTTGGAAAACAGCGACATGATTTCGCTGGCCAGCTGATCTTTGTTTGAACGGCTCGGGTTTCGCCAGCTATTCTATTGTTGCCATCTGACTCTGCGCATAATTTAGCTCATCGTTGAGAATATCCTGTATGCCAATCCCCAGCGAACCGGGTGGCAACACCTTATCAATGGAAATGGGTGTGCCGGTTTTTTCCCAGATAGCGCTGGACAAATTGATCAGTCTCCGTGGCAAATACGGTTTGCCCTGTGCATTGAGCGCCACCAAAACGACGGGCTTGATGCGATGTTCCGCATCCGTCGCCACAACCACCCCCGAGTCTTGTGTGTTCAACCGCACCACGCTACCAATGGGATAAATGCCCAGGCACTTGATGAATTTCTCCAGTAGGGAAATATCAAAATTTCCCTTTGCCCATTTGAACAGGTTTTCCAGCGCCTGTGCAGGCGTTACGCCATCGTGGTAACAACGATCCGAGGTAATGGCATCATACACATCCACAATGCTGGCTATGCGCGTCAACAGTGGAATGTCTTCCTCACGCAGACCATTGGGATACCCGCCGCCATCCAGCCGCTCATGGTGATGCAGTACCACATGCAGACTCTCCGCGGCCAGTTCGTGGTCATCCACCAGCATGGCATGACCATGGGCGGGATGCCCTTTGATGATTTCAAACTCACCTTTGGTCAGTCGGCCGGGCTTATTGAGAATCTCGTCGGGCACATGCATCTTGCCGATATCATGCAGCAAGGCGCCCATGCCCAGCCTGTGCAGGGATTCTTCATCGAGTTCGAGAAAACGGCCAAATGTCAGCGCCAGGATGCAGACATTGATGCAATGAGTCGCGGTATATTCATCGCGCTGCTTGAGGTGGGTCAGCCACACCAGTGCATCGGGATTCTGGATGACCTGATCCGCTATTTCGCTCACCAGGACACGGGCTTTTTCGGTATCCACACCCTCACCCAGGCGGGCGTCATTGAGCATGGTGTCGACCCAGCCGCGGGCATCCTTGTACACCGTGTAGGATTGCAGCAGGCTTTTGCGAAAGTCCGTCTCTGAAAAACGCGCGGATTGTCGCCGCGTGGCAGCCGGTTTTCCGGTGGCCTTTGCGGCCGCCAGCAAATGGGCGCTCACCTCGGAGCGCGAGCGTTCCTTGTCGACATACACAAAGTCACAATGCTCGCGTAGGGCGTTGATCTCAGCCACACTTTCGATCATGAAGCCCTGAAACAGAAAGGGGGTTTCCACCCAGGGTCGATCCAGTTCCGACACATACATGCCGGTCTTCAAACCTGTTGTGTAGACCTGTATTTTATTCGTCAATATACCCACCCCAAAACGTTCCACCCTAAGAGGTTATCGGCCAGGATACCGGTTCGTTGAGGGTAGGGGTGAGACCCTAGGCCATTCGGTAGGAGTCGGGTAATTGCTGCGGATTATCGATAATCACACCAAGGTCGTTCACCAAGCCATCCTGCAGACCATACACCCAGCCATGCACGGCCAGCTCCTGACCCCGCTGCCAGGCGTTCTGCACGATGGTGGTGTAGCAGACGTTGGCCACCTGTTCGATGACGTTGATTTCACACACTCGCGCCTTGCGCTGATGCGGGTTTTCGATGACCTCCACATCCTGTTTGTGCTTCTGATAAATATCCTTGATATGCCGCAGCCAATTATCAATAAGTCCGTGCTGGGTGTTTTCCATGGCGGCGATGACCCCACCACAGCCGTAGTGACCGCAAACGATGATGTGCTTCACCTTGAGTATATCCACCGCGTACTGGATCACCGACAGACAATTCATGTCGGTGTGCACCACCACATTGCCCACGTTGCGATGCACGAATACCTCACCGGGATCGAGACCGATGATCTCGTTGGCAGGCACCCGGCTGTCGGCACAGCCAATCCACAGGTATTCCGGGTTCTGGTGGGTGGTGAGGCGTTGAAAGTACTGCGGGTCATCCGCCGTCTGACCGGAGGCCCAGCGTGCGTTGTTATCGAGTAAATGCTGTAAGGGATGTGTCATCGGGGTGCCTGTAGTAAAAACATGAGTAAGACCTGTTTAAAAAATCCGTTTTTCCATAACTATTACCTGTTCAGGGCCCGCCGCACCGGCGCAAAGGAGCGCCGGTGAATGGGGGTGACGCCCCGTTCCCGCAGGGCCTCCATGTGCGCCAGAGTGGGATAACCCTTGTGCCTCGCGAAACCATAACCGGGATACTCGGCATCCAGCAAGACCATCTCCCGGTCGCGGCTCACCTTGGCGATGATAGAGGCCGCGCTGATGGCCGGTATCTTGCCATCACCCTTGACGATAGCCTCGGCGCTACAGGGCAGCTCCGGGCAACGGTTGCCATCCACCAGCACGTGATCGGGTTGCAGGGTAAGACCGGCCACGGCCCGCTGCATGGCCAGCAGAGTGGCCTGGAGGATATTGATCTCGTCGATCTCGTGCACCTCGGCGCGGCCCACGGCCCAGGCCCTGGCCTTGACCACGATCTCCTCGTACAGGGCCTCGCGGCGTTTTTCGCTGAGCGCCTTGGAATCCGCCAGACCGGCGATGGGTCTGTCCGGGTCGAGAATTACCGCGGCGGTGACCACCGGCCCGGCCAGTGGTCCCCGCCCCACTTCGTCCAGCCCCGCCACCCAGGGGGTGCCGGTGGTGAAATCCAGTGTGCCCTGTGTTGTCATTTATTCATCGTCTCAGTTTAATCGTCTCAAACCCATTGTTTGTGCGTTAATTTCCCCGTGATAGGAGCGCCTTTCCAGGCGCGAATCGTGCCTGGAAAGGCGCTCCCACGGTATTTGGCAGCGCATAATTGCGCTATAGAGAACTGGGGGCCTGTTAACACTAATATGCTTGCCTCTTTGCTTGCTGGCCTTCAAGCATCTGCAGGATGGCCTGGGCCGCCTGCTGGCTGGCGTCCCGGCGCAGCTCCCGATGAATCGCGCTGAAACGCTGATTCAGGGACTCCCGGCTGTGGTGATTTTCGAAAAACACCAGCACCTCGCGTCCCAGATTTTCCGGTGTGGCTGCATGCTGGATCAGCTCCGGCACCAGGGTTTCTCCCGCCAGCAGGTTGGGCAGCGACACATTCTCCACCTTCAGCAGACGGGTGGCCAGCCAGTAGGTCAGCGGCGCCAGCTTGTATGCCACCACCATAGGACGTTTGAGCAGCATGGCCTCCAGCGCCGCGGTGCCTGAGGCCAGTAGCACAGCGTCCGCCGCCGCCATCACCTCCCGCGAATGCCCCTCCACCAGGGTCAGCCCATGCAGACCCTTGCCCTCTTTTTCCAAAGCTGCCAGCGCCTCCTCGAACTGCCGACGCCGCTCGGCATTGGCCAGGGGCACCACAAACCGCAGATCCGGGCGGCGTGCCTGCAGCCAGCAGGCGGTCTCCAGAAAGGGCCGGGCGAGATACTGCAATTCATTGGCACGGCTGCCCGGCAGCAGGGCCAGGATCTCGGCATCAAGAGGCAAGCCGAGCGACTGCCGCGCGGTGGCCTTGTCCACCTCCAGGGGGATGGTGTCGGCCAGGGGGTGGCCCACGAAACGCACCGGCACCTGGTATTGCTGGTAAAAAGCGGCCTCGAAGGGAAACAGGGTGAGCATGAGATCCGTGGCAGCGGCGATCTTTTTCACCCGCCGCTGACGCCAGGCCCACACCGAGGGGCTGACGTAATGCACGGTTTTGATGCGGGCCTCGCGCAGCTGGCGCTCCAGGCCCAGGTTGAAATCCGGCGCATCGATACCAATGAAGGCATCCGGTGGATTCTGTTTGAAATGCCGGGCCAGCTGGCGGCGCATGCCCAGCAGCTCGCGGTAGCGGCCCAGCACCTCCACGATGCCCATTACCGAGAGACGATCCATGGGAAACAGGCTGTGGGCCCCGGCGGCCATCATCTGCGGCCCGGCGATGCCCTCGAAAACGGCGTCGGGATGCTGTTGTTTGATGGCCTGGATCAGCCCGGCGCCCAGTAAATCCCCCGAGGCCTCGCCGGCAACGACGCCAAAGCGCAGCGGCCGGTTCGCCACTTAGCGCACGATCCCGCGGCTCACACCCTTGAGGAAATCCAGCAACTGTGCCACTTCGGCGCAGCCCCGGGCCAGGGGTTGCAACTGCGCCGTGGCCTGCTCCAGGGTGTTGCCTGAGCGGTAGATGAGCTTGTAGGCCTTGCGCAATTCATTGATGGCCTGGCTGGAAAAGCCACGCCGCTTGAGGCCCTCGCTGTTGAGGCCGTGGGGTTTGGCCATGTGCCCGGAGACCATGAGGAAGGGCAACACGTCCTTGGAGATCACGCTGTTCATGGCAGTGAAACTGTGTGCGCCGATCTTGCAGAACTGGTGCACCAGGGTGAAGCCGCCGAGGATCACGTAGTCCTCGATGGTCACATGACCCGCCAGGGTGGCGCTGTTGGCGAAGATGGTGTGGCTGCCGATCTGGCAGTCGTGGGCGATATGCACCGTGGCCATGATCCAGTTGTCGTCGCCGATGCGGGTGACACCGGCGTCCTGGGTGGTGCCTCGGCTGATGGTGCAATACTCGCGAATGGTGTTGCCGTCACCGATCTCCAGCGCGGTGGCTTCGCCGGCGTATTTCTTGTCCTGGGGGTCGCCGCCGATGGCGGCAAAGGAATAGATCCTGTTGTTTCGGCCGATGCGCGTGGGGCCATTGATCACCACGTGAGAATCGATCACCGTACCCTCACCGATCTCCACATTGGGGCCGATCACGCAAAAGGGTCCGACGCTGACCTTGTCGTCAAGCCGGGCCTTGGGGTCAATGATGGCCTGGGGATGAATCACGACGCCCTCACCTCGTCACGCCGCGAAACAATCAGACAGCCCGCTCGGCGCACATCAGCTCCGCGGAGCACACCACCTTGTCATCCACCTTGGCGACGCCGTTGAATTTCCAGACACCCCGCATGGACTTGATGACATCCACTTCCAACACCAGCTGATCACCCGGCATCACCGGCTGCTTGAAGCGCGCGCCGTCGATGCCCACGAAGTAATACAGCGACTCCTCGTCCGGCACCTTACCACTGGTGCGAAAGGCGAGGATTCCCGTGGCCTGGGCCAGGGCCTCGAGGATTAATACCCCGGGCATTACCGCATGGTGCGGGAAATGACCGGTAAAGTAGGGTTCGTTGTAACTGACATTCTTGTAGCCCACGAGCCGCTCGCCCACGTGGCATTCCGTCACCCGGTCGATCAGCAAAAAGGGATAACGGTGCGGCAGATGTTCGAGGATCTGGTAGATGTCCAGAGAGGTTAGCGAAGTGTCCGGTGACTCAGTCATTATTTTTTGTCTCATCAAGGTGCTCAGAAGCCGCTAACCGCGATTCTATTTTTTTCAGCCGGCGCGCCATGTCATCCAGCTGTTTCATACGAACGAAATTACGATGCCACTTGGCGTTTTCTTCCAATGGTGTGCCTGAAGAGTAAACACCCGGTTTGGTAATCGCCTGCGATACGTACGACATAGCTGTGATAGTGACATTATCCGCGATCTCGAGGTGGCCCACAATGCCCACCGCCCCCCCGATGGCACAATGTTGACCAATAATCGCACTGCCCGCCACGGCGGAGCAGGCAGCAATGGCGGTGTGCGCGCCAATCTTTACGTTATGGGCGATATGGATCAGGTTATCCAGCTTGACGCCATCACCGATCACTGTATCCCCAATGGCACCGCGGTCAATGGTAGTATTAGCACCCACCTCCACGTCGTCACCAAGGATGACCCCTCCCACCTGAGGCACCTTGATCCAGCGCCCAGCATCATTGGCCAGACCAAAACCATCTGAGCCAATCACCGCCCCCGGATGCAAAAGGACGCGTCGGCCAATATTCACACCATGACAAAGGGTGACATTGCCCACCAGGTGGCTACCCTCCCCCAGGCGGACATTGGGACCTATCACGCTGCCGGGCCCAAGCCAGCAATCCGCCCCAATCTGTGCCCCTGCCTCCACCACACAATGTGCGCCCACTACTGCGCTGGCGTGCACATGGCTGTCCGGATCTACCGAAGCACTGGGATGAATACCCGCAGCAGGAGGTGTTTCACCATGAAGCCAGCCAGCCACATGAGCAAAGGCCACATGGGGGTTGTCCACCACGATGGCGCTGTGGGGGACAGTGCAGGCATCATCGGCAGAAACAATCACCGCGCCGGCACGGGTTTGGGACAACTGCTTTTTGAAGTGGGGATTAACCAGGAAACTGATGGCGTCTTCTTCGGCCTCGGTCAGGGAAGCGACCCGAGTCACCGTGGTGTCGTCACCCACCAGGCGAGCCGGCACTCCCTGCTGCTTGAGCCGCTCAACAATTGCCGTGAGAGTGAATGGGTGTCCCAAGGCCGTGGGTTACTTCTTGCCCGCCGCAAATTCTTTTTTCAGACGCCCCACCACCTTCTGGGTGATATCGATACGTTCGTTAGCGTAGACCACGCCATCACTGACGATGAGGTCATATTTCTCACCCTTGGCGATGTCATTGATCACTTCGAAAACACGACGGCGCAGCTTGTCGAATGCCTCGTTGCGACGGATGTTCAAATCCTCACGGAACTCCTCCTGGGAACGCTTGAGCTCACGCTTCTGGGCCAGGATCTCACGTTCCAGCTTGCGCCGCTCCGACTCGCTCATGATGGCGCCGTCGCGAGTAAGCTTGTCCTCCAGCTTGCGCACCTTCTTCTGCGCCGCCACGAGTTTTTTGTCTCGAGGGGAGAATTCTTTTTCCAGGCGCTGCCGTGCGGCATCGGCCTGTGGCGCCTGCTCCAGCACCTGCGCAGCGTTGACAAAACCGATCTTCAACTCCGTCGCCATGCCGTTGCCCATTAGCAGCAAACCCACCGCCAGGCACACACCCTGGCACAAAGTACGGCACAATGACTGACTCACTGATTGTCTTGACATTTTCTTACTTGGCCCTTACTTGTGATCAACCCTGTTGGTAATAATGGCTAATAATGCCATGAAAGTCCTCACGACCCAATGCCTGAAATACCCGAACCACGTCAACAGGCCCTAAAAAGGCGCCCCGATAGAGAACTGGAATATCTCGGTTTTATCCGTTGGCTCGGCGTTGATGGCCCAGCCCCAGTTGAAGGTCAACGCCCCCACCGGGGTCAACCAGATCGCAGACACACCATAGGAAGAACGCAGCGCATCGAATGAAATATCACTCTCCGAATCAAACACATTACCCGCATCCACAAAGGCGCTCAAGCGGAAGCTGCGTTCCGTTTCAGCGAACGGTGAAGGAAAGAATAACTCCAGATGGGTAACAATCTTGGAAGTGCCGCCGATGGCGCGATCACTAACGGGATCACGCGGACCCAGGCTGTTACCCTGATAACCACGCACCGAACGTCCACCGCCGGCATAGTAATTTTTATAAAACGGCAGTTTCGTGGTATCACCATAAGCTGCGCCATAACCAAGATCGGCGCCAAGAAACAGACTCGTGCCCTTGGCTAACGGAATATAGTATTTCTGGCGAATACTCAGTTTGTAATATTCAAGATCACCTCCGGGCAAGGCCACATCGGTGGAAAGCAGGCTGTAGTATCCCCGATCGGGGAAGACCGCTCTGTTGCGGGTATCGTGCGACCAGCTCAAGGTGGTGCTGATAGTATCGAAGTTGCTGCCATTCTCGGTCACCCAGTCAGAGTATGAAACCGGTGCAGTGAGAGAATTGATTTTCAGATTCGTATTCTCAAAACTCATACCCCACGAAGCACGATTGTATTCGCTAATGGGAAAACCAAAGGTCACACTGGCGCCATAGGTATCTGTAGAGAAAGCCGCCAGGTTCGCCTGACTGGCATCGGTGGATTGTGAATGCAGGCTGAAGCCGCGGCTGATGCCTTCCTTCGTGTAATAAGGATCAGTGTAGGAAACACGGTATACCGTATTCACCTTGCTGTTATTGATTTCAGTACTGATGCGCTTTCCCGTACCCAGGAAATTGTTTAGTGTCACACTCATGTTAAACAACAGCCCTTGGGTATCACCATAGCCCAGACCGGCAGTGAAGTTGCCCGTGGATCCTTCTTCAACATCAAAATTTAGATCCACCTGATCCCTGGTGCCAGGCACGGCGGGAGTCTCCACATTCACCGCATTAAAGAAGCCCAGTTTCTGCAGACGAACCTTCGAGCGCTCAACCAACGGCGATGACAACCAGCCTCCTTCCATTTGGCGAATTTCGCGTCGCACGACATTATCACGGGTCTTGGTATTGCCGGTGATATTGATTCTACGCACATACACACGATGACCGGGATCAATAAAAAAGTTCAGGGCAATCGTGCGTTTTTCCTCATCGATATCCGGCACGGAATTCACATTGGCAAAGGCGTAGCCATCGATTCCCAGGCGTTCACTGAGCTTGTTGGCAGTCTCGGCAACGGCACGGCGTGAGAACACATCGCCGGGATGCACTTCAATCAATTTCCGCAACTCGGCGGCTGGCACCACCATCTTGCCGGAAAGCTTTACATCACTCACCGTATACTGCTCACCTTCGGTGACATTAATGGTGATGTACACATCGCGTTTGTCCGGGGTAATGGATACCTGAGTAGAATCAATGGAGAAATGCAGATACCCACGATCCAGATAATAGGAACGCAGTTTTTCAAGATCACCCAGCAGCTCCTGCTTGGAATACTTACCACTGCCCGATATCCCGGACCACATGGTCGGCGTGGACAACTCAAACTTGTCCAGCAAGGTCATCTCATCAAACTTGTGTGAACCGATGATATTGATTTGTTTGATCTTTGCCGCATCGCCCTCATCGATATCGATGGTAATCGCCACCCGGTTGCGCTCCAGATGTTTCAGTGTGGTTTCGATCTTGACGCCATATTTGCCAAGGCTGAAATACTGCTGGTGCAATTCCTGTTCGATCTGATCCAGCAAGGAACGATTGAAAATTCGTCCCTCGGTAAGACCTATGGTCTTCAGAGCATTATTCAGATCATCGGTACCCAGCTCCTCGTTGCCGAACACCTCGATCTTGGCAATGGATGGTCTCTCCTCCACATGGATGACCAGCACATCGCCCTTACGACTCAATTGGATATCTTCAAAAAAACCGGTCTTGTACAGGGCCTTGATAACCGCGCTGGCTTTTTCATTGTCCAGCGGCTCACCGACCTTGATCGGCAGATAATTGAAAGTGGTACCCAGAGAGATGCGCTGCAGACCCACCACCTGAATATCCTGCACAGTAAAGGGCTCAAATGCCAATGCCGGCTGGAGCAGTATTGCGAACAGCAGCATGAAAACACTTGCACGAACCAGCAACCTTGTGCGTAAAACAATATTCAACTCGTTACCTCAAACATTTGTAACCATAGGTCAGTCCGCGAACAGACGTGCTACGTCGTTGTACAAGGCCAGGCTCATCAACATGAATAACAAGGCAATGCCCATTTGCTGTAATTTCAATTGTGTGTCGTCGGACAATGGCTTTCCCCTGACGACTTCCACCAGGTAATACATCAGATGGCCGCCATCAAGCAGTGGCACGGGCAACAGGTTGAGTACCCCAAGGCTGATACTGACCACCGCAAGAAAATAAAGAAACGCACCGATACCCGCACTGGCGGTATATCCCGCATAAGTGGCAATGGTGATGGGGCCGCTAAGATTTTTCACCGACACTTCCCCAATGATCATTTTTCCGATCATGCGCAAGGTCAGCGCCGAAAGTTGCCAGGTCTTGGCCAGGGAAACGCCCAATGCTTCGAACAGGGGATATTCCTCACGCGCCCGATATTCATCCGGCAGTGGCGCGGGGGGTTTGGGCGCCGCGCCAATGCGACCAATGACCTCGCCGTCTTCCAGTTTCACGCTGGCGGTTTTCAGTGAGAGTGTCTGCACCTCGCCCTGCCGCTCAAACTCAATGCGCAGGGTTTCATCAGGATGGGCTCGCACAATGTTCACCAGGGCCATCCAGTCGGCCAGTGGCTCGTCATTAACGCGCAGAATCCTGTCACCGCTTTTCAGCCCTGCCTGGGCCGCAGGGCCATCCGGCGTAAGCTCCCCCAGTATCGCAGGCAGTTCGGGACGAACCGGTTGAATACCGAGATGCTTCAACAACGACTTTTGTTTTATCTCGCTGGATATCCCGCTGACCGGTAACACCCGCTGGCGCACACGGCCATCTTCATCCTTCACGGTCACGGTGATATTGTCCTTGTCCAACGCCGCATCCAACAAATCGATGCGCGCCACCGACCAGGTGGTGGTCTTTGCGCCATTCACTTCAAGAATGCGATCCCCGGGTTGAAAACCCGCCACTGCCGCCACACTGTCCGGCTTTACCTCGCCAATCACAGGCGCCACACCCGGCACACCGATCAGGTACATGAGCCAGAAGGCCAGCACTGCAAAGATGAAATTGAAGATGGGACCCGCAGCGACAATGGCAAAGCGTTTCCACACCGCCTGGCGGTTAAAGGCGCGGTGCAATTCCTCTTTCGGCACCTCACCCTCTCGCTCGTCAAGCATTTTCACATAACCGCCCAAGGGAAAGGCCGCCAGCACATACTCGGTTTGATCAGGCCCGTAACGCCGCAGCCACAACGGTTTGCCAAAGCCGATGGAAAAACGCAGCACTTTTACACCCATTCTTCTGGCCGTCCAGAAGTGTCCAAACTCATGAAAGGCGATGAGCAACCCCAAGGTGACCAACAAGGCCAGGATGGATGTCAGAAAGGAACTCATGTCATTAACTCCGCGGCAAGGTCTCGTGCGGTTTCACGCGCCACATGATCGGCCGCCAGCACCGAGTCCAGAGTATCTCCGGGCTGTTGCGGAAGCCGTTGCAGGGTTTCGGCAATAATCTGCGCGATCTGGGTAAAACGAATCTTTTCATCAAGAAAATATTCCACGGCCACCTCATTGGCAGCGTTCAGGATTGCCGGCGCAGCCCCTCCCTCTGCACAAGCTTCATATGCAAGACGCAGACAGGGAAAGCGTTGTGTATCGGGCCGCTCGAAATTCAGCTGGCCCACCGCAAACAAATCCAGTGTCTCCACCCCTGAATCCATGCGCTGTGGCCAGGCCATGGCATGGGCGATGGGCGTGCGCATATCGGGATTGCCCATTTGCGCCAGCACGGAGCCGTCAGCGTAGGCCACCATGGAATGCACCACGCTTTGCGGGTGGATCACGACTTCTATCTGGGCCGGTGTGGTGTTGAACAGCCAGCAGGCTTCGATCACCTCCAGGCCCTTGTTCATCATAGTCGCCGAGTCCACGGATATCTTGCGCCCCATGTCCCAGTTGGGATGGGCGCAGGCCTGCGCCGGAGTCACTGATTCCAGTTGGGCCTTATCCAAGGTGCGAAACGGTCCGCCTGAGGCGGTCAACAAAATTTTTCTCACGCCCCGTCCCTTGAGAGACTGGCCGCAGGCATAGCCCGCCGGCATGCTCTGAAATATGGCGTTGTGTTCGCTGTCGATGGGCAACAGCTCGGCGTCGTTTTCCCGCACCGCATCCATGAAGATCTGCCCCGACATCACCAGGGCCTCCTTGTTGGCCAGTAGGATGCGCTTGCCGGCGCGGGCCGCCGCCAGGCTGGGCGCAAGGCCCGCCGCGCCGACGATGGCCGCCATCACCTGTTGCACCTGTTCCAGGGCGGCGACGGTTTCCAGGCCCTCCACGCCACTCAATACCGTGGTCTGCAGGCCGGCATCGGCCAGCCGCTGTTGCATCTGTTGCGCGGCGTCGGCCTCGGCCAGCACCACGTACTCCGGGGAAAAGGCGCGGCATTGTTCGAATAAACGTTCCACCTGATTGTTGGCGGTCAGCGCCACCACCCGATAACGCTGCGGGTGGCGGGCGATCACGTCCAAGGTGCTCACGCCGATGGAACCGGTGGCGCCCAGCACGGTAACGCCGATGGGGCCTGCAGGAATGATGGCCATCAGCTCACTCCATTTCCCGTTAGCCCGGTGAGCCAGAGGCCCACCACGAAGACCGGCGCCGCAGCGGTAACACTGTCGATACGATCCAGCACACCACCATGGCCAGGCAACAGGCTGCCGCTGTCCTTGATCCCGGCATGGCGCTTGAACATGCTCTCGGTGAGATCACCCAGCACGGAAAACACCACCGTCACCAGCGAGAGGACAACAAACACCGGCCACTGGTTCCCGGGCAAATGCAGCACCTGCGCCGCGCCCTGGGCATAGACCATGCTCAATACCGCTCCGCTGGCCACTCCTTCCCAGGTCTTGCCGGGACTCACCTCAGGCGCCAGCTTGCGTTTGCCCCAGGTCCGGCCGCCAAAATAGGCGCCGGAGTCCGCTACCCAGATGAGACTCAGCAAATACAACACCAGCAGTGGCCCCTGTTCGCCACTGGCGTGCAGGCCGATCACCGCCAGCCAGGTGGGCAGCAACACCAACAGGCCAATCACCACCATTGCCGGTGTTGCGGACCAGCGGCGCACGCTGCGCGGATAACTCAACACCCAGACCATGGCCAGCAACCACCAGAACAGGCTCAGCACGGGCAGTGCCAGCCAGTCGTTCAACGCATCCAGGGGAATAAAATGCCAGATCGCCAGCAGACCCAACATCACCAGCAATACATAAACAAGACGCAGGGCCGTTGAACGCCATTGCATGAAGCCCGTCCATTCCCAGGCGCCCTGCACGATGAACAGGGCAAGAACCCCGGCAAGATAATGCGTCGACAGGCCAAGAATGCCCCATACCACAAGGGGGACAAGAATGGCTGCGGTGAGCAGGCGTTGCTTCAGCATGTGGTGTGCCGCATCAGCTCTCGCTCATCTCGGCAACCTGCTGGCCGGTACGGCCGAAACGGCGCTGCCGCGAGGCAAAGGAGCCAAAGGCGTTCTGCAATGCCTGGGCATCAAAATCCGGCCATAGAACATCGGTGAAATACATCTCCGTGTAGGCCAGCTGCCATAACATGAAATTGCTAATGCGACTTTCGCCGCCGGTGCGGATGAACAGGTCAGGCTCCGGCAAGTCTGCCAGCGACACGCACTCGGCCATGCGTTCCGGTGTAATGTCCGCCACAGTCAACTCCCCGTCCTTTACCCGTTGGGCAAGCTGTTGTGCAGCCCGGGTGACATCCCAGCGCCCGCCGTAATTTGCGGCAATCACCAGCGTTAGTCCGGTATTGTCGTGGGTCAGTGCTTCGGCATCGGCAATGCGTTTTTGCAAGGCCTTGCTGAAGCCGGCGATATCACCGATCACCCGCAGGCGCACATTGTTCTTGTGCAGGCGTTTGACCTCGCGCCCCAGGGCGGTCATGAACAGTTCCATGAGCAGGCTGACCTCTTTCTTCGGCCGGCGCCAGTTTTCGCTGCTGAAGGCAAACAGGGTGAGAACCTCCACGCCCGCGTCCGCACAGCCCCGCAGCACACCGCGTACTGCTTCAACCCCGGCGCGGTGTCCCATGATGCGTGGCTGACCGCGTTTTTCAGCCCAACGCCCGTTGCCATCCATAATGATGGCCACGTGACGAGGAATCTTCTGCGAGGCGGTGGAAGCTGCCGCCGTTGTGCCAGTAGGTGAATCGCCGTTCATTGCACAGGCCCCCTGCAAGACTGGCACCGTGGGGCAATGGATGAGATGGGGGGATGGTGGCGTGGCAACACAATGGGCTCACTGATCAAGGAAGGATAAATATTAATCGTCTCGAAATGATTACAACAGCGTTATTATTCCCCCGTAGGAGCGACTTTCCAGGCGCTCCTACGGTATTTGGCACCACATTAAGTGCACTATTGAACTGGCTTGTGTCACTCACTAACCCTTCAGGCATTCACAAGGTGCTGTATGCCCACCAATGTGTGTTAACGAGACCCTAAACAAGCAAAAACAGGAATCATAGTTCCATCAGCTCTTTTTCTTTCGTCTCCACCAGTGCGTCCACTTCGGCAATCCGCTTGTCCGTGAGTTTTTGAATAGCGGCCTCGGCCTGACGTTCTTCGTCCTCGGTAATCTCCTTTTCCTTCAGCAACTCCTTGAAATCACTGTTGGCGTCGCGGCGGATGTTGCGAATCGCCACCTTGGCCTGTTCGCCCTCGGCGCGTACCAGCTTGGTCATGTCGCGACGGCGTTCCTCGGTGAGCGGGGGCAGGGGGACACGGATCACCGTGCCCGAGGTGGCCGGGTTGAGGCCCAGATCAGAGGTCATAATGGCCTTTTCCACGGCCTGCACCATGTTCTTTTCCCAGGGCGTCACCGTGAGCATGCGCGCATCGGCCACGCTCACCGTGGCCACCTGGTTGAGCGCCGTCTCCACCCCGTAATAATCCACGGTGATGTGGTCCAGCAGGCTGGTATGGGCGCGCCCGGTACGCAGCTTGCTCAACTCGTTCTTCAGGGCCTCGATGCTCTTGCCCATGCGGCTGTCGGCGTCTTGCAGGATGTCGTCAATCATGTGCTTTCTCTGGCTCACTTGTTCCGTTGTTGTTATGGGGTGTTGTTATGGGGACGCTTTCATTGAACCTTTTTACTGGACGATACTTACTGGACAATCGTGCCCTCGTCCGAGCCCCGCATGATGCCCATCAGCGCGCCCGGCTTGTTCATGTTGAACACCCGCACCGGCATCTTCTGGTCACGACACAGGGCGATGGCCGTGGCGTCCATCACCGCCAGCCCCTTGGCCAGCACCTCGTCGTAGCCCAGGGTCTTGTACAGCGTGGCGTTCTCGTCTTTCATGGGATCGGCGGAATACACCCCGTCCACCTTGGTGGCCTTGAGCACCACCTGGGCGCCGATCTCGATGCCCCGCAGGCTGGCGGCGGAATCCGTGGTGAAAAACGGGTTGCCGGTGCCGGCGGCGAAGATCACCACCCGACCCTTCTCCAGATGACGCACGGCGCGCCGCTGGATGTAGGGTTCGCACACGGCCTCGATGGGCAGGGCCGACATCACCCGCACCTGCATGCCGTGTCGTTCCAGGGCATCCTGCATGGACAGAGAATTTATCACCGTGGCCAGCATGCCCATGTAGTCGCCGGTGGTGCGCTTCATGCCGCTGGCGGCCAGGCTGATGCCGCGGAAGATGTTGCCGCCGCCAATCACCAGGGCCACCTGGATACCGGCATCCACCAGCTCCTTGATCTCCAGCGAGGTGCGGTCGATAACGGCGGGATCGATGCCGAACTCTGCGTCGCCCATCAACGCTTCGCCACTGAGTTTGAGCAGGATGCGTTGGTAAACCGTCGTCGCCTTATCTGTCATGCGTTCGCCTTACTTGTCAGTGTGAAATCTCATTCCAATCATTGGAAGCCCGGTCTCTTTCCTTGGCACCCTCCTCCCCACAGAAGTCCCTATCCTTAATCATCCTACCCATGGGAGCGCCTCTCCTTAATCACACCCCATGTGGGAACAGCTTTCCTTAGCCACCCTCAGCCACACTCCTCGTGGGAGCGCCTTTCCAGGCGCGATTCGCGGCTAAAAGCCGCTCCCACAACCATTTGTCACCACAATGGTCTGCGGAGTGCCTTGCCCTAATCACCCTCCCCATGGGAGCGCCTCTCCTTAATCACACTCCATGTGGGAACAGCTTTCCTTAGCCACCCTCAGCCACACTCCTCGTGGGAGCGCCTTTCCAGGCGCGATTCGCGGCTAAA
>DRKQ01000020.1 GCA_011051685.1 Gammaproteobacteria bacterium
CAGAGGCTGGCGCTGGTGCGTGACCACGGTAAAGAAATAGCAGCCGCCTTCGATTCGGGCTCTGCGATATTGCATACGCCACACCAATACATTACAAAACCGGTAGGTTGGGCAAAGGCGCATCGGCGCCGTGCCTAACATTCTCCTTGTTGGGTTTGTTGAGTTTGTTGGGCACGCTGCGCTTTGCCCAACCTACACCCTACACCCTAGAGAATCTGTCATAAACCGGCAAATCCATGTCGTGCACCAGTCGAGGGTTCAGCTCGCTGGTGCAAGGAGTTGAATCCGCAAGGCATGGCTCACGGCAGTGTGGGAATACCCAATTCCCTCAAATAGCTGTTGTGCCTCTCGGCGGCTGTTCTGATCTCTTCCTGCAGGTTGATGAGCTGGCGGTGCACGACGTCCAGATCAACCTCCTCCTCGGGCTTTGCGGTGCTCACATAGCGCGAGATGTTGAGATTGAAATCGTGCTCCTCTTCGATTTCTTCCAGGCTCACGCGGCGGGCAGCAAACAGGGAACCGTTATCCAGCTCTTCCCTGACCTTCTCCGGACGTTTTTTGTAAGTGTCAATGATCTTTTCGATATGCTCGGGCAGCAGGGTGTTCTGGCGCTTGCCCGGCTGGTAGAGTTCGGCGGCGTTGATGAAAAGCACGTCATCGGTGCGTTTGCACTTTTTCAGCACCAGGATGCAGACCGGAATGCCGGTGGAATAGAAAAGCTTGGGCGGCAGGCCGATGACGGTGTCGATGTTACCGTCTTTGAGTAGCTTGGTGCGGATCTTTTTCTCAGCGCCACCCCGGAACAGCACGCCATGCGGCAAAATGATCGCCATGGCACCGTCCTTGGCCAGAAAGTGGAAGCCGTGCAGCAAAAAGGCAAAATCCGCCGCGGACCTGGGGGCGAGCCCGTAGTCCTTGAAGCGGAAATCCTTCGCCATCTCCTCAGACGGGTTCCACTTGTAGCTGAACGGCGGATTGGCAACCACCGCATCGAACTCGATCTTCTTGGCCGGATTCGGCTCGCGCAGGATGTCCCAGTCGTTTTCCAGGCTGTCGCCGTGGTGGATCTCGAACTCGGTGTCACGCACGCCGTGCAGCAGCATGTTCATCCGTGCCAGGTTGTAAGTGGTGATGTTCTTCTCCTGCCCGTAGAGCTTGCCGACGCCGTGCTTGCCCATGTGCCGCCGCACGTTCAGCAGCAGCGAGCCGGAGCCGCAGGCGAAATCCAACACCCGGTTGAGCTTGTCCCGCTTTCCGGTGGCGGGGTCCTGGCTGTCGAGGGTCACGATGCCGGAGAGGATGCTGGAGATCTGCTGCGGGGTGTAGAACTCACCCGCCTTCTTGCCGCTGCCGGCGGCGAACTGCCCAATCAGGTACTCGTAGGCATCGCCCAGAAGATCGCGCTCGCTGGGGAATTCCGCCAGACCCTCGGCGATCTTCTGGATGATGGTGCACAGGCGGTCGTTGCGTTGTTTGTAGTTTTTGCCCAGTTTCTCGGAGTCGAGATTGATCTCGGAGAACAGCCCCTGGAAGCTGCTGGAGAAGGATTCGTTCTCGATGAACTTGAAACCCTTCTGCAGGGTATGCAGCAGCTCGTCGCTCTGGGTGCGCGCCATCTCTGCGATACTGCTCCAGAGGTATTCGGGCTTGATGATGTAATGCACCTTGCGGCGCATCACCTTCTCGAACTCCTCGATGTCCTCCGGGTTCTGCTCATACCACACCGCCAGCGGTGAACGGCGTATCGTGCGTTTGCCGTAGTCGCCGACAGGCTCGGCCACCCTGGCCAGCGGCTCCGGCTCTTCCCTGTGAGGAAAGGGCACCACCTCGTCACCAGGCCAGTCCGCACCCAGCTCCTGCCTGGCCGCCGCCTCGTAATGGTCGGAGAGGTAGCGCAGGAACAGGAACGAGAGCATGTAGTCGCGGAAATCATCCGCGTTCATGGAGCCGCGCAGCTCGTCGGCGATGGCCCAGAGTACCTTGCCCAGTTCTTTTTGCTGCTCTTCGGTCATGTCGTGTCCTTTGGGTTGTCCAGCAGCCGCTGGCCTGCGGCCGTGCGCCGGTATTGCTGTGTCGGGCTGCGCGGATGATCGGGCTGGGTCATCTCCACCAGGCCCGCCTCTATCGCCGGCAGCAGGTATTGCCGGCGGAAGTGCTTGGTGTCCTTCAGCCCCAGCGTCCGCATCAGGGCGGCGCGCCCCATGGGCCGCTCCAGCGCCGCCAGCAGGCGTTTTACTTGGGGGGTTGCTTCCGGGGTTACTTGGGGGGTCGTGGCGCGGCAGGCCTCCAGAATCCGCTCCAGCATGAAAGCGATGAAAGGAGCGCAGTCCGACCGTGCCGTGCTCTCGGCAATGGCCCGGTAATAGTCTTCCTGGTGGGCATGGACCAGGCTCTCCACCGGCAGGTCGGCAAGCACCGGCCGCCAGCGGCTCAGGATCAGGGTCTGCCACAGCCGCCCCAAACGCCCGTTGCCGTCGGCAAAGGGGTGGATGAACTCGAACTCATAATGAAACATCGAGCCCGCGATCAACGGGTGCTCCTCGCAGGTCCCCAGCCAGCCCAGCAGATCCGCCATCAGCCCCGGCACCCGTTCCGCCGGTGGCGCCATGTGGATGACCCGTTCGCCCTGCATCACCCCCACCCCACCCGAGCGATAGCGGCCCGCCTCGTCCAGCAGACCCGCCATCAGTATGCCGTGCGCCTCCAGCAGATCCGACTCCCGCGCCGGTTGCCACTCGCCCAGACGCTCGTAAGCCGCCAGCGCGTTGTGCACCTCCTGAATCTCGCGCGGCGGCGCGATGACGGGTTTGCCCTCCAGGATGGCGGTGATCTGTTCCTCGCTGAGTGTATTGCCTTCGATGGCCAGCGACCCCCGGATGGTGCGGATGCGGTTGACCCGGCGCAGGCGCAGGTTGGTGCCAGAAGAGAGCGACAGCCTGCCCACCGCCTCGGCGATCTCCGCCACCCGCGAAACGATGGCCGGGGTGAGGGTGTAGGGGGGGCGGTAACCCAACTCAAGCCACCTCCTGGGGGAAGAGCTGTTGCATCAGGCCCGTTAGGGAATTGTGAATTATAAATTGTGAATTATAAATTTTTTGGCGCATTGGGTTCTTCTTATTCATCATTCATCACTCACAATTCATCATTTGGAAAAATCTGCTGCATCAGGCCCTTCTTGTGCTGTTTGAGGGCTTTGATCTTTTCGCCCTGCGCCCGGATCAGATCGTCGAGCGATGAGAGGCAATCGGCGATTTTTTGTTGTTCACCAGTATCCTTTTGTGGGAAGGGTATCAGCTTCTCTTTGAGCGTGGAGAAATGGCGTTTGTAGCCCTTTTGCTCAATCGGATCGGCCTGCAGTGCCAGGAACAGGAAACGGGCGTCGATCTCGGGGGTTGGCGCCAAAATCTTGATCCCGTCCGCACCTTGAGCAAACGGCCCGACCGCCAGCTTCACGGTGCAAGTATGATCACCAAAGACCACGAACGGGAAATCTCCTTGGACTACTGCGGTTTCGTCATTGGTCCACCCGCAAATGTCGCTGGGCGATTGGTCGATGATCGGGAATTGCCCGCTGGGAAGATATTCGGAGGTCTGTAGTTTCGCAGGTGGCGTGACCGTTCTGACC
This sequence comes from Gammaproteobacteria bacterium, assembly GCA_011051685.1. Taxonomy (GTDB): domain Bacteria; phylum Pseudomonadota; class Gammaproteobacteria; order SZUA-152; family SZUA-152; genus SZUA-152. The sequence goes on from DRKQ01000020.1 coordinate 3,626, forward strand.
AGCTTCCCCAACCGCTTCACCTCCCACGGCCCCGCATCACGGAATTCGGGAAAGCGCAGGCGGGGGGTGGTTTCGCCTTCGCGGGGGAAGAGCTGCTGCATCAGGCCCTTCTTGTGGTCCTTAAGCGCCTCCAGCCGCGATGCCTCGGCGCGGATCAGATGGTCGAGCGAGGAGAGGCAATCGGCGATTTTTTGTTGTTCGTTAAGATTAGGTGGAACCGGAACCTGAAAATTCTGGATTTGTTCCAGATCACCCCGAGGCATTTTCACGCCTTTTGCGCCCCCCATTATATGGGTAATGAAGTGA
>DRKQ01000021.1 GCA_011051685.1 Gammaproteobacteria bacterium
ATAAATCTTTCATACTCGGCACGGTACAACACAGGAAAGGACTGTTGTAGTGCAACGAAAGTGCAACGAAAGTGCGATAGAGTTGTTAGAGAGAGGAAATAAGGAGAGTCTTTGGTTTTCTTTACTTACAAGAGTTTCTTGTATGGGAACGACCTTTCACAGGTTACAGGAGGAGCGACAAAATGAGAATTGGTAAATTAGTGTTCACTGGCGCCGCATTGACTTTGGCGTCGCAACTGTCCATGGGGACGGCCTTTGCTGGCGCTCCGAAAATGAACGAAGCGGAGTTTGCACAAGGTACGAAGCTGTACTTTGAACGCTGCGCCGGCTGTCATGGCGTACTGCGCAAGGGTGCAACCGGCAAACCACTGACCACGGACATTACCCTGGAGCGTGGCACCGAAGCCCTAGAAGCAATGATTACCTACGGATCCGAGGGCGGCATGCCCAGCTGGGAAAAGGATCTGGGCGCCAAGAACATCAATATTCTGGCCCGCTATCTGCAGCACACACCGCCCCAACCCCCGGAAAAGGGCATGGCGGACATCAAGAAGACCTGGAAGCTGACAGTACCGCCGAGCAAGCGGCCCAAGAAGCAGATGAACAGCTACAACCTGGATAACATCTTCTCCGTCACCCTGCGTGATGCGGGCCAGGTCGCCCTGATCGATGGCGACACCAAGAAGATCATCACTGTGGTCAAAACGGGTTATGCCGTGCATATCTCCCGCCTGTCCGCTTCCGGCCGTTATGTCTATGTGGTGGGTCGCGACGGCAAGGTCGTTATGATCGACCTGTGGATGAAGACCCCGGGCGAGGTTGCCGAACTGCATCCCTGCATGGAGGCCCGCTCGGTGGAGACCTCCAAGTTCAAAGGCTGGGAAGACAAATACGGCATCGTCGGCTGCTACTGGCCGCCGCAATACGTGATTACCGATGGTGAGACCCTGGAACCGCTGCGCATGGAAGGTACCCGCGGCATGACCATCGACAACGAATATCACCCCGAGATACGCGTGGCCGCCATCATCGCCTCACACGAAAAGCCCGAGTTCTTCCTCAATCTGAAGGAAGCCGGCAAGGTGCTGGCAGTGGATTACTCCGACCTCAAGAACCTCAAATCGACTTCCATCGATGCGGCCAAGTTCCTGCATGACGGCGGCTGGGATCGTACCCACCGTTACTTCATGTCAGCGGCCAACAAGTCCAACATCATCTCGGTCGTCGACTCCAAGACCACCAAGCTGGTGAAGAACGTCGAGGTCGGCGAGATTCCGCATCCGGGTCGCGGCGCCAACTTCATCCATCCCAAGTATGGCCCCGTCTGGGCTACCAGCCACCTGGGTGATGACACCATCGCTATGATCGGCACCGATCCCGTGAATAACAAGAAATATGCATGGACGGTGGTGGACAACCTCACCGGCATGGGCGGCGGCTCCCTGTTCGTCAAGACCCATCCGAAGTCCACTCACCTGTGGGTCGACGATCCGTTGAACCCCGATGCAGAAACCTACGGTTCCGTAGCCGTGTTCGATATCAACAACCTGCATAAGGGCTTCAAGGTACTCAACGTCGTCAAGGACGCAGGTCTGACCGGCGGTCGCGCCGTACAGCCTGAGTACAATGCCACCGGTGACGAGGTGTGGATCTCGATCTGGAATGGTGAGACGGAGACTTCCGCCATCGTGGTGTATGACGACAAGACCCTCAAGGTCAAAAACGTCATCAAGGACAAGCGTCTGATCACCCCGACCGGTAAGTTCAACGTCAAGAACACCATGCACGACATCTACTAAGCAGGTGTAAACCCAAGGAGGGGGGTAATAGATTCTTATTACCCCCCTTTTTTTGTCGTTTTTTCACGCCGGACACACAAGCCAGGCAAGGAATGCCGGAAAATATAATTGTTCGTTAACTTCGAAAAAGAGGTAGGGTGAAGCATGAACAACACACCTGATGTCTACTTGGTGGGAGCCGGTCCTGGCGATCCCGAATTATTGACGGTCAAGGCCCAGCGAATCATCCGCCAGGCGGATGTCATCGTCTATGACCGCTTGGTCTCCCCCGCCATTCTTGAGCTTCTCCCCCCAGGCGCCAAACGCATTTACGTCGGCAAGGCCGCGGGGCGCCACCACATGACCCAAGATGAAATCAACAGCCTGTTGGTCAACCTGGCCCGCAAGGGACGCCAAGTCGTGCGCCTGAAAGGCGGCGATCCCTTCATCTTCGGCCGCGGCAGCGAAGAGGCAAAATATTTACGTGAGCATGGCTTTTCCTTTGAGGTCATTCCCGGCATTACTTCGGCCGCAGGCTGCAGCGCCTACGCCGGCATCCCCCTCACCCATCGCGGCCTGTCCACCGGTGTACGCATCGTCACCGGCCATTGCCAAGCCAATCAACCACTTAATCTAAACTGGGCCAGCTTGGCCGATCCCGATACCACCCTGGTGGTGTACATGGGGCTCGGACATCTGCCCGAAATCAGCCAAAAACTCATGGCCGCAGGCCTGCCCGCCACGACACCGGCGGCGGTTATCGAAAATGGCACCCAACCCAAACAGCGCCGCTG
>DRKQ01000022.1 GCA_011051685.1 Gammaproteobacteria bacterium
CATGCAGTTCATCACCTGGGAGCATCCCCTCACCCGGGGCGCGCTGGACGTGGTGCTCAGCAACGAAACCGGCAATGCCGCCCTGGGCGCCATCAGGCACCCGGACCTACAGGCCGGCACCCTGATCCTGGAATGCGTGTTCATCATCGAGCCCGTGGCGCAAAGCCGCCTGCAATCCCGGCGTTACCTGCCCCCCACCACCATTCACCTGGTGGTGGATCAACGGGGCAAGGCCCTCGGTCAGCGCCTGCGCCACGAGATCATCAATCAATTGCTGATCCCCGTGGATGCGGACACGGCCAAGGCGGTGGTGCGCGCCCAAGGCCCGGAAATAAAAACCCTGCTCAGCCTGGCCGAGCAACGGGCCGATGCCCAGCGACCGCAATTGATACAACAGGCGCAGGCCACGGCGCTGTCCATCATCGAGCCGGAGATCGAACGCCTGCGCGCGCTGCAGGTCCACAACCCCAATGTGCGTGACGAGGAAATCCGGTTCTTCGAGGATCAGCGGGAGGCGGTGAAGACCGCGCTGGACAACGCCAAGCTGCGCCTGGATGCGGCGCGGCTCATTGTTGCGACTTAAGTTGCCACTTGAGTTGCAACTTATTAAGGGTCTCAGAATTGGTTTAACAGACATCACCGGGCATTCGCCATCTTGGGAATGCCGGAAGCGGCAGTGAGTGAACGCAAGTTAATCCCACCGCGCATTTAGGCAATGCCAAATACTGTGGGAGCGCCTTTCCAGGCGCGAATCGCTCCTGGAAAGGCGCTCCCACAAGGGGAAATTACACTGTAGCAATTATTTTGAGACGATTATTAACCCGGCGGTATTTATTGCCGGGTTTAATAATACGGCACACGGATGTGCCGGCATTGGCGTATGCCAATGTAAGCCCGTGGAATACCAGCAACTTCACACAGTTGCGCCCGTATTTCGCGGGCGTCCATCAAATAGATCAGGACGATCTATTTGATGGCCAGGTAATAGGTCGCTACTTGAGCCGCCACTCGAGCGGCAGGGGGGTTTCGGCAATCAACGCCAGTTTTTGCGGACGATCCAGTTGCTTGATTGCCACCTCGCGCCGGCTGGCCGAGGCGCGGGTGTGTCCACCTTCCACGAAGACCAGCGACTCGGGGTAACGGCCGCGGAAATACTTGGCGCCTTTTTTCATTTCCCGGCCGGCATGCTCGGCAAAACGTCGTTGCACATCGGTGGTGATTCCCGTATACAGCGAGGCATCACTGCAGCGGATGATATAGACGAACCATTCACTGCTCGTGGATAGCTTTTCTACTTCTTGTTGGACAGTGTATTTTTTCCGGGCATCCATTTACTATTTGTGCTCGACATCAATGATCGTCAATGAAAGCTAACCACAAAACGCCAGCAATACCAGCCAATGCCTGAAAATAAAGAATTCTGGCGCAATGCGGCTGTGTTTGGCCTGTTCTTCGTGCTTTTCCTGCACGCCATTGAAGACCCGGACATCTGGTTTCATATGACCATCGGCCGGGCCGTGCTGGAGCTGGGCAGTATTCCCCAACAGGAATTCTATGTTTTTACCCGCCTGGGTGATCCGGCGGAGTTTCATGAATGGGGCTTTGGGGTGATTTACCAGCTTGTCTATAAGCTCGCGGGATTCACAGGCATCATTGTCTTCAACGCCCTGCTCGGCGCACTCACCCTGTTCATCCTCTTTCGAATGCTGCGCAATCGCGGTATTGCCATGGCCACCGCCCTTGCGGTGACGGCCATTGCCTATTGGCTGATGGAGTTCCGCTTCGTGCAGCGTCCGGAAAATATTCTCTACCTGGCCCTGGTCACAACCCAGTACCTGATCGAACGCTACCGGCAAAGGGGAGACTGGCGTTATCTGGGCGGCATTCCTGTTATTGGCCTGCTACTGGCGCAAATCCATCCCTCGGTGATGCTCCTGGGGCTGGTGACAGGCACCTATCTCGTTGAGGCCGTCGCCCGCCGCCGGCCCGATTTCCGGCAGGCCGGCATGTATGGACTGACCATCGTGGCAACCCTGCTGTTGTCGCTGTTGAATCCCTATGGCCTGGAGCAATTACTCCTGCCCATCAAATTCTCCCTGGACACAGAATTTCTGCAATCCTTCACGGAATTCTTTCCCGCCCTGTCGACGGAATACGCGGACCGCTTTGTCGTCGCGGTGGGGCTTGCCCTGTTTGCACTCAGCGGCCTGCGCAAGCGTTATTCACTAGCCGAATGGGTCATGCTGGCCGCCTTTGCTTATCTTGCCTATAAGCATGTCCGTGATATACCCCTGCTAGGCATAGCGCTGGTGTTACCCCTGGCCACGGCCCTGGATGCAGTACCGATTGCCACCCGCACCCGTTCACTCATTGCCATGGCCCTTGTTGCTATTCTTGCCGTGGACAGTCTGCGTTCGCATAACCTGAGTCTCGAGGTGGATCCCACACTGGCCCCACTTTATTCCGCAGAGATCATCGCCCGCTATAGCCAGAGCCCCAATATCCTGAATTTCTATCATTTGGGAAATTACCTGGCCTGGCGGCTGCATGGCAGCCATCGGGTGATCATCGATGGGCGGAATTATCGGGACAACAAATCCATCCAGTTGCATGACGCCCTGTTGTCTGCCGCGCCCGGTTGGCAACAGTCGCTGTGGCGCTATGACATCGATACGGTGGTAACGCCGGCGACCCTGCCCTATTCCGGCAAGTTTATCCCCCTGGCCTTCGAACTCATCAGGGATCCCGGCTGGGTGATGCTCGGTCGCGAACCCGCCGCTGTGGTCTTTATTCGTCGTGACAGGGTGCCGCGGGATGTCAGCGGTTTAACGGAGCGTGAACTGTGGTTGCAGGCCAAAGAGGAACTGGACTTCACGCTCGCGGCCTATCCTGACAGTGTAAGCGCCAGGAACAGCATGCGGCGTGTCACCGATTACCTGCGAGAGCATTGAGCGGTTTCTGCCAGACGATACATTTTCAACAAAAAAGGCCGGATGAAATCATCCGGCCTCACTGCTATCTCATTAACTTTATATCCGTCATTCCGGCGAAGGCCGGAACATAAGCGCGAAGCGCGTTGAACGCCACAGGCGGCCCGAAGGGTGAGCGCAGCGAATAATCCAGGGTTTCAACGACATTCTAGATTCCGGCCTTCGCCGGAATGACAGTAGAAGTTACTGACTATTCATGTCTCAAATTTTCAAATCATGCTGTAGCTCATGAAAAACAAACTATTACGTCCCCTAATGCGAATGTTAACCGAACAGCAGTGATCCGGCCTTTTTCAATCACGCGGCAGATCCGCCGCACGCCTGTCACGCAGGCATGATTACTTCTTGGCGTTACGTTCCTGCACTTCCTTGATCACATCGTCGGCCACGTTCTTCGGACACGGCGCATAATGTGAGAACTCCATGGAGAACTGGCCACGACCGGAGGTCATGGTGCGCAGATCGCCGATGTAACCGAACATCTCCGCCAACGGCGCGGTGGCCTTGACGCGCACGCCGGTGACACCGGGCTCTTGGCCTTCGATCATGCCGCGGCGGCGGTTGAGGTCGCCGATGACGTCACCCACGTGATCCTCCGGGGTAAACACGTCCACCTTCATGATGGGCTCCAGCAGTTGCGGACCGGCCTTGGGCATGGACTGGCGGAAGGCGTTCTTCGCGGCAATCTCGTAGGCCACGGCCGAGGAGTCCACGGGGTGGAAGCCAC
>DRKQ01000023.1 GCA_011051685.1 Gammaproteobacteria bacterium
GCATCTGAGCGAGAAACACAACACCCCGGCACTGGCGCAGTCCGCCCTGGCCCATGCCCTGGGTTGTGCACATGACTGGATCACTGTGGCCGACCAGCAAACGGGGTTTGCTTGGCGGGATGTATAACTGCAAGTGCTAAGTGCTGAGGACTCAGGACTGAGTCGTCGTTGAAACCAACTCAGTCCTGTGTCCTTAGTCCTGAGTCCTTTTTTGAGAGAGATGAAAAAATGAAAAAACGCGACGAACTCTATGCCGGTAAGGCTAAATCCGTGTACCTCACCGACGACCCGGACAAACTGATCCTGCATTACCGTAACGACACCTCCGCCTTCGACGGCGAGAAGATCGAACAACTGGCCCGCAAGGGGGAGGTGAACAACAAGTTCAGCGCCTTCATCATGCAGAAGCTGGAAGAGGCCGGGGTGCCCACCCATCACGAGGGCATTCTTTCCGCGGAAGAGTCTGTGGTGAAGAAACTGGACATGTTTCCCATCGAATGCGTGGTGCGCAACATCACCGCCGGTAGTATCTGCAAGCGTCTTGGTGTGGAAGAGGGGCTGGATCTCAATCCGCCCACCTTCGAATTCTTCCTCAAGAACGACGAGCTGCACGATCCCATGATCAACGAATACCACATCCGTTCCTTCGGCTGGGCCGACGACGAGGCCATCGAAAAGATGAAGGAACTCACCTTCAAGGTCAATGACACCCTCACTCAATTGTTCAAGGACGCCGGCCTGCTGCTGGTGGACTATAAACTGGAGTTTGGCCGCTACCACGGCGAGATCCTGCTGGGCGACGAATTCACCCCCGACGGCTGCCGCCTGTGGGACGCCGAGACTCGCAAGAAGCTGGACAAGGACCGCTTCCGCCAGGGGCTGGGTGGCGTCGTCGAGGCCTACGAAGAAGTCGCCCACCGCCTGGGTGTCGATCTGTGATGATGACAGTATCGAGTTTCTAGGAGCGAGTATCGAGGAAAAACACTCCACCTAGCGTCTCGCTCCTGGACACTCGATACTGAATTTTCCCTAAAGTTCCCTTACCTGCCCGCCGATCCTTGCTACAGGGATTCATGTCGCGCTTTGCCGTGCCTTTTTCTGATGGGCAAGAAATAAATGAGTTTTATCAACAGCTTATCTATAAGGCTGAAGATTTCAGCCGGTTTCGGCCTGATGCAGCTGATTATTGCTGTTATCTCGATCAGTGCATTAGTCAGCCTTTCGACCATGCAGGACGAGGTAGTGACCATTGCCGAAGACATCCAACCGGCGGTACTGGCCGCCAGCGAACTGGAATATCGTCTGGAAAAGGCCAACAGCGCCCTGGGTTTTTATCTGCTGAGCAAGGAAGACAGCCACAAGCAATCCTATCTGCAAAACCTGCAAAAAGTTGACACGATACTCGGCGAAATGCGCACCATGCCGCTGGTTCAGGAGGATGCCAGTGTTTCCGAGGTAGTGGAGTCTATTGTTGCGGACGTGGACAAGTTCAAAGGCTATCAGGAGAAGATGTTGCGCCTGGCTGCATCCACGGCCGAAAATCAGCCCGGTACCAAGTATTCCGCGCAGCAACTCAGTCCCCGTGCCCAGCAAATGCTGCAACTGGTCAGTGGCATGATCCAGACCGAGAGCGAGGAAGAACCCACGGCCACGCGGCGTGAGTTGTTGCTGGCTCTGGGCAAACTGCAATACAACCTCACCAATGTGATCAATGGCCTGCGCGCCTATCTGGCCTTTCGTCAGCCATCGGCGCTGGACGAAATCAAACTCTATCGGGAAAGTCTGGAAAACACGCTCAAGAAAATTCAGGAATTTGAGGATGATCTGACCCTGGATCAGGCCGATGCCCTGGAACAGTTCATCCCCCTCAAAGAGGAGTATTTCACTCACCTGGGAAAGGTCATAGAGCTGCACAGTGGTGATGCCTGGCGTACCGATGCCCACCTGATTCGTACCGAAATCGGCCCTCTACTGGATAGTGTCGGCAACAAGCTGGAGCATCTGGTGAGCGGCCTGCGCGAGCGGGTGAGCGAGACCAGTAACGAGCTGGTGGATCAGGTGAATGCCACCAATACACTGGTGGGTATCCTGATGGTGGCCGGTTTGATCCTGGGTGTAGTGATTGCCTGGGGTATCATGAAGGTGATACTCGCACCCTTGCAGGTGGCGCTGGAGGCCATGGCCGACATCGTCGGCGGCGATGGGGACCTGACCCGGCGCCTGGATGATTCCAGCAAGGATGAAATCGGCAAGTTGTCCCACGGCTTCAACATGTTCGCCAGCATGGTGCATCACATCATCCGGGAGATCATGGGTTACACCGATCAGGTGCACAAATCGGCCGACCGGCTGACGGTGATCACCGAAGAGACCAGCCGTGGTGCCGACCGCCAACAACACCAGACCGATGAGGTGGTGGCGGCGGTGAACGAGCTGGCGGCCACGGGGCAGGAGGTGGCGCGCAATACCACCGAGGCGGCGGACGCTGCACAAAATGCCGAAAATGCCTCCAGCGAGGGCCGTGCCGTGGTGGGCAAGACCATTGACGCCATCGATCGCCTGGCCGGAGAAATTCAACAGGCCGCGGAGGTGATCAATCGCCTGGAGGCCGACAGCGAGGCCATCGGCGGTGTGCTGGATGTGATCCGCGGCATCGCCGAGCAGACCAACCTGCTGGCCCTGAATGCCGCCATCGAGGCGGCGCGGGCCGGCGAGCAGGGCCGCGGTTTCGCCGTGGTGGCCGATGAGGTGCGCACCCTGGCCTCGCGCACCCAGGAATCCACCGCCGAAATCCAGACTATGATCGAGCGCCTGCAGGCCGGTTCGCAGGAGGCTGTCAAGGTAATGGGCAGAAGCAAGCAGGATGCCGAAACCACCGTGCAACAGGCCGCCCAGGCGGGCGCTTCCTTACAGTCTATCTCTGATGCCGTGGCAGTAATCAACCAAATGAATGTGCAGATCGCCACCGCTGCCGAAGAACAGAACGCCGTGGCGGAGAACATCAACCAGTCGGTGGTGCACATAAGCGAGATCACTGAACAGACCGCCGCCGGCGCCCAGCAGACCGCCTCGGCCAGCAACGAACTCAACGAACTGGCGGAACACCTGTCGGCCATTGTCAGGCAGTTCAAAGTTTAAACCATAGGACTAAGGGCGGAGGACTGAGGACTGAGTAATACAAGCGGTTTTTACTCAGTCCTCAGTCCTCAGTCCTTCGTCCTTTCATCAGCAACAACCCGCAAAATACAGTATCATTACGGCCTTTCTAAACGCCCCGGCGGCCCGGGGTCTGGCAAACGGGAAGGTCTATGTTTCAGCTCCGCGGCGGCGCCGCACTCTCCGCATTCCGTCTCAACAAACTCCTTGCTGCAGCCCAGGCCAAAGTGCCGGAAGTGGCGCAGATTTATACCGCCTTCGAGCACTTCGTGGACACGGACCTGGCCTTGGACGGGGAAAAACGGGCCGTGCTCCAGCGCCTGTTGCAGTACGGCGAGCAGACGACGGACGACACCCTGCCGCGCGGTTCGCTGCTGCTGGTGATCCCGCGCGCCGGTACCATCTCCCCCTGGTCCTCCAAGGCCACGGACATCGCGCACAATTGCGGCCTCGGCGAGATCAAGCGCATCGAGCGCGGAACCGCTTACTGGTTCGCCAGTGCCAATGGCGACCCGCTGAGCGACCATCAGCTGTCGCTGCTCAAACCGCTGATCCACGATCGCATGGTGGAGCAGGTGCTGGACAATCCGGACGATGCCGAGCTGTTGTTCATGCAGGCCGAGCCGGCGCCCATGACCACGGTGGACATCCTCGGCGGCGGCCGCGAGGCCCTGGTGCAGGCCAATGCCCAACAAGGCCTGGCCCTGGCCGAGGACGAGATCGACTACCTGGTGGAGAATTTCACCGCCCTGGGACGCAATCCCACGGACGTGGAACTGATGATGTTCGCCCAGGCCAATTCCGAGCACTGCCGGCACAAGATCTTCAACGCCGACTGGATCATCGACGGCCAACGCCAGGAACACACCCTGTTCGGCATGATCCGCAACACCCACAAATGCCATCCCGAGGGTACCCTGTCGGCCTACAAGGACAATGCCGCGGTGATGGCCGGCAGCCCCGGCCGGCGTTTCTTCCCCCGCCCGGACGATGGCCGTTACGGCTACCACGCCGAGGACGTGCACATCCTGATGAAGGTGGAGACCCACAACCATCCCACCGCCATTTCGCCCTTTCCCGGCGCCGCCACCGGCTCCGGCGGCGAGATCCGCGACGAGGGCGCCACCGGCCGCGGTTCCAAGCCCAAGGCGGGCCTGTGCGGCTTTTCCGTGTCCAACCTGCGCCTGCCGGACGCGCCCCAGCCCTGGGAGACCGACCACGGCCGCCCGGGGCGCATCGTCTCCGCGCTGGAGATCATGCTGGAAGGCCCCATCGGCGCGGCGGCGTTCAACAACGAATTCGGCCGGCCCAACATTTGTGGTTATTTCCGCAGCTTCGAGGAAAAGGTGCCCGGCCCCACGGGTGACGAGGTGCGCGGCTATCACAAGCCCATCATGCTCGCCGGCGGGGTGGGCAATATTCGCACCGGACACGTGGAGAAGGACATCATTCCGCCCGGCGCCCAGCTCATCGTGCTCGGCGGCCCGGCCATGCTCATCGGCCTCGGCGGCGGCGCGGCATCGAGCATGGCCACCGGTGACTCCCATGAAGACCTGGACTTCGCCTCGGTGCAGCGCGGCAACCCGGAAATGCAACGCCGCGCCCAGGAGGTCATCGACCGTTGCGTGGCCATGGGCGACGACAACCCCATCGTCTCCATCCACGACGTGGGTGCCGGCGGCTTGTCCAACGCCATGCCGGAGATCGTCCACGACTGCGGCCGCGGCGCGCGTTTCGAGCTGCGCACCATCCCCTGCGACGACCCCGGCATGTCACCCAAGGAGATTTGGTGCAACGAATCCCAGGAACGCTACGTACTGGCCGTCACCCTGGATCGCCTGGCCGAGTTTGAGGCCCTGTGCGAGCGCGAGCGCTGCCCCTTCGCGGTGATCGGCGAGGCCACCGAGGAAGAACACTTGTTGTTAGGCGACGGCCTGTTCGAGAACACCCCCATCGATATGCCCATGGAGGTCTTGCTGGGCAAGCCGCCGAAGATGCTGCGCGACGTGCATCACCAGAGCTTCCACAAGCCGGAGCTGGACACTGTCGGCATCGACCTGATGGACGCTGCACTGCGCGTGCTGCGTCTGCCCACGGTGGCGGACAAGACCTTCCTCGTCACCATCGGCGACCGCACGGTGACCGGCATGGTAACCCGCGACCAGATGGTGGGCCCCTGGCAGGTGCCGGTGGCGGACGTGGCAGTGACCAGCAGCGATCTGAGCGGTTACAGTGGCGAGGCCATGGCCATGGGCGAGCGCACCCCCATCGCCCTGTTGCATCACGCCGCCTCGGCGCGCATGGCGGTGGGCGAGGCCATCACCAATATCGCCGCGGCGCGCATCGCCCGGCTCAGTGATCTCAAGCTGTCCGCCAACTGGATGGCCCCGGCGGGCCATCCCGGCGAGGACGCTGGCCTGTTCGACGCGGTCAAGGCCGTGGGCCTGGAGCTGTGCCCGGCACTGGGCATCAGTATTCCCGTGGGCAAGGATTCCATGTCCATGAAGACCGTGTGGCAGGAGAATGGCGAAGAAAAGTCGGTGACCGCACCCCTGTCGCTGATCATCAGCGCCTTCGCCCCGGTGCAGGACGTGCGTGACACGCTCACGCCACAATTGCAGGACGGCGTGCGGAACGGCGGCGACCTGATTCTCATCGACCTGGGCAAGGGCGCCAACCGCCTCGGGGGTTCCGCCCTGGCGCAGGTCTACAAGCAGTTGGGCCATCACGCGCCGGACCTGGACGACCCGGCGGCCCTGCAGGCCTTTTTCGGCGCCATCCAGGAGCTGAACCGGCAGGGTCTGTTGCAGGCCTATCATGATCGCTCCGACGGTGGCCTGCTGGCCACGGTTTGCGAGATGGCCTTTGCCGGCGGCATGGGTGTCGATATCCAGTTAGACGACCTGGTGGGCGAGGGGAACGGCGGGCCACTGGCCGCCCTGTTCAGCGAGGAACTGGGCGCTGTGATCCAGGTCAGGCACACCGACACCGACGAGGTGCTGGCCTGCCTGCGCGAGTGGGGGCTGAGCAAACACAGTTTCGTCATCGGCGCGCCGCGGGACGATAACCGCATCAGCTTCCGTTTCGATGGCCGCGAGGTGCTGGGCGAGGATCGCGGCGTGTTCCGCCGGGCCTGGTCGGAGACCACCCTGCACATGCAGAGCCTGCGCGATAATCCAGACTGCGCCCAACAGGAAATGGAGGCCCGCCTGGATGCCAATGACCCGGGCATGAGCGTGTCGTTGAGCTTCGATCCCGACGAGGACGTGGCCGCCCCGTTCATTCACGCCGGCACACAACCGCGCCTGGCCGTGCTGCGCGAGCAGGGCGTGAACGGGCAGATCGAGATGGCCGCGGCCTTCGATCGCGCCGGCTTCGAGGCGGTGGACGTACACATGAGCGATATCATCGCCGGGCGTGTGAGCCTGGCGGATTTCCAGGGCCTGGTGGCCTGCGGCGGTTTCTCCTACGGCGACGTGCTGGGTGCCGGCGAGGGCTGGGCCAAGTCCATTCTCTTCAACCCGCGTGCGCGGGACGCGTTCGCCGCCTTCTTCGCCCGCGGGGACAGCTTCGGTCTCGGCGTGTGCAATGGCTGTCAGATGATGTCCAACCTGCACGAGCTGATCCCTGGCGCCGAGCAGTGGCCGCATTTTGAGCGCAATAGCTCCGAGCAGTTCGAGGGCCGCCTGTCCCTGGTGGAGGTGCTGGACTCGCCGTCGCTGTTCATGGCCGGCATGGCCGGCTCACGCCTGCCCATCGCCGTGGCCCATGGCGAGGGTCGGGCGGTTTTCCGTGACGGGCCGCAGCCGGTGCTGGACGCCGGGCTGGCTACTTTGCGTTATGTGGACAACCACGGCCGGGCCACGGAGCGCTATCCCGCCAACCCCAATGGCTCGCCCCAGGGCATTACCGGCCTGACCACCAGCGACGGCCGCTTCAGCATCATGATGCCCCACCCGGAGCGGGTGTTCCGCACGGTGCAGTTCTCCTGGGCGCCGGAGGAATGGGGCGAGGACGGTCCCTGGCTGCGCATGTTCCGCAATGCCAGGGTGGCCGTCGGGTAACCGGGGCATCGGGTAAAGCTTGCTAGATCGCTGCCGCTATGGTGTTTGATGGACAGGAATCCGGTTTAATCCGTCATTCCGGCGAATGCCGGAATCCAATAGAGATCGGTGCCACGTATCCCTGGATTCCGGCCTGCGCCGGAATGACGAAAATCGTTTTTTCTGTTCCTAGAAACTAGCTACCCGATACTCGAAACTGAAAAAATGGGTTTTCTGAAAAAGGTTTTTACCGGCGATAAAGCCAAAACCTCTTCGTCGGCGCCGGCGAGGCAACCCCTGTCCATTGCCAAACTCACCGAGCTGATCCGCTATTTCCCGTTGGGTGAGCGTGTGCAGTATTACCCCGAGTTCCAGAAAGAGGGCGCCTTGCCCACCATCGTGCTGGGTTACAGTGTCAATGAGCAGTTTGTTTTCTCGCCGGTGGATATCCGCTGCCAGCAGGACGGCGAGCGGGAGGTGTTGCGTCTCACTGTGGATGGTGAGGAGCGACTGGTGGACGAAGTGCGCGGTTTCAGCCTGATCATCCCGTTCAATCAGGACGACGAAAACAAGCGTGACTACGGCCGCCGCGCAGAGCTGGGGCCGCGGGGGCCTTTTCGCCGGCGCAATACCATCACCCTCATGGCCTGTTCCAGTGGTGGCATCCTCAGCCACCTGGACACCGAGGTGCGCAAGGTACTGCCGCTGACCGAGGGTATTTACGCCGGTCATGAGGTGGTGGTGCTGGATGTGCTGCCGGACTCCCTGAAGCTCACCGACCAGCGCCAGCATTATCGTCTGCAGACCCGGTTGCCGGCGACGTTGAGCATCCGTGACGGCGAGACCCACCACTGCACCCTGCTGGATTTTTCCGAAGGCTCCGTGCGCCTGCAGTTTGCCGAGCTTACGGCGGATATTCAGGCCCTCACCGAATTCCGCCGCTTGCGCCTGGACTTCAATGTGGACATTGATGGCAACCGCAAGTCTTACGCCCTGGAAGGGGTGATGTATCGCAAGACCGATGACCGGCTGGTGATGAAACTGCAGGGTATTTACCACGGCGACAAGGTGGTGCCCCTGGGGCTGGTGGATATTCTCGATATCAAGGCCAGCCTGTTACAACATCCCGCCACCCAGCAGGCACTGGCATCCGAACGGAATGCCTGACGCAGCGTCGATGCCAGGCGGGCGGTTGGACTCAGCCTCAGCCTAAAACACCCTTCACACCTTGAAACGGGAAATACGTGCGCGCAGGCCTTCGGCCAGTTCGGTCAGATTCTTGGTGTCATGGAAGACGTGTTGCGCCGCATCATCGGTTTGTTCCGCCAGTTGCGCCACGTTGGCGATATTCTGACTTACCACGTTGGCCACTTCTGATTGCTGCTCCGCGGCGTGGGCGATGTGCCCTGTCATCTCAGAGATGCGTGACACCGCCCGGGTGATGGCCTCCAGGGATTCGCCGGCGGTGGTGGTGAGATTGATGGTGTCCCCGGCGATACTGCGGTTTTGCAGCATCTTGTTGACCGCGGTGGCGGCATCTTTTTGCAGGGATTCCACCTTGCCCTGGATTTCCTCGGTGGACTGCTGGGTGCGGGAGGCCAGGGTGCGCACCTCATCGGCCACCACCGCAAAACCACGTCCCTGCTCGCCGGCACGCGCCGCCTCGATGGCGGCATTGAGTGCCAGCAGGTTGGTCTGCTCGGCCACACTGCGGATCACATCAATGACCGACGTGATTTCCTGAATATCCTTGCCCAGGCGCTCGATGACGTCCGCCGTGGCTTGGGTTTCGTCCGCAAGTTCACCCACCGATCTCAGCGCATTGGTGACGATGTTGCGGCCCTCGCTGGTTTCCTTGTCCGCGTTGTTCGCCGCATCCGCCGCCAGTTCGGCATTTTGCGCCACTTCCTGTGCATTCATGGACATTTCTTCCACCGCCGTGGACATCTGTTCGGTCTCGTCATTTTGTTTGCGGATGCTGCTCTCTGCATTGGCCGAGGCGGCGGCCATGGCTTCCGAGGACTGGGAAATCTGGTTGGCAGATTCCAGCACCTGTCTCAACAATTCCTGGATGTTGGCGGCAAAGTGATTGAAGCCACGTGCCAGCTGGGCGATCTCATCATCTCCCCGGGCGCTCAGGCGACGGGTCAGGTCACCCTCGCCTTCGGCGATGTCTTTCATGGCCATGACGGCATTCTGCAGGGGGCACGAAATCAGCCGTGAGGTCAGCCAGGCGATAAAGCCGCCAACCAGCAGACCCACAGCCAGCAGAGTGGTGGCAAAGCGGGTGGTGGCCTCGGTTTGCTCGGTGAGCTCACCACTGGCGGAAACAATGTTTTGGCGTTGCTGGGTGACCAGGGTTTGCAATAATTCATTCACCGAGGCGAGCAGGGGGCCGATCTCGGTGCGCAGCAGGAAGGCGTCGGTGCGCGCCCTGTCACTTTTGTGGATGAGGGTCAGCTCGTCGAGCTTTTTGGCATAGGCCGGAATCTTCTCCGCCAGCAGGGCAACCCCTTCTTCCTGCTCGAAGGTGAGCAGGCCATGGTATTCACTGGCGATCTTTTGGTTGAGGCTGCGCGCCCCCTCAATAAACAAACGTACATTCGACAACACCTCCGGGCTGCCGAGGTTGACGTAGATGCGCACATTGTTCACCACATTCGACCACGTGTAGCGCAGGTCCTGGATATCGGTGAACAGACGCTTGCGTTCTTCGCTGGCCTCCTCCTCCGCCTCGGACTGCACCATCTCGCTCATGGCCTGGACGATTTCACTGTTGACGGGATTGATCTGGTCAATGGCAAAACGCAGAGCGGCATGATTTTCCGCCTCGTTTTCCGCCAGATGAATCATGCGGGGTTCGTAGGCCTTGAAATGGTTTATCTTTTCTTCCAGGCCGGCCAGCATGGCCTGGGTTTCGGGGTTGGTCTGCGCCAATGGTGTGTTTTTAAGAGCCTGCAGTTTTTCGTCTATGCCCTGTAAATGATCGTGATAGCCCTTTTTGTAATCCGCCTCCCGGGTGAGCAGAAACAGGCCCAGAGAGGCGGTGGCGTCCTTGAGCTCGGTCATCAGTTCCATGGAGGTGAGCAGGGTGGGCTGGGCATCGTGGATGACGCTGGATGCCTTGTCCTGGATGTGTTCCAGGCCAAACAGGGTGTTGCCCACCACCAGGGCCAGCACGCCAAGCACCACGGCAAACCCACCCCAGAGTTTGTGTGTGATTGAAAGCCGGGCGATGAGAGAATGAATGAATTCCATGTGTCTTGAGTGCTAATTCCTTGAATATCGACTTTATCGGCAGGGGAGGATAAAAATTGAGCAGGTGCCTCCCATTGGGGGTATTCGGTGGTTGGGGGATTGTGGCTACCATGCATTGTTATGCCTTTGTCAGAGGTTGCTGACGAAGGCGTGGTCTTATCGATCCGTATCTCTGTAAAAAGGTCATCTATGCGTCCGGCCCTGCTTGCCCAAGTCCTGGAAAAAGAATTCGAGAGTACCGTGCACGGTCATCACACCCCCGTGATGCTGTGGGGGCCGCCGGGGGTGGGCAAGTCGGACATGGTGGCCCAGGTGGGCGAGCGCCACGGGGTGGCGGTGATCGACATTCGCCTGTCGCAGATGGAGCCCTCGGATCTGCGCGGCATTCCCTTTCGCGCGGGGGAGCAGGTGGAATGGGCGCCGCCGGGCATGTTGCCCGATGCGCAACGTCACGGGAAGCAGGGCATCCTGTTTTTGGATGAGATCACCTCGGCGCCGCCCAGCGTTTCGGCCGCCGCCTATCAACTGATCCTCGACCGCCGCCTCGGCGACTACCGGGTACCCGAGGGCTGGGCCATCTTCGCCGCCGGCAACCGTCAGGGCGACCGCGGCGTGACCTATTCCATGCCCGCGCCACTGGCCAATCGTTTTTCCCATTTCGAGGTGGAGACCCATCTCGACGACTGGGTGGCCTGGGCCTACGCCCACGGCATCGACGAACGGGTCATCGCCTTCCTGCGTTTTCGTCCTGAGTTGCTGTTTGATTTCGACCCCACCCACAATCCCGTGGCCTTTCCCTCGCCGCGCTCCTGGGAGTTCGCCCATCGTGCCCTGCAGAAATTTGCCGACCAGCCGCAACTGTTGCAGGGCGGCCTGCAGGCCTGTGTCGGCCCGGCGGCGGGCATCGAGTTGCACGCCTTCGTGGACAATCTCGATCAGCTGCCGGATCTGGACGCCATCGTGCGTGGCGAAGACGTCACCGTACCGAAAGAGACCGACCTGCAATACGCCGTGGCCGCCGCCCTGGTGGGCCACGCCATTCGCGCCAAAAACAGCGACGATGCGCAGACCGTGTACGGTCACATCCTCGACTACGCCGCGCGCTTTCCCACCCGTGAGATGGGGGTGATGCTGGTCTCCGACATGCACCGTGCCGTTGGCCAGGAACTGTTCAGCGTGCCGCAGTTTGGCGCCTGGGCGAAGCAGATCGCGGACGTGATGTTGTATTGAGGCAGGGGAAAGAGGAAAGGGAAAAGATGAAAGTGAAAGGTGTGCCACTTTCTTTGCATCGTCCAGCCATGTTTCTTCCGTCATTCCGGCGCAGGCCGGAATCCAGTGGTTTTAACGGCATTCTAGATTCCGGCCCGCGCCGGAATGACGCGAGTGTATGATGGTTTTCTTGTTAACAGGGCAGCAGTGATGTCCACCGAAACCAAACTTGCCTCGGCACGCACCAGGCTGATCCTCGACAAGCCTTTCCTTGGTGCTCTGGTGCTGCGCCTGCCCATGCAAGAAGCTAACACGAAGTGGTGTCCCACCACCGCCACTGATGCGTATAACAATGCCAAATACTGTGGGAGCGCCTTTCCAGTCGCGATTCGCGCCTGGAAAGGCGCTCCCACACGGGAAAATAACCCTGTAGAAATTATTATGAGGCGACGAATAATAAAGCCGCCCTTTTATCTTTACCCTGGTATCTGATGCTCAAACTCACCGCCGCACGCACCAAACTGATCCTCGACAAGCCTTTCCTTGGCGCCCTGGTGCTGCGCCTGCCCATGGAAGAAGCTAACATAAAGTGGTGTCCCACCACCGCCACCGATGCGCGCAAGTTCTATTTCAATCCCGAGTACATCGAGGCCCTGAGCAATGAACAGGTGCAGTTCGTGCTGGCCCACGAGGCCCTGCACTGTGCGCTGTCGCATTTCGCGCGCCGTGGCCATCGTGAACAGAAACGCTGGGACATGGCCTGCGACCTGGCGGTCAACGAATTGCTGGTGAAGGATGGCCTCACCCCGCCCCCCGGCGCGCTGGTGGACATGGGCTTCGCGGGCATGACCGCCGAGGAAATCTATCCCTCGTTGCAGGAAGAGATCGAGGAACCCCTGGACCGTCATCTCTACGACGAGCAGGACGACGCCGATCACGACCAGCAGGAGACGCAGGGCAGGCAACAGGACATCACCCCCGATGCCCCGCCGCGCGAGGGTGGTGCCGCCGGTGGCGAGCAAAAAGAAAAGGGCGGGGGCAGCGACGCCCCGGCGCCGCTCACCCCGGACGAGCGGGAAAATCTCAGCACCCAGTGGCAGCAGCGCCTGGCCGGCGCCGCGCAGATCGCCCTGCAGGCCGGCAAGCTGGGCGGCGCCATGGCCCGCTTCGTGGATCACCTGCTGCAGCCGCAACTGCCCTGGCGCAACCTGCTGGCCCATTATGTGAGCAACATCGCGCGGGACGATTACAGTTATGCCCGGCCCTCCACGCGGCGCGGCGACCCGGCGGTGTATCCCAGCCTGCGCAGTGCGCAGGTCAATGTTACGGTGGTGCTGGACGTCAGCGGCTCGGTGACCGGCGAAGAGC
>DRKQ01000024.1 GCA_011051685.1 Gammaproteobacteria bacterium
GCCCACCACGTCGGCCAGGTCACAGGCCCAGTCACGCAGGTAGTGAGAGATGTACTCGGGCTTTTTGGCAAAGATGCGGGTCTGGTGTTCACCGAAGCCATGGCGTTCGGACATCATAATGCCCAGGTATTTCATCAACTGGATATCTTCTGGCTCGGGGAATTTCTCCGGCGCCTTGTTGTGCACCTTGAGGATGTTGCCCTCGCGGTCGCCGTGGGGCCGGATACGCAGGCGATACAGCTGGTAGCCTTCGATATCCAGGTTCACGGCGGTGAGCATGTTCTGCACCCAGTGCTCCACGGTCTGCCCCGGGTAGGCGTAGATCAGGTCGATGAAGATATTCTCGATGCCGGCACGGCGCATTTGTTCGATGGAGGCCAGGGTGTCGGCGTTGTCGTGGGTGCGGCCCATGGCGGCGAGCACGTGGTCATCGAAGGACTGCACCCCGAGGCTGATGCGGTGTACGCCGTAGTCTTTCATGATGGCCAGTTTCTCCAGGCCCTCCTTGCCCAGCAGGGTGGTGGGCTCGGCCTCGATGGAGAACTGGGTGCACTCGCTGAGATCGAAATGGCACGTGAAGTTTTTCAGGAAGCGTTCCATCTGGCGCGGATTCAGATAGGTGGGCGTGCCGCCGCCGATGAGTACCGAGCTGGTGGGAATGGCGTCCACGCCCATCTTGCTGCGGTAGATGGACATCTCCGCCTCGAGGTGGTCGAGGTAGACGTCCACCGCCTCGGACTTGGTCTTGGTTTTGGTGATCCAGTGGCAGAAGGTGCAGCGCGAGGGACAAAAGGGGATGTGGCCATAGGCGATGGTCTTGCCCGCCGGGCGCTGGGCAAAATTCTCGAACAGGGCGGTGTCGTCCATCTCCGAGAACATGGTCAGCGGCGGATAGCCGATCACCGGGAAAAACTGCTTGCCGCCACCGGGCAGCAGCCCCGATTGCCGCACCTCGTCCACATCCAGCTGCGCCAGTTCCGCGCGTGCTTCGTTGATCCAGTCCTTTACATCCACCGCTTACTACTCCAATTCTGTGTAATACCTGAAGATCATACCGCTAATCCGCAGTGATTTTCTATGTTATGGCTGGCTCCGCCGGTTATTCTTCGTCTCAAAATAATTGCTAACCGGTTATTTCCCCGTGTGGGAGCGCCTTTCCAGGCGCGAATCGCGCCTGGAAAGGCGCTCCCACAGTATTTGCCATTGTATAAATGCGCTATGGGATATCTTGCGTTCCCTCACTGGCGCTTGTGTCATTCCCAAGGTGGCTAATTGTCACCGATATCTGTTAAACCAATTTTGAGACCCTTAATAATTTCGCGGGCTGTTCAACGTGTCCAGACGCAGCCGGTGACGCTCGTCGAACAGGCGCTTGGCTGCCAGCCAGAGGGCGGTAGTCACGCCAAATCCGGTACCGGCGCTGATCAAAAACATAATAAGAATCTGGTATTTCACCGCCTCCACGGGTGGGCTGCCGGCGAGGATCTGGCCGGTCATCATCCCCGGCAGGCTCACCAGCCCGGCCACCGACATGGCGTTGATGATGGGCATCATCCCCGAGCGCATGGCCTCGCGGCGTATATCGGTAATGGCCTCATGGCGGGTAGCGCCCAGCATCAGTCGCTGTTCAATCACCGCGCGCTGCTGCCAGGCGGTGGCGGTGAGCCGGTCCAGGGCCAGGGCGATGCCGTTCATGGTATTGCCCAGTAACATGCCCAGCAGTGGCACGGCGTACTGTGGTTCGTACCAGGGATCAGCGCCGATGATAGTCACCAGGGTAAGTATGGCAATGGCAAAGGAGGACACGAACATGGCCCCGGTACCCAGGCCGAAGCCCCAACCGCCGGTGAAACGCCGCTGCTGGCGGGCCATTACCTCGCGCCCGGCGGCCAGCAACATGACCAGCGAGATACCGCCGATCCACAACAGATGCACATGGGCGAACAGGGCCTTGAGCACCAGGCCCACCAGCAACAGCTGCACCACGGTACGGGCCGCAGCCACCAATAGCTGGCCGCTGAGGCCCAGTCTCATACGCCAGCTGAGGGCCGCCAGGGCCAGCACCAGACAGGCGGCGAGGGAGAGATCCAGTGCGCTGAGGGTGATCATGGCCTATCCTCCTCGAAACCTGTGGCGGTCAGCCATAGATGACGCGCCCCCACCCGTTCCGCCTGGGCGGCATCGTGGCTCACCCAGAGCACGGCGGCACCTGTGTCGGTGCGGTAGCCGGCGACGAGCCGCTCCACCGCGGCCACATTGGCCGCATCCAGGCTGGCGGTGGGTTCGTCCAGCAACAGCGCCTGGGGCCGGTTCATCAGGGCACGCGCCAGGGCCAGGCGCTGTTTTTCGCCACTGGACAGGCGGCTCACCTGCCAGCCCATAACCTCCGGGCCAAAGCCCAGGGGCCTCAGCCAGGGGCACTCCCGGCCAGCAAAGTGAGCGCCCACTTCGTCCGCCCACCACTGGCTTTCTGCCGGCAACAGGCTCACCCTGCGGCGCCACTGGGGGGCGGGGATCTGTGTGCAGGGGGTATCATCCAGTTGCACCTGGCCCTGGTGGGGATCCAGATCGGCGATGGCGCGCAGCAGCAGGGACTTGCCGGCCCCCGAGGGACCGCGCAGGCTGACGCACTCACCGTCGGCGATGTACAGGGAGTAGGGGCCGCGGCCGTGGGTGCGCAGTTCGTTCACTTGCAGGCGACTCATGCCCGATCTTTCCAGTACCACCACTTGAGCTTTTGCGCCTCGTGCTGATCGTGGGTGGCGAAATAGACGGCGCAGCGAAACACATATAATACGCAACGGTCGATGTGCGCACCGCGCAGTTCGCAAAGCTGCTGATACAGGGTCT
Source organism: Gammaproteobacteria bacterium (assembly GCA_011051685.1). Lineage (GTDB taxonomy): Bacteria > Pseudomonadota > Gammaproteobacteria > SZUA-152 > SZUA-152 > SZUA-152. Next base: position 2,851 of record DRKQ01000024.1, read on the forward strand.
CGGCATTGCGCCCACGCAGGTCAGCCACGCTGTCCACGCCCAGGGCCTGCAAATCCGTGGCAATGGACGGACCCACACCGGGGATGGTCTGTAAATCATTGGGCTGGTGTTTTCGGCAGGTTGGCATCTCGGCTCACTGTCAGAATTCGCTGGATTACACTGGCCGCGCATCGGCCCAGCGCCTAAAATACCACGCCCGACATTCCCCGACCTCACTATGTTTCAGTTCACCCGTCTACCGCCCCTGTCCCTGTATGTTCACCTGCCCTGGTGCGTACGCAAGTGCCCGTACTGCGATTTTAATTCCCATGCGTTGAATTCCCATACGCTGAAAGACGGGCTGCCGGAAGATGCCTACGTCGACGCCCTGCTGCGTGACCTGGAACAGAATCTGCCCCGGGTGTGGGGCCGGCGGGTGATCAGCGTGTTCATCGGTGGCGGCACACCCAGCCTGTTTTCCCCCGAGGCCCTGGATAAACTGCTCTCCGGCATGCGCGCACGACTGTCAATCCAGGCCGATGCCGAGATCACCCTGGAGGCCAACCCCGGCTCCGCGGAGCAGGCAAAGTTCCGCGAATACCGGGCGCTGGGCATCAACCGCCTGTCCATCGGCGTGCAGAGCTTTCAGAATGAGGCCCTGCAACGCCTGGGGCGCATCCACGGTCGCGCTGAGGCTATCAAGGCCGCCGAGATGGCCCATGCCGCCGGTTTCGACAATTTCAATCTGGACCTGATGTTCGCCCTGCCCCAGCAAACGCACGACCAGGCCAGCGAAGACGTGGCCACCGCCATCGATCTCGAACCCTCGCACATCTCCTATTACCAACTCACCCTGGAACCCAACACCCTGTTCCACGCCCAGCCACCGGTGCTGCCCGACAATGACCTGACCTGGGCGATGCAACAGGCCGGGCAAGGCCAACTGGCAAAGGCCGGTTATGCACAATACGAGGTCTCCGCCTACGCCAAAGAAAAACACCAATGTGCGCACAACCTCAACTACTGGCAGTTCGGCGACTACCTGGGAATTGGCGCCGGTGCCCATGGAAAAATCACCGACGCCTCACAGCAAACCATCACCCGCCTGGCCAAGCAGCGCCAGCCCCGGACCTACATGGACAGCGCAGGCACACCCCGGGGTATTCAAAGCGAACGCCCATTGACCCGCCAGGAGGTGGGGCTGGAATTCATGATGAATGCGCTGCGCCTCAAGGAGGGTTTTGACACCGGCCTGTTCATCGCGCACACCGGTCAGCAGCTCTCCCTGGTGGACAAACCTCTCGTGCAGGCTGAACAGGCCGGCCTGTTGCAACGCAGCGCCCGGCATATCCAGGCCACGGAAAAGGGACAACGTTTTCTCGACGACCTGCTTGCCTTGTTTGTGACAGAGTGACTTTTGCGACGTAATCCCATTTTATTTTCTGGGCATATACGTCGAGATTGATTAACCTCACTCCATCAGCCTTCAACCTACTCACCTACGCAAACAAACAGGAGTTAATATGCGTTTCCAAAAAATCAACAAAATCACCCAGACTCTGCTGGCCCTATTTTGCCTCACGGGTATGCCTACATTGGCTTCAGCGGACACCGCCAAACCATTTATTATCGGCGGCTTCGCCTTTGGTGGTGAAACCCTGGTGAGCACAACCGGTGAAGACCTGGATGCCGGTGGATTTATCTACGCCGGCGCCGGGGTAATGTTTGAACCCGACCACAGTGAACTGATGTATCAGATTTCCCTGGGCTACAAATTCGATACGGTGGAATTTACCGGGCCCAATGGCGATTCCACCGTCAGCGTCATCCCCGTGGATGCCGTAGCCTTCTACAAGATAGACAATCTGCGGCTTGGCGCAGGGCTTGCCTACTTTCTCAATCCGAAATGGGAACTGTGTGTTGACGGCACCGGCTGTGGCACCGCCAATTTTGATGATGCCCTTGGCCTGGTGCTGGAGTTGCGCCACCAGTGGACAGACATTCTGTTCTGGGGTGCCCGATACACCAACGTAGACTACGAGATCGGTTCAAGCACACTCGATGCCAGCAATTTGCGCATCCACTTTGGCATGGTTTTTTGATAAGCCTTCCACAGACGCAACAAAACAAACGGGGCCATACGCCCCGTTGTTTATGCTCAGCGTTTTCTCCCCGGCTCTGCCAGAATACCCTGCCGGTCCTCCATGGTATTGATACGCGCCAGGGCCTCCCTGGCCAGGGGATGCCCCCGGGCAGCGGCCAGGGTAATCCAGCGGATGGCCTCCTTCTCATTACGCGGCAAACCCAGGCCGTAATGGTACATGTAACCAATACTGTACTGCGCATCCAGATAACCCTGTTGTGCCAGCGGCAGCAACAGCGCTGCCGCTTGACCGTACCGCTTTTGTGCAAATAATTGCTTCGCCTGTGCAAACCGC
>DRKQ01000025.1 GCA_011051685.1 Gammaproteobacteria bacterium
AACTGCTCCAGATCCAGCACCTGGTGGGATTCCTTGTGCAGGCGGTGGGTGTCGGCCTGGCCGGCGATGGCCACCAGGGGCGCATGGTCCATATTGGCGTCGGCCACGCCGGTGATCAGGTTGGTTGCGCCAGGGCCCAGGGTGGCCATGCACACCCCGGCGCGGCCGGTGAGCCGGCCGTAGACATCGGCCATGAAGGCCGCGCCCTGCTCGTGACGGGTGGCGATGAACTGGATCCTGGAATCCAGCAGGGCGTCCATCACGTCGAGGTTTTCCTCGCCGGGGATGCCGAAGATGTATTCCACACCTTCGTTTTCCAGGCAACGGACGAAGAGTTCGGCGGCTTTCATGGCGCGGACGGCGGGTCGGGTGATGCTCGCGCCATCACCGCGACGCGGCGGCTAGCTCTCTTTCTTCACCAATTGGTTGACCACCTTGAAGACCCGGGCGTTGCCGCCGGCCTCCTGGGCACCGGTGCGGTACTTGCCATTGACGATCAACGCCGGCACGCCACGGGCGCCGTAGCGACGGCCCATGTCCTTGGCGCGGCGGATCTTGGTCTCCACGGCAAAGGAGTGGAACACCCGCTTGAAGTCTTTTTCGCTCACCCCATGCTGCTTGAACAGGGCCATGATGGCGGCCTCGGTGTTCATACGCTGCTTGCGTTCATGGATGGCCTCGAACATGGGCCGGTGTATCTTGTCCACCACGCCGAGGATTTCCGCGGTGTAATAGGCGCGGCCGTGAATCTCCCAGCTGGGACGGAACATGCCGGGCATGCGCACGAACTTGACGTTCTTCGGCTTGCGCTTGAGCCAGCGTTCCACGTAGGGCTCGAGACGATAGCAGTGTGGACAGCCATACCAGAACAGTTCCACCACCTCCACCTGACCCTTCTCTGCGGTGGTGGGCTGGGGTGGTGTGACCAGTTCATAGCCTTCAGCGGCCAGCGCGTTGCTGGCACCAGCCCATGCCGCCAGCAAAAGCGCCAAGGCGGCAAACATGCGTGATGTTGTTTTTTTCATGAAGTCGACCTCTTGTTTATTCTTCGATGTTGCGCGTGAGCCTATCCAAATCACAGATTGAACGCAATGAAACAGCGTGGGCGGCGCACAACGATTCTCGTTGACCCGTTGATGGTTTATGCTATGCGCTCAACGCATTCCAAACCACTAACCATCCACTTTAATGGACCCAACGCAAGGAGTATGACCCCATGGTCTCCGAAAAGATCGATCTGGCGCAGTTTTTAAATCAGCAATACCTGTGTGAATCGCTGACCGTCAAGGAAGTCATGACGCTGATCGATTACACCGAGCTGGTGACCTTTAACAAGGGTGACGTCATCGCCGAGATCGGTGAGGTGGGTGAGGCGCTGTATTTCGTCATCGAGGGCGAGGCGGCGCTCTACGCCGGGGACAAGACCGAGACCCAGGTGGGCGTGATCAAGGCCGGGGAGCTCATGGGCGAGATGTCCTTTTTCGACCGCAACCCCCGCTCGGTGCGCGCCAAGGCGCTGAAGGACAACACCCGCCTGCTGAAACTGACCCGCGCCATGTACAAGCGCCTGCGTGTGGAACACCCGTACATCGCGGTGAACCTGCTGGAGCACGCCATCGTCAGCCTGGATCACCTGTTCCGCCAGGCCAGCCAGGACATCTCCACCTTTAACAGCTATCTCTACGCACCAGGGCGCAAATAGCCAACCAGCTCCCGTTCAACAGAGAAAACTATTTGGCGCCCAGGCCGGCGAGGAAGGACGCCACGGCATCGATTTCCTGTTCGGTCATCTTTGACGCGATGTCCCGCATGATCTGGTTGCGGTCATTGCTGCGCGCACCGCTCTTGAAGTCTTTCAAGGCCTTGGTGGTGTAGGCCGACTTCTGGCCTGCCAGGTGAGGAATGGCCCCCGGTCCATTGCCTGCGCCATTGGGTCCGTGACAACCGGCGCAGGCAGGTACGTGAGTATAACGGTTACCCCCCAGGTAGAGTTTTTTACCCAGGGAAGACTGCGAGGCCGGATCCCCCTTTACCTGCTGGGCCGCAAAGTAGGCGGCAATATCCGCAATATCCCCTTCCTCCAAGCCTGTGACCATGCTGCTCATGGTGGGATCCTTGCGAGCACCGGACTGGAAATCGTGGATCTGTTTGGACAGATAATTGGCGTTCTGACTGGCAAGATTCGGCCAGTCAGGACTGAAGCTGTTGCCGTCCGGGCCATGACAACCCTGGCAGGTACCCGACGTCACCTGCCCTTGCTCAACACTTCCCTCGCCGGTAGCCGCATAAGAATATACGGGAATACTGATTAACAAAAATAGAACAAGGCGTAATAGTGTCATGGTGCAATCTCCAGTGTGAAAGGACTTGACCTGCTGTCAGGTATCCAGGCTTCGCGCCCTAAGTGTAGTCTGTAGGCCCGGCGCTGCCAGTGGCGCAGGCGTCACGGTTCGTGTCAGCGCCCGGCGCCAAAAGGGCCATTGCTCTGAAAAAAGGCCGCAACGTCCTCGATATCCTGATCGCTCAAGGGTGCCGCCATACCATTCATAATGGGATCCTTGCGTGTGCCATCACGAAATGCGTGCAACTGCTTGCGAATATAGGCCGCATGCTGGCCGGCCAAAACGGGGTAAGTCTCCTTGGTGCTGTGGCCACCCTTGCCGTGACAGACCTGACAGGCACGGGCCTTCTCACTGCCTGCCTTGATATTGCCTTTTGCGTACACGCCGCCAAAAGGCCCGAGTATCATAGACACCCCAATGATCAGTATCAATAGAATCCCATTGCTTTTGGTTTTAGTTAGCATATTTCGCATCCCACGTTTTTTGCGTTTGCTTTATTGTTTGGTAAAGTCTGCGTGCTGGAGCCCCATCTCAGCCGCCATCCTGAACAGACTATCCTCCTAGGTTATTGCAGCCAGTAAAAAAATGCCAATCCTCCACTGAAACCCGGATTTACTCTCCAAACATCAAACGCCATTATCTGTGCCCTCTCCGCCTTCCACCAAGTCCCGCTCCGCCGAACGTTACCGGGCAGCCTACTTCGAAACCAGCGCCGCCCGGCTCGACCAGCTACCCCGAGACAGCGGCCCCGAGGTGGCCTTCGCCGGCCGTTCCAATGCAGGGAAATCCAGCGCAATCAACCGCTTGTGTGGACAAAAGTCATTGGCCCGTACCTCCAAAACCCCAGGACGCACCCAGCTTATCAATCTCTTTGCCCTGGATGGGCATCGCCACCTGGTGGATCTGCCCGGCTATGGCTATGCCAAGGTGGCCGAGGAGGTCAAGCGTCGCTGGCAAAAAACCATGGAGGCCTATCTGGCTGAGCGTCAGGCCCTGCGGGGGCTGATCCTGCTCATGGATGTGCGCCACCCGCTCAAGGATGCGGATCAGCAATTGTTGGACTGGTGCTGGGAGGTGGGAATGCCGGTGCATGTGCTGCTTACCAAGGCGGACAAGCTCAAGCGCGGTGCGGCACAGAATACCCTGCTCCGAGTGCGCCGTGTGCTGACGGATCAGGCGCCGGAGGGACTGTGCAATGTGCAGTTGTTTTCCGCGCTAAAAGGCACGGGGCTCGACGAAGTATACCGGGTACTGGATAACTGGCTGGAATTCAGCCAGGCATGAATCACAGACATAAAAAAACCCCGGAACACTCATCAAATGAGGGAGCGGTGCCGGGGCAAAAATGCCCGGCGTTGGGGACACCGGGCTTACGTACCCGCTAGGGAGGGAAGCGGGAAGCAGACGTCGCGCCTGCTCATACCCTGAGACGGATCCTCTCCTGAAAAGTTTCATTCAGCCTGAAATTAATTTTCAATACGCACGAAAACCCACTCAATGGGCCTCATCCCAGTTACGGCCCACGCCCATGCCCACCACCAGGGGCACCTTGAGATCGGCCACATTGGTCATCAACTGATCAATCTCAGCCCGGGCTGCGTCAATCTGCCCATTGCGAATCTCGAACACCAGTTCATCGTGTACCTGCATGATCAGCTTGATGTCCAGGCCGGCGGATCCAATCCAGTCGTCCACGGCAATCATCGCCCGCTTGATGATATCCGCCGCCGTACCTTGCATGGGCGCATTGATGGCGGTGCGTTCGGCGTACTGGCGACGCTGGCCGTTGCGGTGATTGATGTCCGGCAGGTACAAACGGCGGCCGAACACGGTCTCCACGTAGCCCTGTTGGCGGGCCTGTTCGCGGGTCTCGTCCATAAACTTTTTCACGCCGGGGTAGCGCTCGAAGTATAGATCAACATATTCCTGGGCCTCGGCCCGGCCAATGTCCAGCTGTCGTGCCAGGCCGAAGGCCGACATGCCGTAGATCAGGCCAAAATTGATGGCCTTGGCGCGGCGCCGCTGCTCGCTGTCCACCGCATCCAGGGGCACACCGAACACCTCGGCGGCGGTGGCGCGGTGGATGTCCTCCCCCGCGGCGAAGGCCTTGAGCAGGCCCTTGTCGCCGGACAGATGGGCCATGATGCGCAACTCGATCTGCGAATAGTCGGCGGCGAGAATGGAACTCCCCGGTGGTGCAATGAAGGCCTGGCGGATACGCCGCCCCTCGGCGGTGCGCACCGGGATGTTTTGCAGGTTGGGGTCGGAGGAAGACAACCGCCCGGTACTGGCCACCGCTTGATGATAGGAGGTGTGCACCCGACCGGTGCCAGGATCGATGCGTTCGGGTAACTTGTCGGTATAGGTGGACTTGAGCTTGCTCATGCCCCGGTAGTCGAGAATCAGTTTGGGCAAGGGATAGTCGTGGGCCAGTTCCACCAACACCTCTTCGGCGGTGGACGGCGCCCCCTTGGGGGTCTTTTTCAGCACCGGCAGCTCGAGTTTTTCGAACAGAATTTTCTGGATCTGCTTGGGTGAACCAAGATTGAATTCCTCACCGGCGATGGCATAGGCCTCCTCTTGAATCTCTGCCATGCGCTGTTCCAGCTCCTCACCCTGCCGGGCCAGCATCTCGGCGTCGATCAACACCCCATTGCGCTCGATGCGTGACAACACAGGCACCAGCGGCATCTCGATGGTGCGAAACAGTTTTTCCAGACGGGGCTCTTTTTCCAGTTGGGGCCAGAGCACCTGATGCAGCTGCAGGGTCACGTCGGCATCTTCGGCGGCATAAGGCCCGGCGGTTCCGATGGGCACCTGATCGAAACTCACCTGCTTGGCGCCCTTGCCCGCCACGTCTTCGTAGTGAATGGTGTTGCGTTGCAGGTACTTGAGCGCCAGGGAGTCCATATCATGGCGCGTGGCAGTGCTATCCAGCACGTAGGATTCCAGCATGGTATCGAAGGCTACGCCACGCAGAGCAATACCATGATTGGCCAGTACGCTCATGTCGTATTTGAGATTCTGCCCAACCTTGGCCTGCGCCTCATCCTCCAGCAACGGACGCAACTCCTCTAACACGAAATTGCGATCCAGTTGTTGCTCGGCCAGACTATCTTCAAGTGTCACTTGGTGAGCCATGGGCAGATAAGCCGCCTCTCCCGGGCTAATGGAGAAGGACACACCAACCACCTCCGCCTGCATGTAATCCAGACTGGTGGTCTCTGTATCAAAGGCAAACAACTCGGCCTGGCGAAGCTTTTTCAGCCAGCCATCGAGTGATTTTTTGTCCAGAATAATGTCGTATTCAACTGCAATCTCAGTGCCGGAACCGTTTACGTCTGTTCCCTCCTCCTGCCCAGAGTCATTGGACAACAACTCCGACAACCAGGTTTTGAATTCCATGTCGCCGTTCAACTCTTTCAGGCGTTGCGTATCCGGCTCCCGCAGCCTGAGATCGGAAGGTCCGACGTCCAGCGGCACATCACACTTGATGGTGGCCAACTCCTTCGACAGTGGCAGTTGATCCAGCGAGTCCCGCAGATTTTCTCCCACCTTGCCCTTGATCTTGTCGGCGTTTTCGATGATGCCATCCAGTGAACCGTATTCCTTGAGCCACTTCACCGCAGTCTTGGGCCCCACCTTGGGCACACCGGGAATGTTATCTACGCTATCGCCAACAAGGGCAAGATAATCCACGATACGCTCCGGCGGGATGCCAAACTTTTCCACCACGCTGTGCGGGTCCAGGGTGGTGTTGTCCATGGTGTTCATCAACGTAACGTGCTCATTCACCAGTTGCGCCATGTCCTTGTCACCGGTGGACACCACGCAGTCCCTGCCCTGTTCCGTGGCCTGCCGGCACAGAGTGCCGATGACATCGTCGGCCTCCACACCATCGATGATGAGCATGGGCAGGCCCATGGCCTCGACAATGGCGTGTAGGGGTTCGATCTGTTCCCGCAGCTCCTCGGGCATGGGCGGACGATGGGCCTTGTACTCGGGGTACAGCTCGTCACGAAAGGTCTTGCCCTTGGCATCGAAGACCATGGCCATGTACTGTGGATGAAAATCCTTGAGCAGGCGCCGCAGCATATTGATCACCCCATACACCGCCCCTGTGGGCCGGCCCTTGGAATTAGTCAGTGCGGGCATGGCATGAAACGCCCGGTACAGATATGAGGAACCATCAACAAGGATCAGGGGCTGCTTTTCTTTCATGGTGCGAGTTGGTCTTGATTGGCTTAGAATGGGTTTCAGGTCGAGGGCGATTATCGGTTGTTTTGGCCCACGGCACCATGAATGATTTTTGGAGTCAGACTTTTACGTACACATTACGCACACATCCCTGCCGTTGTGAGATTTTATATATGCCGTTTCCCAAATTGACCACCCTATTGCTCCCCGTCAGTCTGTGTGCCGGGTTGGGTTTTTTTCCCCCCAGCGTACTGGCCGAAGAGCCGGAGAGTTCCGGCGAAGTCACCATCGAAGGAGGCAAATCCGACATCATTGAAGAATTGCGTGTTAACGGCCAACTTTATGCCATACGCATCAATCCACGCCATGGGGTTCCCTATTACCTTGTGGACAGCGACGGCGACGGCAACCTCGAAACCCGCAAGAATGATATAGACTCCGACCTGCTGATCCCGGCCTGGGTCATCAAAAAGTGGTGAAAACAGGTCATTATGGGCAAGCAGCCTGCCTACACACCCTATCCTGAACCCTCGCTGAACTTGACAGCGGGCCAAGCCAATGGCATAAAAACGCCCCTAAGGTTACGGCAGCACGCAGAGTAGCGGCCGGTTACCTGAAGTGAAGAGGGTGAGGGACCGGCGCAAGCCTGCGTCACCACGCTACTCTGAATAAAGAAGAAGGTAGAAGAAGGTAATAGGGAAGAGAGGGGGGCGTGCATTAATTCCTGCGGGCAGCTGCGAGGCATACCCAGCACGTTTACGCGTTCTTTCATCCACCTTTTTTAATTAAAAAACTAGTATAGACATCAAGGGGAAATCCTAATGAAAGCGAAATGGTTAATGGTTCCTGCAGCTGCTGCTGCTCTGTTTGTTTCTGGTCAAGCCTCTGCTGATCTGGCCCTCGCCAAGAAAAGCGGCTGCCTGGCTTGCCACAGCGTTGAGAAGAAGATCGTTGGTCCTGCGTGGAAGGACGTGGCCGCCAAGTACAAAGGTGACGCCGGCGCCAAAGACCGCCTGATCGCCAAAGTGAAAAAGGGTGGCAAGGGTAACTGGACCAAGGTGACCGGTGGCGCTCCCATGCCCCCTTACTCACCCCGTGTGTCTGACGACAACATCGCCAAGCTGGTGGACTTCGTCCTGAGCCTTTAAAACCGGCACATTGGATATGAAAAGGCCAGCGCCCCGCATGGGGTGCTGGTTTTTTTTGGCCTGAACGTATATTCCACGCCCTCTGCCGTGGAACCTTATACACAAGATGTTTCACATCCGTTGAGCAATCTCTGAACGCCTACAGTTTATTGACACCCAGCCCAAACCAAAAACATAACCGTCTGTTTTTATTAAATAAAATAGCACGCCTGTTTTTTGACCATTTTAACAAAACAGTAACAAATCCCGGGTCGGGGTAATGCTTTCCTCAATTTATACACAAAGTTATCCACAGGATTTGTGGATAAACAGACTTCGCCTATTGCAGGCAGTCGCTTAGCACGGATAAGCTAGAATCCACCTTAAATAGGTACGGCAAATATATAAATAAGGTTATGCTAGGGCCTGTTAACACTTATGCGCTGCCGGACTGGTGGATTTTCACACCCGGGCCGAAGAAAACAAGCGCAATGCAAAACACAGGGAATAACGTAGCATCTCGTTGAGCTGGGAGCCCCATGCCCGATTGGCAATCCATTACAGAGCAGGTCTCACAGGCTGCCGGCGTGTACTTGGATAGTCGCCAGCCACAAAGCGCGGGAGGCGGCTGCATCAATGCAGCCTTCGTTATCCCAGGGGAACAGCAGGGTGAACAGCGCCACTTCTTTCTCAAGCTCAACCACGCACAAAACCTCGGCATGTTCGAGGCCGAGGCCGCAGGCCTGCAGGCCCTGGCAGACAGCCACAGCCTGCGGGTGCCCATACCTCTCTGCGCTGGTGTGGCGGGGCGGGATGCCTACCTGCTCATGGAATACATCCCCCTCTCGGGACGGGGTGATGCCATCCTCCTGGGCGAGAAACTGGCGGCCATGCACCGCAGCCAGGCGCCGCGTTTCGGCTGGCAACAGGACAACACCATCGGCAGTACCCCCCAATACAATAACTGGCGTGATGACTGGGCGGATTTCTGGGCCGAACAGCGCCTGCGACCACAACTGGCACTGGCGGCTCGCAACGGGGTAGGGCGCCCATTGCTCACGGCTGGAGAGGCCCTCTGCGACAGCCTGCCGGCCTTTTTCAGTGATTACAAACCGATACCCTCGCTGCTGCACGGCGACCTGTGGTCCGGCAATTACGCCTACGACGATGCCGGCCAACCGGTGATCTTCGATCCCGCGGTGTATTTTGGGGATCGTGAAACCGACCTGGCCATGAGCGAATTGTTCGGCGGCTTCCCCACCGAGTTTTATGCCGCCTACAACGCCGCCTGGCCCCTGGATTCCGGCTACGCCACGCGCAAGACGCTCTACAACCTCTACCACATACTCAACCACTTCAACCTGTTTGGCGGCGGCTATCAGTCACAGGCCAGGGGCATGGTCGATCGCCTGCTCAGCCAGTGCCGTTAAGCCTGCGGTGGGCTTGCCGGCCCTGGGCGGTTACACTACTCGAAACACACATTAACAATGCCACATCCCATGCCCACCACTCTCATCCATAGCCCTGCACTTACTGAACACCAAATTCAGCACATCACCCAGGCCCTGGGCGGCGAGCCGGTGGCCTATGCCCGGCACTTTCGCGTTGAGCATGAGCACACGCCAAGCCCTGCGACCCTGGATGCCCTGCGCGAGACCTGCCAGCTGGACATCAACACCCTGCCGGCGGATTTTGAGCCACAGACGGTGCGCCTGCTCATCACCGATATGGACTCCACCCTCATCAATATCGAATGCGTAGATGAGATCGCCGACTTCGTGGGCGTCAAACCCCAGGTCAGCGCCATCACCGAAGCCGCCATGCGCGGCGAGCTGGACTTTGCCGCCTCTCTGAAAAAACGCGTGGCTCTGCTCAAAGGGCTGGATGTCTCTGCCCTGCAACACGTCTACGACGAGTGCCTGCGGCTCAATCCCGGCGCCGAGACCCTCATCGCCGGCCTCAAGGCCCACGGCATCAAAATGGCCCTGGTCTCCGGCGGCTTTACCTTTTTCACCGAGCGCCTACAACAGCGCCTGCAGATCGATTTCACCCTGGCCAACGTGCTGGCCAAGAAAGACGGCAAGCTCGAAGGCCACGTGGAAGGGGAGATCGTCGGCGCCGAGGCCAAGGCGGCCTTTTTGCAGCAACTGTGCAATGAAATGCACATCAGCCTGCAACAGGTGATCGCCGTGGGTGACGGCGCCAATGACCTGAAGATGCTCAGCCTGGCGGGACTGGGGGTGGCCTATCACGCCAAACCCACTGTTCGTACACAGGCCGATGTCTCCATACAATTTGGCGGACTGGATACCGTGCTGGACTTTCTGGAGTAGACAAGGCAGGGAAATGAACAGGAACCTCTTCGACACAAAAAATCACTCCCACTGGCTGCCTCGCGGCCTGCTTGCGTTCCTCTTAGGTCTGATGACACAGACGGTCAATGCATTGCCCTTTGGTGTTTTTGATGCACGCACCATGGCCATGGGTGGAGCAGGTGTCGCCACTGGCAGCCAGTTTGCCGTCTTCAACAACCCGGCCTTGTTAACCACAGCTGAAGAGATCCACGAATGGTTTGCCCTGGTACCCACCTTGGGCCGGTTTCGCAGCGACCCGGACAACGTGAAAGACACACTTGATACATTCCAACAAGCCACTAACTCAAACCCCATCAACCAGACACAGGTACAGGGCTATCTCGACGCGCTGAATGGCAGTCAATACAGCACCAGCAAAAACACGGCTCTGGCACTTGCCATACCCAGTCGCATTCTCAGTGGCGCCGCCTTTTTCAATGTCTATGAGGCATCAACGGCCAAACCGGTAATCGGTGGCGACAACCTCGCCGCCAGCCCTCCTGTCTATAATTCCACCCTGGCTCAACGGGGACTGCGCATCGTGGAAAATGGCGTCGGCATGGCCAAGCTACTCGAAGCGGATCGCCCCTGGAAACGCAATCTTGCCGTAGGCGTCAATGCGAAATTTCTGCTGGTCTCCGGCTACGGCTACAGCGAGCCACTGACCAGCGCCGATATTGATATCAGCCACAGCAACAGTGCAAACGGCAGCCAGTTCAGCTTTGACATCGGCCTGTTAAAGGAGTTTGGCGTCTGGAAACTGGGCCTGGTGGCGAAAAATATTATTCCCGCAAATTTCCAATACGGTAACAGCGGCGAATCCTTCCGCATCGAACCCCAGGTACGCGCCGGCTTTGCTTACCAAAGCCGCTACACGGTGTTTGAACTGGATATCGACCTGCTGGAAAACAAGCCAGTGGGATTTGACCTGCCCTCACAGATCGCCGCCCTGGGCTGGGAGTGGCAGGCCTGGAAATGGCTGACCCTGCGCGCCGGCTACCAGCAAAACCTTACGGGCAACGAGGCGGAATACGGCGCTGCCGGCATTGGCCTGAACATCGATCTACTGCAAATAGACATCGCCGCATTCAACGGCGATGAAGGGGAGGGCGTTGCCGCCCAATTTGGCTTGCAGTTCTGATTAAAGGCAGAGGAAAAGGAAAAGGGTAAAGATGAAAGGGAATTACTTTTCCCATGTATCTTCGCTCTTCTCCCCCGCGGACTAAAAGCTTACTTCCAGGCCCAGGTTGATCATCGCACCGCGGGGCACGGTGTTGCCTTCAATGGTGACTTTATCCGAACTCCAGGCCACATCGATATTGACCATGGCCAAAGTGGCGCCAACAGACAAATAATCAATCTCCGTTCCCGCCATATTTTTGCGCAGACCCGCCCGCAAACCCGGTAACCACCAGGTGTCCGTGGCATAGGCGGCACTCACCGTGGCCCATTGGTATTCATCTCCCAGTGCGTCTTTCACGGCATTGGCGTCAAAACCAGCAGATATCACCCAATTCTGGTTCTCCGTGAACAGTGCAGCTTCCAGTTGTAATTGCTTCTCCATAGTGTAGGTTTCGCCTGCCGCCAGACGCTGACCCACGGAACGACTCATGTCATAGGCGGAAAGATCCAGCGGTCCATAGTCAAAACTTGGTTCATTGATATTTGTCAGCGTGGCGCCGGCGCGGTAATGCTTGCTGACCCACAACACTCCGGCATCCAGTCCAAAACCTGTGTCTGAACTGAAGGTCACATCCGTGGCATTATCAAACACATCCTGTGAACCTGAACTGAGATCACCGAGACGCGTGGTGGTTCGTCCCAATTCAACCTTGTAATACCGCCCGCGTAGTCCACCATAAAGCATGGCGTCATCGGTCTTGAATATCGGACGACTATAACCCATTGCCAGCTCAACTGTCTTAGCCGCCTTGGCCACCAGCGTGGTGTCATTATCCACCTGTAGGGTTCCCTGGTTGGTGTCAATGGTGACATCACCAATGGTTTGTACCGCCGGGCCCAAAGGGTCGTAAAGATTTGCATCAAACAGGATATCATCCTGCAAGGCCAGCACCTTGGCTTCAACACTGCCATTCACATCCAGTACAATGCTGCCACCCAGGGCCTTGTGGGCCACCACCAACGGCATAATGGGCAGGTGAGCACTCCCAAATATCTTGGCATAGCCCTTGTCTTCGATCTCTCTAAGAATACTGTTTATCGCATTCACCTGATCATTGACACTGTTGGCCACGTCGGCGAGATTATTGATGCTGACACCATTGAGATCGAAGGCATTGGCCTGTTGGTCCAGACTCTCAAAAAGTCCGTCCACCTGACCAAACTCCACCCCCACACCAATGGAACTCAAAATCCCGAAGCGGTACTGGTTACCTTCTTTTTCCAACACCGCTGCGCCGGCCGCCGGGTTGGTGATGTCGGACATGATGGTCTGCCCGTTACTCACTGCACCGTAGGTGAGGTTGGGGCCCGGTGGGTGATAAATAGGGTCGGCGTGGGTCAAGGTAGCGGCGACGGCCAGGGCCGTGGCTGTCATCAGTCGTTTCATCATCATCTCCAGTAGATACGGTATTTGTGCAAACACCCCGGTAACGCCTTGGGTCGCGTGACTCGGAGCATAGTCCAAGAGGCCATCGGCGGAAATGGGGTATTTCTTTAGGGCCACAACCTGGCTCTCGCCAGGGCAAAATAGATGCTGCAGTTGGTTTACACCCGCCAGGCCTTTAGAATTGCGCCTTTCTTCACCGCATTGGATACTCACCCCTTGTCACATCGCAGCCCACTCATCAACTGGATCGAGACCATCGCCGAATGGGTCGGCCGTTCCGTGTCCTGGCTGGTGCTGGCCATGGTGCTGCTGATCGCCTACGACGTGGCCATGCGCTACCTGTTCCAGGCCGGCTCCGTGGCCCTGCAGGAGCTGGAGTGGCACCTGTTCGCCTTGCTGTTCCTGCTGGGGGCGGCCTACACCTTCAAGCACGACGGCCATGTGCGGGTGGATATTTTCTATCACAGTCGCCGGGTCAGCGACCGTGGTCGCGCCTGGATCGACCTGCTGGGTGGGGTGTTCCTGCTGATTCCCTTCTGCCTGCTGATCATCGTCAGCTCCTATCCCTTCGTGGAGACCGCCTTTGCCATGCACGAGGGGTCCCCCGATCCCGGTGGGCTGCCATACCGCTTCCTGCTCAAGGCCACCATCCCGCTGGCCTTCGGACTGCTGCTGTTGCAGGGCATCGCCCACATACTACGCAGCGCACAAATCCTGTTAGGCAAGCACAAAGCCGCCGCAACGGATAACGACGAGGCCCAGGCCTGATGGAAACCTGGGCGCTGGTAATGCTGGCGGCGGCGGTCGCCCTGCTGCTCGTTGGCTACCCGGTGGCCTTCACCCTGGGCGCGGTGGCACTGCTGTTCGGCGGCATCTTCCTCGGGCTGGACTTCTTCAACCTGCTGCCCCTGCGCATCTGGGGCATCATGACCAACTTTACCCTTATCGCCGTGCCCCTGTTCGTGTTCATGGGCGTAGTACTGGAGAAATCCGGCATCGCCGAGGAACTGCTGGAGACCATGGCGCGGCTGTTCGGCCGCCTGCGTGGCGGCATGGGCGTATCCATCGTCCTGGTGGGCGCGCTGCTGGCCGCCACCACCGGTGTGGTGGGCGCCACGGTGGTGACCATGGCGGTGATCGCCCTGCCGGTGATGCTGCGCCACGGTTACAAACCGGAGCTGGCCACCGGCACCATCGCCGCCTCAGGCACCCTGGGGCAGATCATCCCGCCCAGTATCATCCTGGTGCTGCTCGGCGACGTAGTGGGCGTGCCCGTGGGCCGGCTGTTCATGGCCGCGGTAACGCCGGGGCTGGTGCTCATCGCGCTGTTCATTATTTACGTGCTGATCCGCGCCAAGCTGCGCCCCAGCGAGGCCCCGGCCCTGCCGGTGGACGACGACGCCGGCGCGCTGTTGCCGGCGGTGATAAAGAGCCTGATCCCGCCGCTGTTGCTGGTGTTCGCGGTGCTGGGCTCCATCTTCTTCGGCATCGCCTCGCCCACCGAGTCCGCCGCAGTGGGCGCCCTGGGCGCGCTGCTGCTGGCCGCCTCGCACAAACGCCTTAATCTCACCAATCTGCGCGAGGCCATGCGTTCCACCACACGCATGACCTCCATGGTGTTCATGATTTTGATCGGCGCCACCGCCTTCGGCCTGGTGTTCCGTGGCATGGGCGGCGACGTGCTGGTGAAGGAGATCATGACCGGCCTGCCCGGTGGCGAGTGGGGCTTCCTCCTGGTCAGCATGCTGGTGATCTTCTTGCTGGGCTTCTTCCTCGACTTCATCGAGATCACCTTCATCGTGGTGCCCATCCTCGCCCCCATCGCCGCCGTCCTCGGCGTGGACATGCTGTGGTTCGCGGTACTCATCGCCATGAACCTGCAGACCTCGTTCCTGACGCCGCCCTTCGGCTTCTCGCTGTTCTATCTCAAGGCGGCGGCCCCGCCACAGGTGCGCATGCCGCAGATCTATCGCGGTATTTTGCCCTTCGTGGCCATTCAATTACTGGCACTCTTTATGGTTATGCTGTTTCCCCAGACTACCCTGTGGCTGCCGGACATGATGGACGCCTTGCAGTAAAGCCGGCCCCGTGTTCTATTGCCTGCAGGCTTTGTTGCAGGCGTATATCGCAGACATAAAACCCCACTGAATGGCGGAAGACATGAAGAAAAAGATCACCATTATCGGTAACGGCTTCGCCTCCCTGTTCTTCGTCAGCTACCTGCTGGTGCTGCCGGTCTACCCAATCTTTACCTTTTTTCTGCGGCGGATCTTTTCGCGTTACGAGATCACCCTCATCGGTAATGGCCGCTTCATTTATTTCCCCGCCATCCCAGAATTCATCGTCGGCAAAAAGACCAAGGAGAGCATCACCGTCAACATCCGTTCCTGGCTGTGGCGGCGCAATGTGCGCTTCATCGACGACCAGGTCGTCGACATCCAGGACGGCGGCCGCACCGTGCTCACCACCCGTGGGCGCTACACCAACGACGCCCTGTTCATCGGCATCGGCCCGGCCTTTCGCACCGACGATATCCCCGGCACCGCGGAACACACCTTTTCTCCGTGCAGCGGGCCGGACGAGATGAATGCATTTATGCACCGGCTGAATCAATTGGATGAAGGTGTGATCTACGTGGGCTTCAAGCTCAACAAGCTCGACGGCTTCGTCGCCGGGCGTGGCGGCCAGATGTACGAATGCGCCTGCCTGCTGGACTACGCGCTGAAAAAACGGGGCGTACGCGACAGGTTCGAGATTCATTTCTTCTCGCCCAACATCGAACCCGGCGAGACCGGCGCCATCACCGACCGCCTGCAGGAACGCGGCCTGATCCTTGACTACGGCTACGAACCGGCGGAGTTCGTCGAAGGCGGCATGCGCGATGCCGACGGCAGCCTGCGCCGGGCCGACCTGGTGCTGTTCACCCCCGGCATCAAGGCACCGGACTGGGTGCGCCAATCCTGCCTGCCGGTGTCCAGAGGCGGGCACATCGATGTGGACAAGTACGGCCAGGTGAAGGGCCTGGAAAACGTGTTCGCCGCCGGTGACTGCAGCAACCACGAAGACCCTCCGCCCTGGGTGCCCCACCAGGCCCACATGGCACAACTGCGCTCACAAGCCGCCGCGAAAAACCTCCGGCAGGTGCTCAACGGCCAGCCGCCCACCCACACCTACCGTTTCGAACTGTCCTGCATTCTCAACATGGAAAACGACGCCATGTGGCTGCATGCCGCCAGCGACGACAAGCCGCCGTTCTGGAATATCTTCCCCCGCCGCTCGCGCAAACTGGTGACCGTCAAGGACCAGTTCGAGCGCCTGTATCTGTTTTATCTGCGCCACCTGTAACGGGACGACTCCCGCTGGATACACTTTGTCCTGTACTGGACACCCTGCCAGGGATTTCATGGCCGTATAACGGCAATTTGCACTTTCTTCTTTTGTGCCGTCCCGTATGATGAAATCCGTTGTCAATTTTCCGGCGGACGCCCTCTCAAGGGATCATCCGCCTTTTTCAACGGGGGGGTTCCATGCGTAGTAAAAAACTGCTGGCGCTCAGCGCGTCGGTATTCCTGCTTTCGGCCTGTGGTGGTGGGGGTGGCAGCGGCGGGGGTGGTGCCACACCCGTCACAAGCTCCACCGGCGTATTTCAAGACAGTGTCGTGGGTGGCCTGCATTACGAGACCGCCACCCGCTCTGGCACCACCAACGCACTGGGGGAATATGATTACTTGCCCGGTGAAACGGTGACCTTTTCCATTGGCGGTAACGTATTGGGTTCCGCCGCAGCGGGTCCGGTGGTCACACCACTGTCGCTGGTCTCTGGTGCCGCTGATGCAACTGATCCCGTGGTCACCAACATCGTGCGTCTGCTGCTGACATTGGATGATGACGGCGATCCCAGCAATGGTATCAACATTCCGGCCGCCACCGCCACGGCCGCGGCAAGTTTAACCGTGGATTTCAGCGTTCCTGATATTTCTACTGAAGCCGGCGTCAGCACCTTGCTGGCGGCAATCCCCAGCACACCGGTATTGGCGGATAGCGCCACGGCGCAGACCCATTTTGCCGCGACCCTGGCTGC
>DRKQ01000026.1 GCA_011051685.1 Gammaproteobacteria bacterium
GAGGGCTTCGAAGATATAAATGGAAAGCCAAAGGGCGTTGAAAGATGGGAAAGCCGAGATCGGCACTATGATCTTGAAGCTGGTTATGTTTGTGAGAGAACAAGGCAGGCGATAGCTGGACCAATTAGGTAGTTGTTACAAACAGTGTTGATTCGGTAGAAGCACGTCGTACTTACTTGAATGAGAAATTTGGACGAACCGGTGATTTCAACACTGATATTAATGTTCGTGGTTATTTATATGACGTTGAATAGTTAGATATCTCATCTGGATATGGAGATGCAATTTTCTATTGAGGACATTGAAAAAGAAACGAGCAGACGGCCGGGAGCAGAGTCGTCGGTAGCGTATTGTTGTCGGTTTTTGGTGCTATAATCCACCCCAAATCCACATCAAGTAATTGAAAAACATGTCAAAAGTAAAAGTGCTTTTCGTCTGCATGGGCAACATCTGCAGATCGCCGACGGCGGAGGGGGTGTTTGCCAAGCAGGTGCGTGATGCGGGTCTTGAGCATCTCATCGAGATCGATTCGGCAGGCACCCATGCCTATCACGTGGGCGAGCCGCCGGATCCTCGGGCGCAGAAGACGGCGTCAAAGCGGGGAATCGACTTGTCATCGTTGCGGGCGCGGCGTGCAGTGGCCGAGGATTTCGAGGTTTTCGATTATGTACTGGCCATGGACAGGGATAATCAACAGGGACTGCAGGACATTTGCCCGCCAGGGATGGAGCACAAGTTGCAGTTGTTTTTGAGCTATGCGCCCAATCTCGAGCATGATGAAGTGCCGGATCCCTATTATGGCGGCCCTTTGGGTTTCGAGCGGGTGCTTGACATGATCGAGGAGGCGGCGGAGGGCCTGTTGCAGGATATCCAGTTGCGTCATCTGCAGGATTAAACTGCAGCAGTCACAATCTGCGGCCTGTTTGAAGGCCGGAAAAAAAAGCCCCGGTCAGTGTTGATGGCCGGGGCTTTTTTGCTTTGGTTGACTGCTCGTTTCGAGGGTCTAACGTAAATTAGCTGTCATTGTTATCCGCCTTGCCGGCCGGTTTGTCAGCTGTTTTGTTCGTGGCCGGGCGCGGGGCGACCGGTGAGTGCAGCACGGGTGGTTGCGCTGCGGCGACGGGCCTGGCCGGTGTCGGCGGGCTGCTTTCTGCAGGCATTTGCTTCGGGGCCGTTTCTCCACTGACCGGGGCCGGGGCGGCTGGCGTCGACCGCGGTGCCGGTGGTGTGTCGGATTTTGCCTGGGCGACAGGTTTGGTTTCCACCTGGGTCAGCTTTGAGGCTGCTATGGTGGATGCGCTTGCTGCCGGTTTATCCGCGGCCTTTTTTTCCACCGCACTGGCGTCGGCGGCTTTGGTTGCTATTGTTGAATCAGCGGCTGTGTGGCTTGGTGTTGCGGATGTTCCTGGGGAATGTTCGGCTACAGCAGCACGCTTTTGTTCATGGGGTTTGGTGGTGCTGTCCGTGTCCCTGGCGCCACTTTCAGTCTTGCTGGCAGCCTTGCTGGGAGTCTTGCTGTCTGACCTGGTGCCCACAGCAGGGGATTTGCTTTCGCCACGATTTTCATTGCGTTGGCTTGCGTTGCTGCTTTCGATCAGCTTTTCGCTTTTGTTTTCAGCCTGGGTGTCACGGGGTTTTTCAGTGCTGAGTTCATTGCCACTTTCCGTGCCCGTGGCCTCGCTGCCATTGGCCTGTACCCCTTGGTTGCGGTTCCCGCCATCACGACGCCGACGGCGTCCGCCGCGACGACCGCGACGCGAGCCGCTCTTTTGTTGCTGGCCTTCGCTGCGCTGTTCGGCCGTTTGTTCACTGCTGCCGGTCACTTCCGTCGTCTCGGCCGGTTTATTCTGATTACGATTGCGTTGGCCGCGTTGTTGTTTGTCAGCAGGTTTTTCCGACTTGTCGGCAGCGGTTTTGGCGCTGGCGCCACGTCCTTGTCCGCTTTCCTGCTTGTTGTCACGGTTTTGGCTGCGACGGGCAGGACGACGATTACCACCGCCACTACGACCACTGGAACCACTCCGGCCCCGGCCACGGCTTTGCGTCGGTTTGCTGGATTCGGTTTTTTGCGCGGGCTTTTCAGCCGGGGTTTCTGCGCTGCTCTCACCATTGCCCAGCAGGGTGCTGAGAAAGCGTTTGATGAGTCCCGGCGAAGTATCGCTTGCCGGGGTCTGTGCCTGTTGTGGCACGGGTGCGGCGGGGGTCACGCCCTGTACTGCGGGCACCTCGGCGGTTACCTTGGGGCGGTCATCCAGGGATTCCGAGACCTCTTCGCGCTCCACTGCCAGTGAGTAGCTGGCCTGGGAATCGGCGTCGTGGGGCAGGTCGCTGGCCCGTTCGCGTTGTACGTCGTAATGTGGAGTCTCGAAGCTGGGGTTGGGGATGAGCACGATCTTCACCCCCTGGCGCTGTTCGATCTCGTTGATATCCTGGCGCTTTTCGTTGAGCAGGAAGGTGGCCACGTTCACCGGCACCTGCACCACGATGCGTGCGGTCTGTTCCTTCATGGCGTCTTCTTCGATGATGCGCAGGATGGACAGGGCCAGGGATTCGGTGCCACGGATGGTGCCGTGGCCCTCGCAGCGCGGGCAGACGATCTGTACCGATTCACCCAGTGACGGGCGCAGGCGTTGGCGGGACATCTCCAGCAGGCCGAAGCGGGAGATGCGGCCGATCTGCACCCGGGCGCGGTCCATCTTCAGGGCCTCGCGCAGGGTGTTTTCCACCTCGCGCTGGTTGCGGGAGGCGGACATGTCGATGAAGTCGATGACGATGAGCCCACCCAGGTCGCGCAGGCGCAACTGGCGGGCGATCTCTTCGGCGGCCTCCCGGTTGGTGTTGAGCGCGGTTTCTTCGATATCCCCACCCTTGGTGGCGCGGGCGGAGTTGATGTCGATGGAGATTAGCGCCTCGGTGTGATCGATGACAATGGCGCCACCCGAGGGCAAGCGCACCTCGCGTTTGAAAGCGGTCTCGATCTGGGACTCGATCTGGTAGCGGGTGAAGAGTGGCACCGGGTCATCGTAGTACTTGAGCTTGTTCAGGTTGTGCGGCATCACCATCTGCATGAACTCGGTGGCCTTGTCGAAGATGGCCTTGTCGTCGATGAGGATCTCGCTGATGTCCTTGCGCAGGTTGTCGCGGATGGCGCGAATGATCACATCGCTTTCCTGGTACACCAGGAAGGGCGCGGAACGTTCCTGGGCGGCCTTGTCGATGGCTTCCCACAACTGCAGCAGGTAGTTGAGATCCCATTGCAGCTCTTCGGGATTCTTGCCCACGCCGGCGGTGCGCACAATCAGCCCCATGTCCTCGGGGATCTCCAGCGCCGCCAGGGCGTCGCGGATCTCGTTGCGTTCTTCGCCGACGATGCGCCGCGACACGCCACCGGCGCGCGGATTGTTGGGCATCAGCACCAGGTAGCGCCCGGCCAGGCTGATAAAGGTGGTGAGCGCCGCGCCCTTGTTGCCGCGTTCCTCTTTTTCCACCTGCACGAGGAGTTCCTGGCCCTCTTTCAACACCTGCTTGATGTTGACGCGCCCGCCGGTCTTTTCGGCCTTGGGATCGAAGTAGGAACGGGAGATCTCTTTTAAGGGCAGGAAACCGTGACGCTCGGCGCCGTAGTCCACAAAGGCGGCCTCGAGGCTGGGCTCGACGCGGGTGATCTTGGCTTTGTAGATATTGGCCTTTTTCTGTTCGCGGCCGGCGGTTTCGATATCCAGATCGTAGAGTCGTTGGCCATCTACCATGGCAACGCGCAACTCTTCTGGCTGAGTTGCGTTAAACAACATTCTTTTCATTTGTTAATCGTCCGTGCGCTCAACCAATGTCCGCTTGCGGCTGCGGGCACAAAGGGGCATCACAAACAACAGACAGTGCCGATGTTCGCTGACGGCATCCGGTCGCCTTTTCTTGTTGATTGGTCAGGGGCCGGTGTCGCGAGTCCACGCGCACTGCTATTGGTCAGCTCGTCATGAACACAAGGTGGACATGGGAGCGCACTAAATATTGGTAAACACACCCGTCATGACACGGATGTCGAGAAACTTGTTCCGTTCTGCGCCACTTTCCGGCGCGTTCAGGCGCAGGCCCCGGCTGGGGAAAATGGGCGGAGAATCAATACTATCCCGCAATAAGCCCGGCAAATATAGCAGCCTTGGGGCCTATCAGCAAACCAGACATGGGCAGGCGGCAGACAATCACGCTTCCCGGGTATTTGCTATGATGCCCCCCATGACGCAAATCCCCCCCCAAAAGGCCCGAATTGTCGAAGTGGACGACGACAGGGC
>DRKQ01000027.1 GCA_011051685.1 Gammaproteobacteria bacterium
CACAAATTCGTGTTAGACGAATTCACCCAGTTCGGCACCACCCTGGTGGCCATCAACCCCGGCAAGGCCACCACCCTGGGCACCCCGGTGGGCATCATGGGCACGGTGCGGCCATTGAGCATCGACGACGCCGAGGCCCTGCGCCGGGTGCCGCGCACCTATGCCCTGGTGGCCGGGGCCTGGGGCAATGCGGAGGTGAAGGCGGGCAACAAGCGCCGCCGCTCCATGGTGCTGGGCACCGGGCCGGCCATGCCCGAGGCCTTTTCCATGGCCGTGCGCAGCGGCCGTTTTCTGCCCGCCGACGATCCCCGCAGTCCCCGCGCCTTCGCCGTGCTGGGGGCAAAACTGCAGCATGAATTATTCGGCAACGCATCCCCCCTGGGCCGCTATGTGCGTATCGGCGGCGATCGTTACCGGGTGATCGGCGTGATGGCCGGCAAGGGACAGGTGCTGGGCATGGATCTGGACGATGCGGTGTACATCCCGGTGGCCCGCGCCCTGGAGCTGTTCAACCGTGACGGGCTGATGGAGATCGACCTGCTCTACGACAAGGGCGCCAATGTGGACGAGGTAGTGGCCGGCATCAAGCGCATCCTCGTCAACCGCCATGGCCGCGAGGATTTCACCATCACCACGCAGCAACAGATGATGGACGTGCTGGGCAATGTGCTCAATGTGCTGACCTTCGCCGTGGGCGCCCTGGGCAGTATCTCGCTGGTGGTGGGCGGCATCGGCATCTTCACCATCATGACCATCGCCATCGCCGAACGCACCGGCGAGATCGGCCTGCTGCGCGCCCTGGGGGCGGAGAGCGGCCAGGTGCTGGCGCTGTTTCTGGGTGAGGCCGTGGTGCTGGCCGGGCTGGGGGGGATAGCCGGCCTGTTGCTGGGCATCGGTGGCGCCCAACTGCTCAGCGTCGTCCTGCCCGCCTTGCCGGTGCACACCCCCTGGATGTACGTGGCCATCGCCGAAGGCCTGGCCATTGTAATTGGTATCATCGCCGGCGTGGTGCCGGCACAACATGCCGCGCGCCTGGACCCGGTGGAGGCGCTACGCGCCGAATAATGACACATGCTGGATAAAATTTATCCAGCCTAGAACCTGTCAAGGCCTGTTTTGGGGCAGCAACACGGCGCTGTCAGTAATTCTCAAAAATTGCTACAGGGTTATTACTCCATGTGGGATCGCCTTTCCAGGCGCGAATCGCGCCTGGAAAGGCGATCCCACAGCGTTTGCCATCGTGTGAATCGCTATGGATAACTTACATTCACACATTGCACCTTCAGGCATCCCCAAGGGAATGTATGCCCATCGTTGTCCGTTAAACCAATTTTGAGACCCTTAATAACAGGCCCCCACAAAAGCGGCTGGCAAATTTGTTCATAATGGGCATTATTACCGGTTGTCACGGGCAAACGCTCCGGAAAATGCCTGATAAACTTAAGGAACCTCTGATTAATTCTGTGACAGCGAGATTGTGAGATGAAATTATTCAGCGCAAGGCGCGGATCGCAGCCAATAGCGGGACTATTGGCAAGATTCGCAATGCCGCGATGGATGATCTCAGTCGCAAGATCGCGTTCCATGAATTAATCAGAGGTTCCTTAATACACCGGGAAAATAAAAAGAATCCCTCCCGGCGCTTGTACGACCAGGGCAGGATGAACAGGGCAGTAAAAATCAGGGCAGGGAGATACATCAATGAAAACACACCAATCAATCCACATATTGCTCATAATTTTGATCGGCGGCGTCTCTTGGCTGCCTGCTTCCAGTTATGCCGACCATCCACATGCTACGCAGGCAGTCATGGAACAAACCCGACCCAACACCAATGACTCCATGGCCACAGGCACTGAAGCGGGAACTATCGATAGCACTGCCGCACTCTCCACCGCCGCAGGAGCTCAAGGCGACGATACTGAAGAATCTCCCAGCAATGCCGGGGGAGCAGCCAAGGGGTGCGCCGCCGGTGCCGCCGTGGGTACGGCCCTCGCCCCCGGTGTCGGCACGGTGGCGGGGTGCATAGTCGCAGGAATATGGGGCTGGCTTTGGTAACCAGTAGCACTGGAACCCAAAAAGCGGCAACAGACCCGCGATGAATTTCGGCGCACGATTTTCCGAGTTCGGCATGACCGGTGCGGTATTCTGGATTGCCCAGATACTGTTGTTTACCGTCGGTACCGGCCACATCCACGGAGCAGATATTCTTGCCTGGACGGAACACTATGTAGGCACGGACAGCACACAGTCCAGCGTCCTGCAGGACGCCACCGGTTCCCTGCTCACGGTATTCGGCCTCATTGGCATTTTTGTCACCGGAATGATCCTGGACATGATCGGCTCGATTTTTTTCATGCAAGAAATGCGCATCTTCGGCAGACATATCAATAATAACCAGGACTGGCTCGATGGCCTGGCCGGCCAATGCCCGGCCAGCATCAACCAGGACTACGAGGATTTCAAAAGCGAGTTCTCCGAATCCCTCACCTCACTCAAGGAAAGATTTCGTCACCTGTTCGATCCCCGGGTTTTTTATCGCCGACTGGCCCTGCGTTTTCATTTCCGCCACCTGCAGACCTACCTGCTTTCCTATATCCATGTGTATTCTGACAATGGCTCCTCCGACCAGCTCATGGACCATGTGCATGTCTGGCGCACCGCTCGCGCCATCTCCATGGCCCTGTTCATCATTGCCATCGAGGCCATTTACCTGATCAAGGACTTTTCCTTCGACTGGCTGTTCTGTGAAGGCTCGGATTGCACCCGCCCCGAGTGGGTATCCATGATACTGATCCACCTCGCGCTCCTCGGTCTGGCCGCCATGCTTACCCTTAAATCCTATAATCGTATGTGTTATTCCCTGTTCACCCTGGCCTGTGCCACCAACAACAGCAAAGCCCCATAAAACAACCTTCCAATATTGCACCTTTTCCTTGCCAGGAGATTTCCCTTGCCTTTGCCCACCGGTAGGATTAATTTTTAGTCGCCAGCGCAACACCCAGCAAACACAATGCCAAGGAGGCTTTGCTCACATGCCCCAACGTCTTCCCCTGTTTCGCGCCGCCCGCCTTGTGGGCATCTCCCGCGGCACCCTGCAGCGGCGCATTCATGATGAGGGTATCGACACCTTCGAGGGGCAGATCCTCGTCGACGACCTGGTCAAACTGTTTCCCCATACCCCACTGGAACAGGATTCGGAATACGAGCGCGTCCAGCACATCAAGAAACACGCCTTTGCCAAACGCGTCCGTGAACGGCTGATGCCCAGCGCTGAGGTGTTGGCGGCCCGCGTGGCAGAACTGGGCCGCGAACTGGCCGCCACCCGCGCCCATCTGTCGCTGTATCAAACCATTCTCGAACAGATCACCCTGCGCCTGCGCGAGGCAGGCGAAAACCCCAGTAAAAAAGAGGTTCACGGACTGTTACACTGGATCAAGGGAATACTGGCTGAGCCCCCAGCGCCCAGCGACCCGCGCAAGGATTTATTCGTCAACGACACGGTACTCCGCATCATGGCAGCACACGTCAAGATTCAGCCCAGCAACCACGAATTCTGGTTAGAAGGTAACGACTCTCTGTTAGACGCAGGAGTTCGCGCAGGCCTGGCTCTCAACTATGGCTGCACCAGCGGCAGTTGCGGCCTGTGCAAAGCGCGGGTAATCAGCGGTGAAGTAAAAAAGATCCGCCATCACGACTATGTGCTCAGCGAGGCGGAAAAGAACATGAACTATATCCTCATGTGCTCCTGCACCGCCGTCAGCGACGTGGTGCTGGAGGCCCTGGAGGCCAGCAGCGAGGCAGACATCCCCTTTCAGGAGATCAGCACCAGGGTCAAACGCATCGAGCGGCCCAGCAACGACATGCTCCTGCTGCATCTGCAGACACCGCGCGTGCAACGCCTGCGCTTTCTGGCGGGGCAGTCCGTGCATTTGTCGCTGGGCAATAGCACCGGCGCCGAACTACCCATCGCCAGTTGTCCCTGTGACGACCGCAACCTGCTTTTTCATATTCCCTGTACGAAGGATTCCGCCTTTTGTGCAGCCGTCAATAACCTGAAAAAGGGAGACCCGGTCACTGTCACAGGCCCCGAAGGTCAGTTCCTCCTCAACGAGGACTCACAACGCGGGCAAATCTACATTGCTTATGGCGCCGGCTTCGCCCCCGTCAAGAGCATCATCGAACACGCCATGGCCCTGGAGCTCCCAAGCGAGATGGATCTGTATTGGATCGTGGACAAAGAGGATGAACTGTACCTGCACAACCTCTGCCGTTCCTGGGACGATGCCCTTGAAAACTTCAATTATCATCCACGGGTGAACCGTGATGCCCTTGAGACATTGCTTTCCACCCCGGAAACGCTCAGAAAGCGGGATGTCTACCTCGCAGGCCCCGAAGACCGCGTCCTCTCTGCCAGTGAACGGTTACTTGCCGCGGGCCTGCCACCGGGACAGTTGAAAAGCTGTATTCTTTCCCCCGTCTGATTCATCCAGCGGCTGGGGCAACGCATCCTCTTCCACCTCAATCTTCTGTGCCAGATTAAGAACCTGGTTCCCTCTCTCCCAAAACAGGCTGTTGGTTGGTGACATGCCGCGCACAGCTGGCAGTATCAACAGCTTTTTGTCGAAATACTTTACACATGGACAACTTATAAGTTGACGGGATTACTAGGCTATTGATTACCATTGATAAATTTTTATGGCATATAAATTGCCTTTATAATTTTTTGCGGCAAAACAAACAGCCTTTTAACAGGGAGAACGTTATGGGATTTAGACAAACAGCCAGGTTTTCGGGAAGAGGATTATCAACAAACTTCTTCTCCGTCGGCATCTTCATCGCCCTCGCAAGCCCCGCCTTATCCTTCGCCATGCCCACCACCATCAACTATGATGCACTGGAATTCAATTCCAGCGGACAAAGTATGTGGGGCGCCGGTAATGCACCCGGGCTGGATATCGACCGCTTCCTCGGAGTGGAATGGAACGAGAGCGTCACTGTTGGCGGATTTACCGGAGGCATCGAAACCGTCACCGTCTCATACCCCCATCCTCACCTGCCTTCCGGATGGGAGTGCCATGGCGTTTTATGCACCAGCGGCCATTTCCATAATTCAGGGACCATCCACGAGCACACAGAAAACCTCGGCACCATTGACACCACCACTGGAGCACAGGCCACCGCACGTACTTCCGGCAAAGTGGGGTTTCAGTTCGGATTGAGCGTCGACAGCGGCTCCGTTGAAACCACAGTGGATTTTGACGCCGACCTGTTAGTGCCGGACTCCAATGTCCTGCGGCCCAATGAATTTTTCGGCCTCAACCCGAACAGTTCTCTGGTGGGCGGACAGTTGGCCACCAACTTCCCTGAATTGTCCGCCAGCCTGGACGCCATTGTCGGTGTTCGCGCCAGCGTGGACGGCGAGGTTTGCGCAGCTCTGCTGGGTTGTCAAACCGCCAGCACCGGCCAATTGGGTTTTGCAGACCAAACCATCCCCATTGTCTCCTTCAACGAAAACTCAAACGGACAGATCAAGATATTAGGCGCGCTGGATCCTGCACTATTTCAGTTTGACAATGAAATTAACATCCCCAGCACCATTCCCGGCGGCAGCTTTGGTGGCGTAACGGTTCATGTGCCGGATGCGGATGCCAGCGGTGGCGTGGTCGGCAACAAGCTCGTGGCCAGTGGTCAGGATGATCTCATCAAACTCACCGCCGATCTTGACGGCCTGGCTCTCGCTCCACTAGGGCTGCCCGGCGGCGGCGTCAGTGTTAATGCCGGCATTCTTTCCGTTAGTGCAGATCTGATCGATATCGACACTGGCCCCATTCTGACCATTGTGCAGAATTTCGAGTACACCCCCACACTGCTGGTGGATCTCGTTTTCGACAATCCTGTGATGATTGCCGGCATGGCCGCGGCACAGACCTCCTGGTCTGGACTGTGGAGTGCTCTGCCGGATATTGCCTTGTTGTCCCGCAAGACCCTGGTAACACCCACCTTCTCCGTGCAGGGCATGCTCACCAACAATACCTTGCTCGGCATAGACGGCATATTCCAGTTAGACATCCTCAAGGCCAGCTTTGCCCTGGAGGCCCTGGGTCTGAGCTTTGACCTGGGGCAGGTCGGGCCGCTCTTCCAGGTGCTGGAACGAAGCAATCTCTTCAACACTCCACCACTGTTCAGCAACACCTTCGCACTCAGCGGCTTTCAAAGTATTCAGGGGGATGCCTTCCTGATCCGCACCGTTCCGGAACCGGGAACAATTGTGTTGTTTATTACCGGGCTGTTGTTTATCGGCTTCAAGGTAAGGTCAGTCTCCCTTACTGACGCTGACAAGCAATCCTCTACAGGCGCAAAAAAACTCACCACCGCCTGGTAATTTCTTCATAGTCGGGTTTTGGTGCCTTGTTCTTTATAGCAACGTAACCAAAATCCGACGAATGAAGTCTCAGTCACACCCTTCTTTTCTCAATCGCGTTTATCGGCTGCGGAAAATATGCCAGAGGGTTTTCTGATCGGGAAACCCCGTGGCCTTGAGGTTCGCTGACAACTGGTATTTTTTCAGCGCCGCCTCTATATCTGCATTCCAGTCCGATGCCGGAGTTTTGGAAAACATCTTCTTTTCCAGCAATATGGTCTGCATATCCATCAAAGTTTTCGCATAGACTTGAGTCTGATAATCCCCCACACGGACCGTCACCATCGGAGAGACATTTTTCAACCTGTCGTCACGCAGACGAAGCACAATAGCGTCCATCACTGGCCCCAACAAATCATCTGGATGGGATTCACAATGCTTGTTAATCAATGCCGCCAATAATTCCGTGGATGCATAAGGCGTCATTTCATAGGTTTCCTTCTCCAGCTTGTTGACCGCGGTAAGGTAGCCGTCCATCCATCCTCCCATCATCATGTAGGCTGGAGATGCCTTTTTACGCTCCGCCACAAAGGTCTTGCAATTCAATAGCCCGGCACCATGAATAGCATAACGTCCCAGATCATCAGCCGCATTGGCGGCCAGGGGAGACAGCAAGCCAATGCAGATACAACTCCGTATAATGTGCTTCATATTGAACTCCATTTGATATATACCCGTCCGATACTACTAAGGCCACAGACAACAAACAACGTAAACTCCCCGGAGTTCCAACATGCTGAAAATCTCCCACAAGGTCGCCATCCCCGACAACGAAATCGAACTGTCCGCCATTCGCGCCCAGGGGGCCGGCGGACAAAACGTCAACAAGGTCTCCTCCGCCATTCATTTGCGTTTCGATATCAACGCCTCTTCGCTGCCGGATTTTTACAAGCAACGCCTGTTGAAGAAGAAGGACCGGCGCATCAACAAGGATGGCGTCATCGTCATCAAGGCCCAGCAATACCGCAATCAGGAAAAGAATCGCGCCGCCGCACTGCAACGCCTGCAGACACTGATCAAAAGCGTGACCGTGAGCACAAAGCCACGCCGCCCCACCCAACCCAGCAAAGTCGCCAAACAACGCCGCCTGGACAGCAAAATCCGCCGGGGCAGAACCAAACAATTGCGTGGCCGGATCAATAGTGACTAGAGTCTATTCATACTATCAACCTGGCTATCAAACAAATAGGTCGTCCTGATCTATTTGATGGACGCCCGCGAAATACAGCCGCAGCCATGCGAAGGCGCAACTATGCGAAGTTACAGGTTTTTCGCGGTCTTACATTGGCTTGCGCCAATGGCGGTACATCCGTGTGCCGCATTATGAACCCGACAATATTGGTTGCCAGGTTATTAATCGTCTCAAAATAATTGCAACAGAGTTATTTCCCCGTGTGGGAGCGCCTTTCCAGGCGCGAATCGCGCCTGGAAAGGCGCTCCCACAGGATAAGAATAAATCGCTTATTTAATAGTGGCAGGGCGAAGCCCTAGCTCAGCCGCAGATTATCTATCAGCCGGGCCTCACCCAGCCAGGCGGCGCTGAGCAATATGCCATCCTTGTCTTGTGGATCCGCTGGCTGCAGGTCCGAGCTGCGGCGCAGTTCGAAATACTCCGGACGGAAGCCTGCGTCTTGCAGTTGCGCCATGGCCTGCGTACACAGTTTCACGGAGTCTTCTGCGCCGGCCTCTATTTGTTGTTTGACCTCTTGCAGGGTCTGATACAGCAGGGCGGCCGTCTGGCGTTCCTCGTCGCTGAGATACTGATTGCGCGAACTCATGGCCAGCCCATTGGCTTCGCGCACCGTGGGGATGCCGATGATCTCCACCGGAAAACACAGCTCGGCGGTGAGGCGGCGGATGACCAGCAATTGCTGGAAATCCTTTTCGCCGAACAGCGCCACGTCCGGCAAGCTCATGTTGAACA
Source organism: Gammaproteobacteria bacterium (assembly GCA_011051685.1). Taxonomy (GTDB): domain Bacteria; phylum Pseudomonadota; class Gammaproteobacteria; order SZUA-152; family SZUA-152; genus SZUA-152. The sequence continues at coordinate 8,349 of DRKQ01000027.1, forward strand.
GCTTGGCCACCACGGTGGCGACGCCGGTGAAGTGGCCGGGGCGGAATTCGCCTTCGAGGATGTCGCCGATGCCCGGCACCTCAACCCGGGCCTGTTGCTCGAAGCCATGGGGATAGACTTCGTCGACCGAGGGGGCGAACACCACCTCCGGCGCCGCGGGCATAGCGCCGAGTTTTTCACAGTCGGCGGCCAGGGTGCGGGGGTAGCGCTCGAAGTCCTTGCCGTCGCCACCCACGTTGGTGAATTGCATGGGGTTGACGAAGATGCTCACCACTACGCGCTTGGCCCGTTGCCGGGCCTCTTCCACTAACTGCAAATGGCCGGCGTGGAGGTTGCCCATGGTGGGAACCAGGGCGATGCGTTGGCCCGCCGTGCGCCATTGGCTGACGGTGCTGCGAAGTTCTGCGACCGTATCAATGATGTTCATACGCTGAAATATCAATCGTCTCAAAATAATTGCCACAGGGTATTTCCCCTGTCTGGGAGCGCCTTTCCAGGCGCGATTCGCGCCTGGAAAGGCGCTCCCACCGTGTTTGGCATTGTAGAAGTGCGCTATGGAATTGGCTTGTGCTCACTCACTGTACCTTCAGCAGGATAGTGAAGATTCACCGATGTCTGTTAAGACTCTTCGTAAATACGCACGCGCTAAAAAGTATGCTCGTCCGCG
>DRKQ01000028.1 GCA_011051685.1 Gammaproteobacteria bacterium
AGATCTCGTGGGTGCGCTTGCGCTCGCCGACGATGATCGGCGTGCCGGTAAAGCCGATCTTTGCGCAGTTGGGCAGCGCCCGCATCAGGTTGGCGTGCAACTGGCTGGCCTGGGAACGGTGGGCCTCGTCCACCATGACCAGAATGTTTTCGGATTCATTGAGCACCGGAAACTCGGCACCGGCCAGTGTCAGGCGTTCCGGCTCGGCCTCGTAATCGCCCTCCTCCTCGGCCACCATGTCGTAATCTTCCTGGGGTTCCTGGGTGCGCGCTTTGTTCAATTCGATGACCTCCGCCACATCCTCCCGCTCCTGGTATTTCTGGATCATGGCGAATACCAGATCGGCCCCTGGCTGGCTGAGCAGGTCCTTGAGCTTTTGCGTGCTGGTGGCCTTGCGCACCGTCTCCTCGGTAAGCGTAGCCGTCGCTGCCAGTTGCTTCTCCAGATCGGTGCGATCGGTGACGATGACCACCTTGAAGCGGCGCAGGTCCGGCAGAGTACGCAGCTTGCGCACCAGAAAGACCATGGTCAGGCTCTTGCCGGAACCCTGGGTGTGCCAGATGATGCCACCGCGCTGGTCGCTCTCGCCGTGCTCGGCGCGGGTCTGACCATGTTGTAGGCGATGGATGGCCTTCTGCACCGCCCGGAATTGCTGGTAACGGCCCACGATCTTGATGGTCCGGCCGCCAGCCTGCTGGTACAGGGTAAAGTTGCGCACAATATCGAGCAGGTGCGCCGGGCGCAGCATGCCGGCGACCAGGGTCTGCTGGCTGGTGAGCTTCTCCACGCCCAGCTCCCGGCAGACCTCTTCCATCGCAACCGGGCTCGTATCCTTCCATTCGAGGTAATGCTCAGGTGTGGCAGTTAAGGTACCGACACGGGCCTGATAGCCAAAGGTGGCGACGTTGAACTGGTTGTAGTGAAACAGCCGTTCCGCCCCTTCGTCCTGTTCCACCCAATCGCGCTGGTTGGCATAGCGCATGAGCTGGTTGATGGCCTCTTCCATGGGATTGGTGGCGGACGGGCTCTTGCATTCGATCACCACCAGCGGAATACCGTTCACGAACAGCACCAGGTCCGGGATGATGAACCCCTTGCCGCCCACCGCCCAGGGCGGATCGACGCGAAACTGATTGATGACGAGAAAGTCGTTGCGCTCCGGGTGATCGAAGTCGATGAACTTCACCGAACGCTCGCGGTTGCTGGTGTCATCCGCTGGCGCCTCCACCGAGGTGCCCTTGAGCAGCAACTCGGTGGCGAGCTGGTTGGCCTCCATCAGCTTGGGAGCGCCCAGCCGTTCCAGCGTGCCAAGGGCCTGGTTGGCGCGGCCGTCATCCAGCCAGGGCTGGCCATCGTCGTCCAGATTGATGCACTTGAGCACCGCGCGCAGGCGGTCCCGCAGCAGCACTTCACGGAAACTCTCACGCTCCGTGAGGTACGGCACATCGATATCACCCTCAAGGTGCTGCCAGCCCATCCCCTTGAGCTGTTCGATCAGCGGCAGTTCGACCTGTTGTTCTTCGTTCAATGCCGCCATCGCACCTGCCTACACCCTCTCGTAGCCCGGATGGAGCGCAGCGGAATCCGGGGAGAATGATGATAATTTCCCGGATTCCGCTGCGCTCCATCCGGGCTACATTGGTTCATGCATTTTTCCCGGCGAGCAGGTTCATCACCAGCCGCACCATCAGATCCTTGGCCTTGGGATCGCTCTCGGCGATCAGCAGGGTCAGCGCCGTCAGACCGTTCTCATCCAGCGGTAACGCCATGCCTTCCTGGCGCAGATAGAGCAGAAACAGGAAGGCCCCGGAACGCTTGTTGCCGTCCGAGAAGGGATGATTCTTGATGACGAAATAGAGCAGGTGCGCAGCGCGCTCCTCCCGGGTCTTGTACAGCGGCTCGCCGAACATGGTCTGCTCGATGTTGCCCAGGATCGCCGCCAAGCCGTCACCACGCTCCCGCGCGAACAGCTCGCTGGCCTCTCCCCGGCTGTGCAACTCCTCGGCCAGGGCATCCAGCGCCCGGCGGGCCTCGTCATAACCCAGTACGCCCCGCGCCGGCCTTGCGCCGGGGGGCAGTTCCAGCCTGTCCTCGTCGTAATCCAGCAGCAGCCGCCAGGTCCTGGCGTAACTCAGGATCAGGCCCACCACCTCGCGGCCCAGATCCGTCACCAGCTCCTGCCGGGTCAGGGTCTTGCCCAGCAGCTCGACGGCCTGGGTCAGCTCATCCAACCCCCGCTGGGCCAGCCGGTGTTCGTTGAGGCTGTAGCCCTGGGTCAGATGCTCGCGCAGCACGCGGGTGGCCCACTGGCGGAAGCGGGTGGCACGAGTGGAATTGACCCGGTAGCCCACCGAGATGATGGCATCCAGGTTGTAGTGCTTGAGCCGCCGCTTGACTTGGCGTTTGCCCTCCTGACGAACTACCGAGAATTCCTCGGTAGTTGCCCCTTCTTCCAACTCATTGTCTTTGAATATGTTTTTAAGATGAAGGCCAATATTGTCGGTAGACGTCTCGAACAGATCCGCCATCTGTGCCTGAGTTGCCCACAGGGTCTCTCCCTCCAACCGAACCTCCACCTGCTGGCTTTCCCCCTCGAAAATCACCATCTCGCTCATGTTGAACCTCTTGTTCAAGTCGCGCGGCTCCAAACCGTGTAGCCCGGATGGAGCGAAGCGCAATCCGGGAAACACAATGTCATTCATAGCCACCACCGTCGAGATCGGACTCCCCTGCGCTCCAGTCCAATGGATACACCCCGGCCTTCACGAATCGGTGAAAACTCGAAAACGGCCACTCGGCAACTGATGCCACATGGCCGTGTTTTACCGGATTGTAATGAATGTAATCGATATGCCTGCGCATATCATTCTCATCCCGAATCGTGTGCTCCCAATAGCGCCGTTGCCAAAGATCGCACTCACCTTTGC
>DRKQ01000029.1 GCA_011051685.1 Gammaproteobacteria bacterium
GGAATGAGCCAGACGGCTACAAGCAAGGTCATTTTTTTGCACGTTCGTAGCATTGCCTTCAGCCCGCTGCTTTCTGTTTGCCTGATTAAGGGCGCAGGTACCTCTGCTCTGATATGGGATTGCCCGTTGTACGTTTGCAAGCAATGTGCCAATCTAAACTTTGGAAAGTCCAAAAACCTTCCAGGCTCACACAAAATGCCACAACTTATTGTTTTGCATGGTTATAATGACAATCATTCTATGTCCCGCAAGTGACATTCACATACGTAAAAGATGGAAACTATAGTTTCTCCCTGTACCTTGAACGCTACAGATGACAGACTTCGTTGACACCTCCGTCAAAAATGACACGCCCCAAGGCACGCCTTTGTCATCTTCCCTTCCCCACGAGACACCGTCTCTGCTTGAAACCTTCACGCATCCCTTAGAGTTAATTTCCGCCGACTATGAGATAGTCGCGGCCAACCAAGCCTAAAAAACCACTACCCATGGGGACAAGACGGTTCGCGGGCGCTGTGCTACCAAGTATCCCATCACTTTTCAGTACCCTGCGACCAGGCCAGAGAAATCTGCCCGCTGAAAAACACCCAGCACACCCGCCAGGCCCAGCGGGTTCTGCATTTACACCATTCCCCCCAAGGGCAGGAGCATGTGGACGTGGAAACCTTTCCCGTATTTGGTGAAAACGGTGAGATTCAGTACTTGCTGGAACACATCCACCTCGCACCACAAGTCTGCAGCCAGCCTCGACAGCAGGGGCTGGTGGGACGCTCCGCCGCCTTCAACCGGATGATCTGGTCTGCTACAACGGGTGGCGCCTAGCAACACCACCGTGCTCTTGCTGGGCGAATCCGGTACTGGGAAAGAACTGGTCGCCAAGGCCATTCACGACACCAGCCCCCGCGCCGACAAACCCTTTGTGCCACTGGACTGCTCTGGACTGAGTGAGACCCTCTTCGAGAGTCAATTTTTTGGCCACGAGAAAGGCGCTTTCACCGGCGCACAGCAACGCCACATCGGCCTGGTGGAGGCGGCCCATGGTGGCACCCTCTTTCTGGATGAGCTGGGCGACATCCCTCTCTCATTGCAGGTCAAACTGTTGCGCCTGCTGGAAACCGGCACCTTTCTCCGGGTTGGACGCACCGAGCCCATCAAGGCGGAGTTCCGCCTGATTTGCGCCACCCATCGCGACCTGAAACAACATGTGGAAGACGGCCACTTTCGCCGTGACCTCTATTACCGCATCAACGCCCTCCCTAACCATTCGCCCCCGTTGCGGGAGCGTCAGGATGACTTGCCCCTATTGATCGAGACTCTGCTGCAACGCTTTGAGCCGCAACGCAAGGTTACACATAGCCGTGAGGCCATGGACTGCCTGATAAACTACCCCTTTCCCGGCAATATCCGTGAACTGCGTAACTTCCTCGAACGGACCCTGTTACTGGCTGACGACCAGACAATCCAGCCGGAACACCTGCCACCTGAATGCGGCTGCACCACCAGTGAAAGCCGCTATCCCGCGCCAAATCTCTCTTCCCCCGACGAAGTGCTGCCCCTGAAGATTGTGGAGCAAACCTATCTGCAATGGATCAGCGCCCGTTACCCGGGGGACAAGCGGAGCCTCGCCCGGCAACTCGGCTTGAGTGAGCGCACCCTGTATCGAAAACTGAGTGGCGACAGTCTGAACAAAAAAACTAGTTATAAATCGTCTCAAAATAATTGCTTCAGGCTTATATCCCCTAGGTGGGAGCGCCTTTCCAGGCGCTATTCGCGCCTGGAAAGGCGCTCCCACAGCGCTTGGCACTGTAGAAGTACGCTTTGGGATTCGTTTGCGATCACTCATTGCACTCAGGACATTCCCACGCTGGCCAATACCCAGCGATATCTGTTAAACCCATTCTTAACTTGGCCAGGGTTTCATGCACTCACCAGCCCCCCACCCACCTGGTATTCCGTATCCCGTGTCTCGAAGAAGTTTTTCTCCTTGCGGATTTGGAACATAGGGGTATTTCGAACATGCAACCGAAAAGCCACTGGTCTCCCATTTGCCCTGTCGGATTTTTTTACACCATCACAACCCCCCAGCCCACAAATATTATATCTTGCTGATAAATCTAGGATTATATTTTTTGGATCAGATTTTGCATTGCTGGTAATGAAACGGATTATCCACTTCAACAACACGACATTGAGACAAACGAAAGGGAGGTTTCATGAAAAAACTGCTCAGTACTGGCCTTATTACATCCGCCTTGTTTGCATCAGCAACCCAGGCAGCGTTACTCACAGATCCAAACGATGCGCGAAGCTGGCAAGGCGCCACCGTTGGCACCTTCGCCAACCTCTATTTTGGCAGTGACACAATGGCCAACCGCCAGCAAGTCATCGATAATCAAATGCTTGATGACGGCATTTTCGATACCACCGGCTTCACTACCGCAACATTACTTTCCGGTGGCGGTGGTTGCCTTGGCACCTCTCTCGATCTGACCGGCACGGGTAGTTACAGCTATGCATGTGGAGGCGGCCCTGTCTCCGACTACGCCAACGCCATTGACAACAAATGGTTCCAGTCTGGAGGAACCGTTGGAAGCACGGTATTTGATCTCGGGTTTAATGCAACAAAAGCAGCTGTGTTCAATTCCATTGACCATGGGCCGCTTCCTGGTGAATCCATCGAGTCCACGGTTTATTTGTCTAACGACAAAGTTTCATGGACCCAGGCCGTGGTGGAACGTGTTTGGCTGGAAGGCTTCATGGCCAACACCGATATCCTTTGGGATGGATTTGTCTACGCCGTTGGTACCGGCACCACCGATACCTTCCGTTATGCTTCTGTAATACATGGTGGTCCTGGTTCACTGCGAGATGACGGCGATGACGAGATCAATGGCCTGATGGGATTAAAGGCTGACTTTACCGGGAACCCAACCGATATCCCGGAACCGGCAAGCCTGGCACTGATGGGACTCGGCCTGGCTGGTCTCGGTTTTTCCCGCCGTCGCAGAAAAACTGTTTAAACCTTTTTTCGGCAAAGCAAAAAAACCACTCCGCGGGCTGCGGGGTGGTTTTTTTGTCCATACAATCGTACTTCATCAACCTGTCACTACCAGCTCAACACCCCGCCCGTCTGATACTCCGTGACCCGGGTCTCGAAGAAGTTTTTCTCCTTGCGAATATTCGACTGCTCGTCCAGCCAGGGCAGGGCGCACTGGGCGCCGGGGAAGGGTTCTTCCATGTTCAGCTGGCGGGCGCGGCGGTTGGCGATGTAGCGGAACTGTTCCATGTGCTCGTCGGCGCTGTAGCCGAGAATGGGATTGCGCAGCAGGTAGCCGCTGTAGGCCGTCTCGCAGGCCTCGGCCTCGTCCCACATTTCGCGCAGCGCGGCGGGATCGAGCTGCACGTCGTTCTCGGCGATGATCTGTTTCACCACGCGGATGCCGAAGCCGCAGTGCAGCACCTCGTCGCGCATGATGTATTGCAACTGCTCGGCGGTGCCCTTCATCAGGCCGCGGCGTTGCAGGGCGAAGATGGGGCTGAAGCCGTTATAGAACCAGCAGCCCTCGAATACCGCGCCAAAAAATAAATATGACAGCACGAAGGTTTCCAGATCATCTTTTTGGGTCAGGTCGATGTCGGCGCGCAACACCGCATCGAGGCGGCGATTGGCCATCCGGATTTTCTGGTTGATCTCCGGCACCACGCGGTAGCGATTGTAGATCTCCCCCTGGTCCAGGCCGATGGACTCGATGCAGTGCTGGTAGGTCCAGGTGTGCAGGGCCTCTTCGTAGACCTGCCGTGCCTGGTAAATCTGCAACTCCGGCGCGCTCATCTTTTCCATCACCGCCAGGCCAATGTTGCGCATGGCGAGGATGTCCGAGGTGGTGAGATACGACAACACATTTTCGTACACGTGGCGCTCGGTGTCGCTGAGTTTGTGGTGGTAATCGTGGATGTCCTGGGACATGTTGATGTCCAGCGGCGTCCAGTGGTTCTTGTTGGCGTTGAGAAAATAATTCCACGCCCAGGGGTACTTGAACGGCGCCAGCTGGTTGATGTCGGTGAGGCCGTTGACCACGCGCTTGTCGTCGGCGCGCACCGGGGCGACACCGCTGGGCGGCGCGTTCTCCTGCGGTGCGTGCACCGCCTCCGTCAGCACCGGCTCCTCCTGTGCGAACGTCGCCAGCGCCTGTTCCACCACCGCCGGGTTGGGCGGGGTTGTGTCGGTTGTGGTTTGGGTGTTTTGTCCCAGGGGGTCGTCCCAGTCGAGCATGGTTTTTCTCCGATGACTATTTGTTGTTATTCGTGTTTCGCTTTTTTCCTGTTGCGTGTTGTAAACGCAAAGTTCGCAAAGGCGCAAAGGGCGCAAAGTTTTTATTGTCGAAAAATGTGGTGGACGAGCCGACGACAGCCGAACAATGTTTATCCACTGCGTTTGAATCGAAATCTTTTCTTTGCGTTCTCTGCGCCTTTGCGTCCTCTGCGTTAACCACACCGCATCACGTACATCCACCCTGCCCCGCTACTGGCAGGCCTCACAATCCGGGTCGAAGATGAAACACACCTTCGGCGGCTTTTTCTCCCTCTCCCAAGACTGGGAGAGGGTTGGGGTGAGGGTTCACAATTCAACCTCGGAGCCATCCCCCCTCACCCCTGCCCCCTCCCCCCCAGGGGGTGAGGGGGTGCTTGCTACTGGCATGCCTCGCAATCCGGGTCGAGGATGGAGCACACCTTCGGCGCCTCTTCCACTGCTACCGCCTCCTGCCCCGCGGCGTTCTTCTCCGCATGGGTGGCGCCCAGGGTGCGCAGGTAGTAGGTGGTTTTGAGCCCCCGCACCCAGGCCAGCTTGTACAGGCTGTCCAGCTTGGTGCCGCTGGGTTCGGCCAGGTACAGGTTCAGCGACTGGGACTGGTCTATCCACTTCTGCCGGCGCGCGCCGGCCTCGATGAGCCAGCGCGAATCGATCTCGAAGGCGGTGGCGTATTTCTGTTTCAGCTCCGGTGGGATGCGATCGATGTGTTGCACCGAGCCGTCGAAATACTTGAGGTCGTTGACCATCACCTCGTCCCACAGGCCGA
>DRKQ01000030.1 GCA_011051685.1 Gammaproteobacteria bacterium
ACCAGCGCCAGTGCTATCTGAAGCAGTGGGTGGAAGCGGCCAAAAACCCAGCCCAGCCCGGCAGTCAGCAGCCCCATCAGCGCTGTTGCAGTCGCCATCCCCAGGACGAAGATCAGGGCAATGCGGGGAAGGGGTTTCGGCGGCGGGGCTGCATCATCCTCGCATTCCAAAATTCGGCAGCAGCAACTGCGTCCCATGAAGCCAAAGATGGCCGGGTACATCGGCAGGCAGCAGGGGTTGAAGGCGGTTATCAGACCGCCAATGATCACCAGGGGTAGCGCCAACAGCGAGCCGTTGGCCAGGTAAGGGGCCAGCCAGGTGGCGAAGGCATCCATCTATTGTTTCAGCAGTGACTCGGCTCGCGACAGCGCACGGGCAAGCTGATTCTGAACCGCCCCGCTCTCACCAACGAGCCGGCCAACTTCAGCGCCATTGCGATTGATGAAAACCACCGTTGGCAAGAAGCGTATCCGGTACCGCTCGATCAGCGGGTTGTTGGCGCTCCAGTCCGTCTGAATTACCTCGATCCGGCCGCGATAACGCTCTGCCGCCTGTTCCACCAGCCCGTGAATGGCTCTGCAGCTGGGACTGTTGTCACCGCGCACCAGGATGATGGCCGGGCCGGAGGTCAAAGAGATGCCGGTTGGCGGCACGTCGTTTGAGCTTGACCAAAACTTTGCCGCAATTACAGCTACCAATCCCAGGGCGACTATGACGCTTATATATTTTCGATCAATTTTCATGTGCGGGTTCCGTTTAGTGCGGAGCAGCAAGGGGATGGGTTTTTCTCAAGTTCTCCGGGGGCGCGATCCTGAACATAAGGCTCGCTGCGTTTCAATGCCTGTTCCGCCCGCGCCAGTTCGCGGCCTAGGTAGGCAGCGTGGTCAAGACGGGAGATCAGCCCCTGTTCGATTACGGTGCTATAGAGGGGGACAGACGAGGTGGCTTCGAATACACGATTGAGCATGCCGCGGTTGCTGTAGTGCTCCAGCAGCAGGCGTTGCCTGTTGCGATCCAGGTAGACGATAAAATAGCCCTTGGGGTCGAGCACCAGCCGTTCCGGCTCCGCCGCTTTCTCGATGGCCGGAACATGAACATGGTCTGCCGTAGTGGCAAACGGACCGGGATCATCTCGGGCGGTTTTGGCGATCAAGGCTGTTAAAGATCCCACATCGGTTTCGCCGACTTTATCAATCAAGGTCAGCTGCTGGCGAAACAGTTCGATGTGATGCCTTTCCAGATTATTCAGCAGTGGCCGCTTCCCCTTGGCCCCAATGATTCGCCTCTTCTCGTCGATCCCGTTCTCCATCAGGCTAACCAGCGATTGTCCCGGTAGATGGCCGATGGCCTTGCGGGTGTCTTCACCACAAACTATCAAAAAACGGATGCCGGGATTGGCCAACACATTGCGGATCAGGTGTTCGATGCCGAGATTTTCGGTGCGCAGCGTGCCGACGATGGAGAGACCTTCGATATTGGCATCCGCCAGCGCAGCGACCAGGTGATCCGAGTTGAGGGTGCAGACGGCCACCGGCGCCTGAAAGCGCATCACCCGGTAGTCTCCCGGCAGGGGCGGCCAGCCTTCACGGACCTCGGGTGTTTGGGTGGCGCAATGGCCCATTTCCGCGACGGCCGGATCGATCTCTTCCGCCAGATTCTGCGCTACGGCAGGCCAGCACACCTCGCATCCCAGACAGTCGTAGCGAACCGGTTCGAAAAGGCTGCGTGCCTCGTTCAGCAACGATTCCAGTGGCTCGTTTATGGCGGGGGAGGCCTGTAGCGCGTTCACCGTGTTCTGGAAACAGCCGCAACGCCTGCACTTTTTCGCCGCCATGGCCTGGCGAAGTTCATGCGTGATTTGTTCCAGTTTATCCGCCATGATTCACCGGCGTCACGTTCAGTAGAACAATACCCGCCATCACCATGACAACCCCCAGACTTTTCCAGACTCCGGCCTTCTCATGCAGCGCCAGTACCCCCAACGCGGCAACGCCCGCGGTGCCACCGCCGGTCCAGATGGGATAAGCGACACTCACCGGTAGCCATTTCATCACATGGCTTACCAGATAGAGTGCCGTTGCGAATGCCGCCAGCGCCAATGCTGTTGGCAGCAGCAAAGAAAAGCCTTCACTGAAATTCAAACCCATGACATCCCCGATCTCAAAACAGATCGCCAGACTCACCAGCCACCATGCGGAAGCGGGTGTCGGTTTTGGCTCAGATCTCTGTTCCAGCGCGGGTTGTATGCTCATCCGGATGTCCCAATGCGGCGCACAGTCCGCTGGCCGTTCTCTGGTGGAGATATGAGTTCGTTGTTATCGAAATTGTCGAAATGAACAGGCGAAGAAAAACGGCTCATCCCAAGCGTGCCTCCAACATCTTCAGATCACCCTTGAGCGCCTTGAGCAGGTCGATACTGTGAAGGCGGTAGTACACCATCTTGCCGTCATCGCGTTTACGCAACCAGCCCTGCTGACGCAACAGCTTCAACTGGTGGGAAGT
>DRKQ01000031.1 GCA_011051685.1 Gammaproteobacteria bacterium
GCCGGGCTGGAACTGGCGGGGCGGCGGATCTTCATCGTCCACTATCCACACTACGCCCGCGCCATGGGCACCACCGGCGAATGGGACCTGGTGTGTTGCGGCCATGATCACAGGGCCGAGATCGACCGTATCGCCACGGTGAAAGGTGGGCACACCCTGTTCATCAATCCCGGCACCGTGGCTGGCGTGGGGGCGCCGCCCACCTACGTGATGGGCGACCTGGACGAGATGGACTTCGAGATTGTATCCGTGCCTGTGGATCCCCATATGGCCTACAACATGCCGCATGTGACGGCGCATACCTGATAGTCGAGGATGAGCATATATGAGTAGTATGAGTAAAACGAAGACACCGGAAAGCGTTTACGCCGATGACAGCCCCATCCACGGCAAGGGCCTGTTTGCCGCGCGGCACATCGCCAAGGGTGAGGTGCTGGGTACCGTCTCCGGCCGCTGGACCAAGCGCAATGGTCCCTACGTATTGTGGGTGGAAGAGGACAAGGGCTTTCGTGTGGATTGTGATTTCCGTTTCATCAATCACAGCAGCACACCCAATGCCGCCTACTACGATACCCTGGAGGTGTGCGCCCTGCGGGATATTCAGCCCGGTGAGGAAATCACCCATGACTATGGTACCGATGGGGAATTCGAGTAGAAACGACTAATAAGCACAACCGGATAAAGGCTCCTGGACGGGGCCTTTTTTGTGGGGCTTAGTTATTAAGGGTCTCGAAAATGGTTTAACAGACAACGACGGGCAATCACCACCTAGGGAACGCCTTAAGTATGCAGTGCAAATACTGTGGGAGCGCCTTTCCAGGCGCGATTCGCGCCTGGAAAGGCGCTCCCACGAGGGGAAATAACCCTGTAGCAATTATTTTTAGACCATTGCTGTCCCATTAACTTCAGATTGTCATCCCGGCGAAGGCCGGGATCCAGTAACCCATTGACACCACTGGATTATTCGCCGCGCTCACCCTTCGGGCCGCCTGTGGCGTTCAACGCGCTTCGCGCTTATGTTCCGGCATTCGGCGGAATGACGGAATAAAGAGCAGCAATATTCATGTCCCAAATTTTGCCAATATCTCCGTTCCCCAATGGCTTCACCAACTGCATCAAGACAAAAAGGTATCTAGTGGGACAGCAGTGTTTTGAGATGGTTAATAATTGCCGGATTGATAATAAGATAAGGTCAGTTGAGATCTGTCCGGCGATAGTCAGGGCCAACATGGTAGGGTAAAACGCTATGGATATAATCACGGCCCTGCTCATTGCCGTGGTGGTCATGGTGGTGGTCTTTGATTTCACCAATGGCTTCCACGATGCCGCCGACATGGTGGCCACGGCCATCGCCTCACGGGCCATGACACCGGCGGCGGCCATCCTCCTGGTCACTGCATTCACCTTTATCGCCCCCTTTACCGTTGGGCTTGCCGTGGCCGATACGGTGGGCACCTTCGTGGATATGGGTGATGTTACCGCGCTCACGGGCGAGGCCCTGGTGCTGGCCGCACTGCTGGCGGCGGTGAGTTACAATCTGGCCACCTGGCTGCTGGGATATCCGTCGTCTTCGTCCAACTCCCTGGCCGGTGGCCTGGTGGGTGCCGGGCTCTACGCCGTTGGCAGTGGACACATCCACTGGGGGTTGCAGGCAGCGGTCCAGGGTGAGCTGGTGGGGGTAATGAAGGTACTCGCCGGCCTGTTGTTTTCACCGCTGCTGGGTTTTCTCATTGGCTTTTTTATCATTAAGCTGTTTTTCCACACCTTGCGCCGTTTTACCCGGCGCATCAACAGACTGTTTGTGGCCTCGCAATATGTCAGCGTGGCCTGGCTGGGGTTTTCCCATGGCGCCAATGATGCGCAGAAGGGCATGGCCATCATCGGCATGGTGTTGCTGGCCAGCGGCCTGCGGCAGGAGTTTGCGATTCCCACCTGGGCCGTGGTGTTGTGCGCCTCATCCATTACCCTGGGCACCCTGTTTGGTGGCTGGCGTATCATCAAGACCCTGGGCTTTGGCCTGTTCCGGGTGCGGGTAATCCATTCCGTGGCCGACCAGCTGGGCGCGGCCCTGGTCAACACCCTGGCCACCAGCATCGGTGCGCCCACCTCCACCACCCAGGTGGTAACGGCCACCCTGCTGGGCAGCGGTGCAGCGGAAAAACCCGGCCACGTGAAATGGCGCACGGCCATGGGTATCGCCTCCGGCTGGTTGTTGAACCTGCCGGTATCCATGCTATTGGGCTGGCTCTACTGTGGTCTCTTTTTGTGGTTAGTGGCTTAGGGGGAAACAGGATGGGATTTATCGAAAAATTTATTCTGCCGAAGCAGGTGGACTTCGACCGCGCCCTGCAGGCCCAGGCGGATGCGGCGCGGGACATCGTCAGCGACATGCAGCAGACCTACGTCAACCAGGACGAGCAGGCGCGCATGCGCCTCGCGCTGGATGCCGGCAAGACCCGCGAACTGAAAAACAAGAACATGGTGGAACTGCTGGATGTGTTCATCACCAGTTATGACAAGGAATCCATTTATCGCATCATCGTGCAGCTGGACTGGATTGGTCTGAGCGTGAACCATTTTTGCACCGAGGCGGATGCCTATGGCATCGAGTCACTGGCCGAGTATGCGCTGATCTTCTCCACCCTGCGGGAGATGAGTGAGATGCTGTCACGGGGGGTGCAGTTGCTGTCGCGGCACAAGCTGCACACCATTTCGCGGGAGATCAGCGACATCCATGACCAGTATGACGTGATGGTGGGGCTATGCGCCCAGGCCATGGCCGAGTTGTTCAAGGGAGACGATTGCAAGCACATCATCATGTATCGCGGCCTGCTATGGCAGCTCAAAGAGGTGGGCAAGCGCATCCATATTGCCGCCAATACCCTGGAGGACATGGCCATCAAGCGGGTGTGAGACTATGACCTGTTCACACTTTGCATGAGCAACACCCGCCCCTGCCAGGCAGCGCCTTTTTCAGTGTCTATTTTGCGTTGCCGCTGCCACTGTGGCAACGCCTTTAACATACCAGCGAGGGCCTTTTGTGCCGTGTCGTAGTCTTTGCCCGTGCGCGGGAAACACAGCAGGGGCAGGCATTGCAGGCGCAGGTTGGCGACGGTGCCCAGCCACAGGGGGATGTCGCCCGGCATCAGGCGCGTGGTGCTGGACCACAGGCGTAACACCAAGTGGTGATCCCCGGTATGCTTCACCAGCAACAGGGACTCGCGGTGGCCATTGTGGATCTGCGGCAGCACCGGCAGGGCGGCCAGCTGGGCTTCGGGGGCAAACCAGTACATGGCGCTGCGCGGGGTGACCGGGAGCGGTTCCTGCCAGCCCAGGGCCAGGAGCCTGTCGCGCAGCGCAGTGATTTCCCCCGCCAGCTGGATGTTCAGTGGCTGCTCCTGTTCGCCCTCCAGATCTATGCGGTAGGCCGGCAGTTGTTGCCAGGCGCCGTCCAGCCATTCCCTGCGGCTCAGGTTTTGTTGATGATGGCGGATGGCGTAGCGCGCCAGGTCCGCGTCCATGCTGCGGGTGATGTGCCAGGCGCCGGCCAGCGCCAGGCTGCATAGGCTCACCAGCACCAGCCCCGGTGCAAAGGAGCGTCGTTTGTTCTGTTCGGGTGAATGCGCCGGTAGATGCGTGGGTAAATGCGTGGGTAAATGATAGTGCCGGGCAATGGCCAGCAGCGCTACCCAGGCCGTGCCCAGGCCGAAGCCGGCGGCCACATCCGCCAGCCAGTGGGCGCCCAGGTAGAGGCGCGAAAAGGCGATGCCACCGATCAGGATGCTGCCGCAGGCGTAGCTCAGCCAGTGCCAGCGCAGGGGCAGGTGGGCGGCGATGAGCATGGCCAGGTAGCCATAGACCACGACGGCAAAGGTGGCGTGGCCGCTGGGAAAACTGAAGTTCTCCACTCCCCGATACAAATCAATGGGCCGCGGAAACTGCAGACCGGCCTTCAAGACCGTGACGGCGATAAGCGCAAAGCCCAGGCTGGCCAGCCAGTACAACACCTCATGCCACTGGCGCCGCCACAACTGATAAGCCATTACACTGGCCACCACGGTGAGAATCACGCTGGTGTCGCCCAGGGCGCTCAATCCAACCATGATCTCATCGGCCAGGGGGGTGCGCAGGCCCTGTAACAATTGATACAGACCATAGCCGGCGCTGACCAATGGATCATCGGTGAGCACATCCTCCAGCACGCCGAGGAACAACCAGGTACCACCCAACAGCAACAGCAACCAGACCAGCAGGGCCGTGGAGGCGCGGCGTTGCGGATCGAACAGGCCCGCCACCAGCCAGGCTGACCAGGGCCGCTTCCGGCTCGCTTTCAGCAATCGTTCTCCCCACTCCCGGGCATGGGGTTGCAGCCAGCGATAGAGCCGGCGGGCCAGCCCGAACAGCAGCCAGAACAGGGCGAGCAACAGCGCCAGCATCAGCGCCAGGCGTCCGGCCACCTCCCCGGCGATGGCCAGCGAGGCGCCGAAGGCCATGCCCGGCAGCAGATAGGCCGGCGCCCAGGCCAGGGCGGAAAGCAGGTTGACGCTGAAAAAACGCCGCGCCGGCATGTCCAGCATGCCGGCCACCACGGGCAGCACCGGGCGCACCGGGCCGATGAAGCGGGCGATGATCACGCTCTTGCCGCCGTGCTCCCGGAAAAAGCTCTCGCCACGGGCGAGCATCGCCGGATGGCGGCGAAAGGGCCACATCTGCCGCAACTGTTGATGATAGCGACGGCCCAGGGCGTAGCTGAGACCATCGCCCAGTACCGCGCCCAATACGGCCAGCCAGAAGGTGCTCCAGAAATCCAGGGCGCCGGTGGCGATCAGCGCCCCGGCGCCGAACATCATGGCGGCCCCCGGCACCACCAGTCCCACCACCGCCAGGGATTCACTCAGGGCCACCAGGAACACCGCCAGCCCCGCCAATTGCGGATGCTGGGTGATCCAGGCAATGATCTCTTGCAGCCAGTGCAGCATGGTCAGTGGGTTTTCTGAGAGCCTATGATGTGGCTTTGTTCCCGCTGCAAAAAGGCGGAATTAGCCCGGCGTGTTGTGCTCCACCCAGCGCGAGCCCTCGGCGGTTTGTTCCTGCTTCCAGAAGGGGGCGCGGGTTTTCAGTTCTTCGATGAGATAGCGGCAGGCGGGAAAGGATTCACTGCGATGGGCCGACCATACCGCCAGCAGCACGATGGGGTCGTTGGGGTGGATCTCGCCATAGCGGTGGATGATCAGGGTGTCGAGAATGTCCCAGCGCCGTTGGGCCTCGGCCGCGATGTCTTCCAGGTGTTTCCGGGTCATGGCCGGGTAGTGTTCCAGGGTCATGGCCTGCACGTCGTGGCCCTCGTTGAAGTCGCGCATGGTGCCGACGAAAATTGACGTTGCGCCAAATTTGCCCGC
>DRKQ01000032.1 GCA_011051685.1 Gammaproteobacteria bacterium
CAGACCCTCGTCCATGGTGAAGCGCTCCCGCGACCAGTCCAGGGACGAGCCCATGCGCCGCAGCTGGCGGGTGATATTGCCGCCGGATTCTTCCTTCCATTGCCAGATACGCTGGATGAAGGCCTCGCGCCCCAGATCGTAGCGGCTCTTGCCCTCGGCCTCCAGCTGGCGTTCCACCACCATCTGCGTGGCGATGCCGGCGTGATCGGTGCCCGGTTGCCACAGGGTGATGTCGCCCTTCATGCGGTGATAGCGGATCAGGCTGTCCATCACCGTGTTGTTGAAGCCATGGCCCATGTGCAGGCTGCCGGTGACATTGGGTGGCGGGATCATGATGCAATAGGGCTGGCCCTCGCCAGAGGGCGCGAACAGGCCCGCCTGTTCCCAGGTGGTGTACCATTTCTGTTCGATGGCGTGGGGGTTGTAGGTCTTTTCCATGTTATTCATTGTCTCAAAATAATGGCTACAGGGTTATTTCCCCCGTGTGGGAGCGCCTTTCCAGGCGCGATTCGCGCCTGGAAAGGCGCTCCCACAGTATTTGGCATACTGTATTTGGCAATGAGTAAGTGCGCTATGGGATTGGCTTGCATTCACTCACTGCCCCTTCAGACATTGCCAGGGTGATGAATGCTCACCGATGTCTGTTAAACCCATTTCGAGACCCTTACTATGGGAATCATCAAAAAGGCTGCGCAAAGGGGCGCATTATACCTTGGCGCACGCGCTAAAAGCAGCCTATTCTGGGTGCGGGGAACTAATTGTGTGCTGTGGAAAACACTGTGTACTGCGGGAACAAAAGGCAAGGGGGAACAATGACGGATTTGCTGGCGAGCCTGAACGCTGACTTTGGCCTTGAGGGCCACGTGCACTTTCAGGCGGGGGAAAACGGCCTGCACATGGCCAGGATAGACAACGACCTGGCCACGGCGGAGGTCTATTTGCATGGCGGAAACATCACGGCGTTTCAGCCCCATGGCAGTGATCCGCTGCTATGGCTGAGCCCCCTGGCGCAATTCCAAACGGACAAGGCCATTCGCGGTGGGGTGCCGGTGATCTGGCCCTGGTTCGGCCCGCACTCCGTGGATTCGCACAAGCCGCAGCATGGTTTTGCGCGCACGGCATCGTGGCAGGTCAGCCATGCCGGGGCGCTGGCTGATGGCAGTACCCAATTGCAGTTAGACCTGCGGGATACATCTGCGACACGCACACTATGGCCCCATGCTTTTGCGTTGGAGCTAGTGTTTACCGTGGGCACGGAACTGCGCATCGAGCTCACCAGCCGCAACACGGGTGATCAGCCCTTCACCGCCGGTGCGGCCCTGCATAGTTATTTTGCGGTGGGCGATGTGGAACAGGTGGTTGTGGAGGGGCTGGCGGACTGTGAGTATATCGATAAACTGGATGCCGACCGGCGCAAGAGGCAGGAAGGCCTTGTGCGGATTCACGCAGAAGTGGACCGGATTTATCTCAAGACAGAGAATAGCTGTGTGATTCACGATCCCCTGATGGCGCGGCAGATTCACATCGAGAAAGGCGGCAGCCGTTCCACGGTGGTGTGGAATCCCTGGGCGGACAAGGCTGAGGCCATGGCGGATTTTCCCGATCAGGGCTTTCGGCAAATGCTGTGTATCGAAACGGCGAATGCCGCGGATGACGTTCGCATCCTGGCGCCCGGTGATGCCCACACGCTCAGCCAACGCATTTCCCTCCATCGCGAGGTGCCCCGGCAATGATCGGCGCAACCTTGTTTACCTGGCTTCAGGGGGCAGGGTTTTATCGCCAGGCGCACCAGCAGGCCGTGGAAGCCCTGCCCCGGGGTGAGGGTAAGACCTGGCTCGATGTGGGTACCGGGCCGGGGCTGGTGGCCCGTCAGGCGGCCGCGCGGGGATATGAGACAACCGGGATGGATGTCGATGCTCACATGGTGCGGGCGGCAAAACGGTTGGCCCGTTGGCAGCACTCTGCGGCGCGGTTTTGTCAGGGCGGTTTGGATGAGCTGGCGCAGTGGCAGGCCGATGTGGTGTCTGCTGCTTCATTGTTGGCGGTGCTGGATGACAAGCCGGCCGGCATTGCGGCCCTGTGGGGCAGCGTTCGTCCCGCGGGATACTTGCTGGTGATCGAGCCCACGGGGGCGATGAATCCCGACAACGCCCAGCGTCTGATTGCCGCCGATTGTCTGCCCAAAAAGCGATTGCACGGTTTGAAAATGTGGGCCATGGCGCGCCAAGGGCGAGCCGTGGATATGGCATCCCTTGCCCCGGCGGAGGCTACCGAGTGCCGGCAGCTTGAGTTATTGGAGGGCTTGCTGGGGGGCTGGATTTTCCGCAAAGCGCCGGCCTACTGAGGGCCAGGTGTCACCGGCTTTTCGCGGCATGGGCAATCCAGGTGGTGCCCACGAGGGTGAGGCTGTCTCCCTGTTTCAGGGCATCGGCCGAGGCGATGACTTCTGCGCTGAAGGCACGGTAGGTTTCCTTGTTCATTTGCTTGGCGAGTACGGCAATGGGGCCGGCCAGTTCCTCCATGACCTGCCAGTATTCCTCGCCACTCTGGGCCTCGATCATGTCGATGCGGAGGTCTTCGATCTCGATGTCGCGGAAGCCGCTGTCACGCAGGATGTTTTCCAGGCGCTCGCGCTCGGCGAAGGCGAACACGCCGGGGGCATCGGGGGGCGGTTGTGGCATCTCCATGTGTTTCATGAGGATGGACATGGCGTGGGTGAAAAAAGGATTGCGCTCGGGTTCGGCCCAGCAGGCCAGGGCGATGCGGCCCTCGTCTTTCAGCACGCGGCGCATCTGTTCCAGCATTGCCTGCGGCTCGGGCATGAACATCAGCCCCCAGCGACAGGAGATGGCATCGAAGCGATTGTCCTCGAAGGGGATGCCCTTGCCGTCCACGGCCCGAAACTCGATGTTGTCGAGGTTTTGCTCCCGGGCCTTGTCGCGGGCGATGGCGAGCATTTCGTCCACCAGGTCGATACCCACAACCTTGCCGGTTTCGCCCACCCGATGGGCGGCGGGGATGGCCGGCTCGCCGGTGCCGGAGGCGATGTCGAGCACGTGGTGCCCGGGGGAAAGCCGCAGGCCGTCCAGCATGCGCTGGCTGACAGGGTCGGCACTCTTGCGCAGGCGCTCGTCGTTCTTGCGCCAGCCGGAGGAGACCGTGCGCCAGGTGTTGCGTTCGCGGTCGATGATGTCCTGTGGGCTTGGGGTGTCGCTCATGAAAGGGTTCTGGTTTGTCCGGCGGATAACGATGACCAATGTAGTCCGGGGGGGCTACGCTGTCTAGTATTAATCGTTTCAAAATCATTGCTACAGGGTTCATCCCCCCCCATGTGGGAGAGGCTTATTTGGAACGCTAAAAAACTCGCGTCTTGTGGCGGTTCATCCACTCATGTGGGAGCGCCTTTCCAGGCGCGAATCGCGCCTGGAAAGGCGCTCCCACCGTATTTGGCATGGTATTAAGTGCGCTATGGGATAACTTGTATTCATTTACTGCCGCTTCAGGCATTCCCAAGGTGGCGGAGGCTCACCGACGTCTGTTAAACCAATTTTGAGACCCTTAGAAAACGCGATGCTAATTCTGCTGGCCATGTCGACATCCATTAGCACGAGGCAATGGTCTTGTTATACCCTGAGGCTGATGGGTGTTGAATGGGCCTGGGCTTTTCGGTAGTCGTGATTTATGCCGCTTTTCGGCGAACGATATCCTGCACCAGCTTTTCAAGTTTTAGCGTGTCGGCAGTAAAGCCGCGGATACCTTCAGCCAGTTTTTCCGTGGCCATGGCGTCTTCATTCATCATCCAACGGAAACGGGCCTCGGTTATATCCATGCGTTCGATGTTGGCCGCTCGGGCGGTCTCAGGTGACAGCTTGCGGGATAATTCAGCTTCGTTGTCTTGTAGTTCCTCCATCAGGGCGGGGGCTATGGTGAGCAGATCACAACCCGCCAGTTCTAAAATCTCATCGCTGTTGCGAAAGCTGGCACCCATCACCACGGTGTCGTAGTCGAATTTCTTGAAGTATTGGTAGATGGTGCGGACGGACTTTACGCCAGGGTCGTCTGCCGCGGTGTAGCCATCAACGCCATCGGCCTTTTTATACCAGTCCATAATGCGTCCCACGAAAGGTGAGATCAGGGTTGCGCCTGCGTCTGCGGCAGCGATGGCCTGAGCGATGTTGAACATCAGTGTCAGGTTGCAATGCAGGCCTTTTTTTTCCAATTGTTCGGCTGCGCGGATGCCTTCCCATGTGGAGGCAATCTTAATCAGGATTCGTGATGTATCGACGCCAGCTTCCTGGTAAAGGGTGATGAGTTGTTCTGCGCGCTCGACGGTGGCGGTAGTATCGAAGGATAGGCGAGCATCCACTTCGGTGGAGACCCGACCGGGTACGATATTGAGGATTTCTTTGCCAAAGTTGACAGCGATTTTATCCAGGATCAACGGACTTTGCTGTGCCTCATCTCCGCCTTTTGCCTGAGCATATTCGATGGCCGATTGCACCAGTGGTTGGTATTGCGGCATCTGTGCCGCCTTGTACAGCAATGAGGGATTGGTGGTGGCGTCACTGGGCCGGTATTGCTGGATGGACTCGATATCCCCGGTGTCGGCGACCACCGTGGTCATGCTGCGCAATTGTTCGAGCTGGTTCATGGCATCTGTCCTTTACGTTGGGTGGTAGTCTGTGTTCTTGCTTTAGGCATCACGTTAGCCTTCCTGGAATAATATTATCGGTACTGCCGCCTTGGGCTTTAGTCGTATGAAGGGCCCGGAAGTGACAGATCGATGCCCAAAAATGTGGGAGAATAGACCCATGCAACGGGCCCACGATATTCTCAATCACACCTTCGGCTACGATGCCTTCCGCCATCATCAGGCGGAGATCGTGCAGACGCTGATCGACGGCGGTGACGCCCTGGTGCTGATGCCCACCGGCGGCGGCAAGTCCCTGTGCTATCAAATTCCGGCCCTGGTGCGCGAGGGGGTGGGTATCGTGGTATCACCGCTTATCGCCCTGATGCAGGACCAGGTGGACGCCCTGCAACAACTGGGCATCCGTGCCGCCTTTCTCAATTCCTCCCTGGACGGCCTGCAGCAGCAGGCGGTGGAACAGGCCCTGCTGGGTGGGGAACTGGATTTATTGTACGTGGCGCCGGAACGCCTGCTCACCGAGCACATGCTGGCACTGCTGGAACAGGCGTCCCTGGCCCTGTTCGCCATCGATGAGGCCCACTGTGTTTCCCAATGGGGGCATGATTTCCGTCCCGAGTACCAGCAGCTTTCCATTTTACACCAGCGTTTCCCCGGGGTTCCGCGCATCGCCCTGACCGCCACCGCCGATGTTCGCACCCGCCAGGAGATTATCGCCCAACTGGATTTAGGGGACGCCAAGGTCTTTCTCAATAGCTTCGATCGGCCCAATATACGCTACACCATCAGCGAGGGACAGAACAGCCGCGAGCGTCTTTGGCAGTTTCTCGAGCAGGAACATCCCGATGATGCCGGCATCGTCTACTGCCTGTCACGCAAGAAGGTGGAGAGCACCGCCGCGTGGCTGGCCGCCCGGGGACGTGTCGCGCTGCCTTATCATGCCGGCTTGCTGGACGAGCTGCGCCGCGAACACCAGCAACGCTTCCTGCGCGAGGAGGGGGTGATCGTGGTGGCCACCATCGCCTTTGGCATGGGCATCGACAAGCCCGACGTGCGTTTCGTGGCGCACCTCAGCCTGCCCAAGAG
>DRKQ01000033.1 GCA_011051685.1 Gammaproteobacteria bacterium
CTGGTCATTGCGATGTACGCACACCTCCGCACCCAGCTCACCGAAATATTGCACCAGGTTGTAGGTGAAGGAATCGTAGTTGTCGATCATCAAGAGCATTTTTCAGCCCCGGAGTTGTAAACGCAAAGGACGCAAAGGCGCGGAGAACGCAAAGCCAATCATAAGTTATTCACCACTCTTTGAATGCCATGTTTGAGCAATTGCTCGTTAAAGTTTATCAATAATCCCAGTTTCCGGTGGGTCAAGCGCAGATAGGTTAACAACTGGGCCTTGTGAATTTCACTGAGACTGGCTACCGTTTTCAACTCAACGATCAGCTTGTCTCCCACCAGCAAATCCACTCTGTATGCATCTTCTACCGCAACGCCTTTATAGTCCACGGCGACGGGCACCTCGCTTTCAAAGCTTAATCCCCTGAGCGTCAATTCCCGGCTCAGGCAAGTCTGAAAGGCCGATTCCATCAACCCCGGCCCAAGGTGTTTGTGCACCTCGATGGCAGCCCCGATTAGTTCATTCGCCAACGCGTTTTCATCCATAAAACCTTTGCGTCCTTTGCGCCTCTGCGTCCTTTGCGTTTATTACACCTAACGATGTACATCCACCGATCCATCCAGCCCAGCCTCGGCCATGGCCACGGCGCGGAACACGGCACGCCCCTTGTTCATGGTTTCCTTCCATTCAAGGTTGGGCTGCGAATCGTAAACCACGCCGGCGCCGGCCTGGATGTACAGGCGGCCGGACTTGATTACCGCGGTGCGTATGGCGATGGCGGTATCCATGTTGCCGTTCCAGCCGAGATAACCCACGGCGCCGGCGTATACACCACGCTTCACCGGCTCCAGTTCGTCGATGATTTCCATGGCGCGGATCTTCGGCGCGCCGCTGACGGTGCCGGCGGGAAAGGTGGCGCGCAGCACGTCCATGGCCGACATGCCGGGCTGCAGCTTGCCTTCCACGTTGGAGACGATGTGCATCACGTGTGAATAACGCTCCACCACCATCTTTTCCGTCAGCTCAACCGTGCCGGTCCGGGCGATGCGCCCCACGTCGTTGCGGCCCAGGTCGATGAGCATCAAATGCTCGGCCAGTTCCTTGGGATCGGCCAGCAGCTCTGCCTCCATGGCGCGGTCCTCGGCCGCGTCGTGGCCGCGCCGCCGGGTGCCGGCGATGGGCCTAACGGTAACTATACCGTCTTCCAGCCGGGTGAGGATCTCCGGCGAGGAGCCGGCGATGTGAAAGTCGTGCAGGTTGAGATAAAACATGTACGGTGAGGGATTGAGGCTGCGCAGGGCGCGATACAAGTCCAGTGGTGGCGCGGAAAACGGGATGGACAGGCGCTGCGACAACACCACCTGCATCACGTCGCCCTCGACGATGTAGTCCCTGGCCTTTTCCACCGCCTGCTTGAAGCCGGCCTCGGTAAAGCCGGAGACGAAATCACCTTCGTTGACCTCGCTGCTGGCACGCGGTGCCGGCCGGGGCGTGGCGGCGCGCAATTGTTTCTCCAGCGCGTCGAGGCGCTGCTGGCCCCGGGCAAAGGCATCCGCTTCGCTCGGGTCGGCGTGGACGATGAGATACAGCTTGCCGGCCAGGTTGTCGAACACCACCACCTCGTCGGAGACCATGAGCAGGATGTCCGGTGTGTTCAGTTCATCGGGGTTTGGCGTACTTTGCGAAGAGCGGGCCAGTCGCGGTTCGATATAACGAATGGTGTCGTAACCGAAGTAGCCCACCAGCCCGCCGGTGAATCGTGGTAGACCTTCCACCTCGGCCACCCGGTAGCGCGCCTGAAAATCCTCGATCCATTGCAGCGGATCGTCGCTGCGCAGCGACTCGACGACCTGGCCGTCGGTCTCCACTTCGATGAGATCGCCGCAGACCCTCAATAGGGTGCGGCAGGGCAAACCTATAATGGAATAACGCCCCCATTTCTCTCCACCCTGCACGGATTCGAACAGGTAGGAATAGGGACCATCGGCTAACTTGAGATAGGTACTCAGTGGGGTATCGAGATCGGCCAGCACCTCGCGCATCAGGGGGATGCGGTTGTGGTCCTGTGTGGCCAGGGCGGCAAATTGTTCTGCGCTTATATTCATGATCAGGAAGACAATCTAACGCAAAGACACGAAGGCGCAAAGTAAGCAAAACATTTTATTATTCGTCTCGAAATCAATTACCACAGCGTTATTATTCCTGTGTGGGAGCGGCTTTCCAGGCGCGAATCGCGCCTGGAAAGCCGCTCCCACGGGATTTGGCGCCGCATTATTGCGTCTTTGCGTTGAATGCTTTTTATAAAAGTCTCTTCAGTTCCACCATGGAATCGATCACCGCATCGGGATTCGACTCGCGAATATCCACGCCGTGATTGTAACCGTAACTCATGCAGACGATCTGAAAACCGGCGGCACGGGCGGCCTTCACGTCACTCACCGAGTCGCCCAGCATGAGGGATTCCTCCGGCGCCACGCCCAACATCTCGGCGGAGTGCAACAGCGGCAGCGGGTCCGGCTTCTTCTTCGGCAGGGTATCGCCGCAGACAATGCTTTCGAAGTCGTCGTGTAGCCCAAGGTCCTTGAGCAGGGGAAGTGTGAACTGCGCCACCTTGTTGGTGACGCAACCCAGGCGGTAGCCCTGGGACTTGAGGTAGTCCAGGCCCTCGCGCACACCGGGATACAGTGCGCTGCGCTTGGAGGTGTTTTCCGTATACAGTTCGAGGAAGATGGGATAGGCCCTGGCGAACAGGGCCTCATCGGGCTCGCCATCCAGCCGGCCGATGAGGGCGCGACGCACCAGACGCTCCACGCCGTTACCCACCCAAGTGCGCACCGCAGCCTCACCGCGGGTGGGCATGTCCAGTTGTTTCATCATCTCGTCGACGCAATAGGCCAGGTCGGGCACGGAATCCACCAGGGTGCCGTCCACGTCGATCAAAATCATTTGTGGTTTTTTTAACATGAAGAATTTACCACAGAGGTCACAGAGCACACCGAGAAAAACAGGGGGTTGCTTACTCTGTGCCCTCTGTGATCTCTGTGGTTAAAGAATGTTAAACCGTGGCCTTCGCCAATTCCTCTCGGAAGGCGGCGATCACGGAATCATAGGTATTGGGGTCGCTCTCGGAAGCCGCACCAAACACCGCGGAGCCGGCCACGAACATGTCGGCACCGGCCTCGGCGATCTCGCGGATGTTGTCCACTTTCACGCCGCCGTCCACTTCCAGGCGGATATCCAGGCCGGATTCATCGATCAGCCGGCGGGCCTCGGTGAGCTTGTCCAGGGTGGCGGGGATGAAACTCTGGCCGCCAAAGCCGGGGTTCACGGACATCAACAGGATCATGTCCACCTTGTCCATCACGTAAGTGAGGTAATCCAGCGGCGTGGCGGGATTGAACACCAGACCGGCCTTGCAGCCCTCGTTGTGAATCAATTGCAGGGTGCGGTCGATATGTTCGGAGGCCTCGGGATGAAAGGTGATGTAAGAAGCGCCGGCGGCGGCAAAATCGGGAATGATGCGATCCACGGGTTTGACCATCAGATGCACGTCGATGTCGGCGGTGACGCCATGCTTGCGTAGCGCGTCGCAAACCAGCGGGCCGATGGTGAGATTGGGCACGTAGTGGTTGTCCATCACGTCGAAGTGCACCACGTCGGCGCCGGCGGCGATAACATTGTCCACTTCCTCGCCCAGGCGGGCGAAGTCGGCGGAGAGGATGGAGGGGGCGATCTTGAAGTCTGGCATGGTCTTGGCCTCTTAACTGTTCTGCAAAGTCTTGAAAAAATGCCCCCGTAACCCACCGGCAACGCGAGACAGAAAATTCCGGATCGGGGACTTTACCCTATTGGCGGCGATATTTCAGCCACAACCACCCCGGACTTGGCCTCCCGCCGGGGAGCCGATATGCTCGAAACCAGCGATGCTATGGAGATCTTAATCGTCTCAAAATAATTGCTACAGGGTCATTTCCTCGTGTGGGAGCGCCTTTCCAGGCGCGATTCGCACCTGGAAAGGCGGCTCCCACCGAATTTGGCATTCTATAAGTGCGCTATGTGATAACTTTCCTTCACTCACTGTCGCTTCAGGCATTCCCAAGGTGGCTAATGCTCAGCGATGTCTGTTAAACCAATTTGAGACCCTTAATATCACACCATGCGCCCCTATTTACGACAACTCCTGTTACCACAACTCCTGCTACCAATGATCCTCCTGGAGCTACTGCCCCTGTCCGGCGCAGCCCTGGCCTCGGACAGCGCCAAGGAACAGCGCTGGGCAGCCCAGTTGGAGGATCAGCTGTTGGAGGGAAAGGCACTGCGGCTCAATGACGGCCAGCGGGATTTCCTGGCCCTTTACACCCCGGCCCTGGGCAAGACCAGGCGGGGTGGCGTGATTCTCCTGCATGGTCTGGGGGCGCACCCCGATTGGCCGGAAGTGATCGCGCCACTGCGCGCCGGACTCCCCGAGGCGGGCTGGGCCACCCTGTCCATCCAGTTGCCGGTGCGCCCCAACGAGGCCGAGTTCAGCGATTACCCACCGCTGTTCCCCGAGGCCAACGCCCGCATCAGCGCCGCGGTGCGCCACCTGCAACAACAGGGGCTATTGAACATTGCCCTGGTAGGTCACAGCCTGGGCGCCGCCATGGGAGCCTATTTTCTGGCCCAGCAATCCCCGGGCAGTGAGGCCATCCGCGCCTTTGTGGGCATCGGCATGAACCAGGCGCCGGGCACCGTGGCACATACCCCGGACAGCCTGGCCAGGATCAAGATTCCGGTGCTGGATATTTATGGTGAGCTGGATCTGCGTGGCGTGCTGGCATCCGCCAGGGCCCGGGCGATGAGTCAGGCCGACAATCCCGCTTATCGACAAGTACGTATCCCGGGGGCCGACCACTTCTTTCAGGGACTGGATGCCACCCTGGTGAAACGGGTGGCCAGTTGGCTCAAGCGCAGCGCCCCTGCCAGCGAGGTGGCCAATTCAGCGGCCAAAGGACTTACGCAGGACAAAATGGATGGACTGTGAGGACCAGTTCACCTCATTAAGGCCGGTCTCACCCACGCTGCCATCGGCAAAAAAGATCCGATCGACACCCCTGCCGGTCGCCCAGGATTGCAATTTCAAAGAGATGCCCAATACCCAGTAATACCGTGATGGCGCTTGCTGCCAGCCCAGTTCCAACACCTGCCCCGTGCCATCGGCAGTGTGCTTGAAGCTCACCGGGTGTGCAAAATCAGAACGCAGATTCCAGTTTGCCTGGGCGGAATAATTCACCCAATGATATTCAGCACGGGCAAACAGACGGCCGGCCTCCCCGGCGTCCCAGATCACGTCGGCGGCCAGCCAGGGGCCGGTCCAGACCGCATCATAGGTGGAATTCAGCCCGGGGAATGGGCCAAGGGGCTGGGAGCCCGCCAGCGAAGGATCGAGAATTGCCGCATTGCCGGAATCCCACAACACCTGGTTGCCATTGGTCATGCGCAGGGCCTGTTTATGATAGGAATACCCCGCCATGGGAATGAACCGGTATTGCTCCGTCTCACCAAAGAAAAAGGTGTTGCCCAGACCGCCGGATAAATCCAGCACCCGGCTACCCTCCACGTCATTGACAGAGCGGGAAAACTCCAGGGTACGATTGCTGCCGGCGTAGTCCGAATCCCGGTTCGTCCCATCCAGCACCCAACCATGGCTCAGGTTGCCACGAAACACGATACCCTCGCGGCTGGTGCTGACAATCTCCGCCTTGAGTTCCAGTATATCCAGATCGCGCCATTCTAATTCTGAGAGGATATTGGGATCCGACCCCAGCGGATTGTTTTCACCGTTGATGTTCCAGTCCAGCTCGTCCAGCCGATATCCCAGGCTCAGCGCAAGGTCCGACTCAGCCTCTGCCAGCACCATCCCCGGCAGTAACAGCATTAACAGAAAAAGGGGCCGCCCGAGCGGAACAAACCTCTTCACTTCATACCACGCGCTTCGCGAATGCGTTCATACGCGGCGCGGATCTCTCGCGTTTTCTCTTCCGCCAATTTCATCATTTCCTCCGGCAATCCCTTGGCCACCAGCTTGTCGGGGTGGTGTTGATTGGTGAGCTTCCGATAGGCGCGCTTTACCTCGCTGTCGCTGGCCTGTGGTGACACATTCAAAATGGCGTAGGCATCGTCCAGCGACACCTGTTCCACAGGGCCACTACCCACATGTTGTTCGGCGCGCACCATGGCGTCAAGGCGGGCAAAGTCCGCGGCCGAAAACCCCAGCTCGTCACAGATCACCAGCAACAGTTTTTTCTCGGCGGGATTCAGTTCGCCATCGGCATAGGCGGCGTGCAACTGAATTTCGATGAACATCTGCCGCAGATTGCGGGTGCGCCGGGTGGCATAGTGCAAGCGTGACAACATGGATTCCAGGGCAAAATCGCTGGCCTTGCCCTTGGAAAAAAGAGCGATAGCCTCATGGCGCGCCGCTTCGGACAAACCCATACGCGCCATGATTTGCCGCGCCAGGGCGATTTCCTCCTCGGAGACCCGGCCATCGGCCTTGGCCAGGTGGCCCATTACGGAAAAGGTGGCCTCGAAAAATACCCGTTGGATTTCCGAGGGGCTCACACCGCCCATCCCGGCGCTGAAATCACCGGAAAAATTCCCCAGCCCACGGTCAAACTGATGGCCCAGCAAGGCACCGATGATGGCGCCAAACAGACCGCCCATCATGAAGCCCAGCACTGCGCCGATCAATTTACCCCAGATAATCAAATTCCTCTCCCCAAAGACCGGGGTTTTGCGGCAACCCCATGCAGGCCATGAGTCTCTTTTTATGGTTATTCAGGCAACGGACAAAACACTGCAAAACCGGCGTACAGCAATTCAGGCCGAAAATGGAAGTGAAGTATAGCGTGAATACTGCAGAGGTTTTAAGTGAGAAACTGTACGAGAACCGTAACAGCAAAAAAAGAGGATCCGACTAACGAAAAACGGGGCGCTGAGCGCCCCGTTTGCCAATCCGTTTTATACGGCGGCTGCGTCAATCATAAAACCAACGATGCCCACGATGCATACCAGGTTCACAATCAAGGTTGCTTTCAGTTCCATGGTCTTTCCCCCTCAGATGTATGTTTTCAAAGAATCACACTGTTCCATTGCAGACCGCCGCAGCGGAGTGGAATCATGTGGCCACAAACCATAGCAAAGTACCCGGATATTTATCAAGGCATTTTAGTCAACTATTAGCCCTGTTTATTATACGTGTATAAAAAAAGAGGTCATCGCCAAAGAAGAACAAAATGTCCTTTGCTGTCATTGAGATAAGCGTGGGTTACAATGCCTGGCGACAGATTACGCAGGCCATTCTCAATAGACGGGAAACGAGGCCGTTAAAAAAATATTGCCTTTTTCGCGTTGAGGAACGTCCGTGGCCAGCACATCCCGTAAAAAATCCCACTCCCCAGGATCACCGGACGAAAACCGGTTTGTCCCATGGTTCCGCAATGCCGCACCCTATATCAACGCCTTTCGCGGGCGCACCTTTGTAGTGGTGTTCGGTGGCGAGACAGTGGCCGATGAGCATTTCGCCGGGCTGATCCACGACTTCGCCCTGCTCAACAGCCTGGGCATTCGTCTAGTGCTGGTGCATGGCTGCCGCCCACAGATTGAGGCCCGCCTCAAGGCCCAGGGCCACAGCACCCGCTTCCAACAAAATCTCCGTATCACTGATGATCCCGCCCTGGCTTGCGTGAAGGAGGCCGTGGGCACAGTGCGAGTGGAGATCGAGGCCCTGTTGTCCATGGGCCTGGCAAACTCGCCCATGGCCGGGGCGCACATCCGCGTGGCCTCGGGCAACGTGGTCACTGCGCGGCCCATGGGTGTTCACGATGGGGTGGATTTTCTGCACACCGGCGAGGTACGGCGCGTCGATGCCAAGGCCATCCACTACCAGTTGGATGAAGGGGCCGTGGTGCTGCTCTCGCCACTGGGCTACTCCCCCACCGGCGAGGTATTCAACCTCAGCGCGGAAGACGTGGCCACCTCGGCCGCCATCGCCCTGCATGCCCATAAGGTCATTTTTCTCACTGAAGGTGGCCTGCGTGATACGCGCAAACGCCTGACCCGTGAACTCACCTACACAGCGGCGCAACAATTGCTCGATTCCAGGCGCAAGCTGCCCACCGACATGCAGCGCATCCTGCACAGCGCGGTAAACCTGTGCCTCAACGGCATCCCTCGGGTACACATCCTCGACCGGCACATCGACGGCGCCATGCTGCAGGAGTTATTTACCCGTGACGGCGTAGGCACCTTGATCAGCGCCGATAACTACGAGGACACCCGCCAGGCGAACATCGACGATGTGGCCGGTATTCTCGAGCTCATCACGCCACTGGAAGAGGCGGATATTTTGGTACGCCGCTCTCGTGAGCACATCGAGATGGAGATCGACCGCTTCACCGTAATGGAACGCGATGGCATGGTTATCGCCTGCGCGGCGCTCAACCCCTTCATCAAGAATCACATGGCGGAACTGGCCTGCCTGGCGGTTCACCCGGACTACCGTGATGCAGGGCGCGGCAACAGCCTGTTGCGTTACATGGAGCAACTGGCGATGCAAAAGGGTGTGCGCCAGCTGTTTGCCTTGTCCACCAAGAGCGCACACTGGTTTCTGGAACGCGGCTTCAAAAAGGCTGGTCTCGACAGCCTGCCCATGAAACGCCGCGCACTGTACAACTACAGGCGCAATTCAAAAGTCTTTATTAAAGAACTGCAGGGGAAAGAAAAAAGATAAAAGAGGAAAGAATGGAAAGGATTGGCTTTGCCGGAATAACTTTTCTCTTTTTCTGCCGTAAAAAAAGCGGCCGTAAAAAAAAGCGGCCGAGGCCGCCTTTGAAATATTTTATGATTATTTTTATCAAACATCCGTTCCTCCAAGCATTGATGACATCAAGGCTCTTGCAACGAATGCACAGCAATTTAAAGCAAGCCCCGGGCAGAGTCAAGCCGCAACACATCACCGGTAGTGGTATCAACGATTCGGCCGATAGCATTCACAACCGGTTGTTCAGCATATGCTAAATCGCTTTCGTGCACGCCTTGCCGATGTGGATGCGCTTCCTCAACTGGCCATTCTGGGACTGGTCAGTGGCTTGCTGGCCGGTGGCGTCATCATCCTTTTCAGGCTCAGCATCGAACACACGCAAATGGCCTTTCTCCCCGGGGGAGGCGTCGAAAATTATGAAGACCTGAGTGCGCTACTGCGCTTTATGCTACCCACCCTTGGCGGCCTGCTCATCGGCCTGATCTTTCATGCTCTCAGCACCATGGGTGGTGGCGGCATTCAGGTGGGCATTGTCCATGTCCTGGAACGTATCGCCTATCACCAGAGCCATCTACCACTGCGCAATTTCACCCTGCAATTTGTGGGCGCAGCCCTCAGCATCATCAGTGGGCACTCCGTGGGTCGCGAAGGCCCGGGCGTGCACCTCGGCGCCGCCAGCGGCAGCCTGCTGGGACAGGGCTTACACCTGCCCAATAACAGCATCCAGACCCTGGTGGCCTGCGGCGCTGCCGCCTCCATTGCCGCCTCATTCAATACGCCCATTGCCGGCGTGGTGTTCGCCATGGAGGTGATTGTCATGGAATACACCATCGCCGGCTTTGCGCCTATTATTCTCGCCGCAGTGAGCGCCACGGCGCTGACCCGTTCCGTGTTCGGTGCGGAGCCCGCTTTCGAAGTACCTCCGCTGCAAATGGCATCCCTTTACGAGCTTCCCTATTTATTGGTAATGGGACTGGTGGTGGGAGCCCTGGCCGCGGGATTCATTACCTCATTGCAATACATCACGCGCGTGGGGAATCATGTCGTGCTTTGGCAACGCCTGACACTGGCCGGCGCACTCACTGGGTTATGCGCACTGCTGGTACCTGAAATCATGGGTGTGGGATACGACACGGTGAACCAGGCCATGCTTGGTCAGCTTGGCATTGGATTACTACTTATGGTTGTACTGTTCAAGACGCTCGCCACCACACTGGGCCTGGGCCTGGGACTGCCTGGCGGGCTCATTGGCCCCACCCTGGTAATCGGCGCCGCAGCCGGTGGTATTCTCGGCCATGTGGCCGATATGCTGTTCCCTGGCCAGGTGGCCTCCCCAGGCTTTTATGCCATGATCGGTATGAGCTCCATGATGGGCGCCACACTGCAAGCGCCACTGGCCGCATTGCTTGCCTTGCTGGAGCTCACCGCCAACCCGAACATCATTCTTCCCGGCATGCTGGCGGTTGTCGCCTCCGGTATTACCAGCAGCCACCTGTTCAACCGCGAGTCTGTCTTTATCACCCTGTTGAAGGCGCGCGGCCTCGACATGCGCAACAATCCCGTCGCACAAACCCTGCGGCGGGTCGGTGTGCTCAGCGTCATGAACACCTCCTTTCTGCACGCGCCACGGCGCATTTCACGAATCGACGCCGAGCGATTACTGGATCGGCAACCGCTGTGGATAGTGGTGGATGAAGAGGATAAACCCAGCGAGTTGCTGCTCGCCGCAGATCTGGCACTCTATCTCAACACACAGGAAGACATACAGGAAGATACCTTGGAACAAGCTGTTGATTTGCTGGAAATACCCGCGCAACGTGAAAACATCGTATATATTCCCCAACAGGCCACCCTGCAGGAAGCTTTGGATACAATGGACGAAAAGGCTGTCGACGCCCTGTGTGTCAGCCCGGTACCAGGCACACATAACATCATAGGCATTCTTACCCGACAAAATATTGAAACCTATTATCGGGATGGCGTATAACCAGTACCCTGACCAACAGGAAACCCCTTAATGCTCTGGATAAAAAGTTTTCATATTATCTTTATGGTAACCTGGTTCGCGGGACTGTTTTACCTGCCACGCCTGTTCGTCTACCACGCCATGAGCGACGACCTGATCAGCAATGAGCGCTTCAAGATAATGGAACGCAAATTGTTCTTCGGCATCATGACCCCCGGCGGCATCCTCACCATCGCACTCGGCTTATGGATGCTTTCTGGCTATGCCTGGACTGCCTACCATGAACAACTCTGGCTGCACGCCAAACTGGCCCTGGTGGCGGTGCTGGTGGTGTATCACATCTACTGTGGAAAGCTGGTGAAAGATTTCAAGTTAGACCGTAACACGAAGAGTCACGTCTTTTTCCGCTGGTTCAATGAATTCCCGGTAATCCTGTTGATTGCCATCGTCATCCTGGTGGTGATCAGGCCGGGTTAGGCAGCGGCCCGCCGCCGACACTCGGCCAGCGCCAGGCGGGCAGTGGCACCGGTTCGCTGCCGGATTCCACAGCGCGCAGCCAGCATTCGGCGTCCAGCAAATGTTTTCCCCAGTGGGTGTAAAAGCTGTATTGCCAGTTATCCGCGGCCCGCTGCGGATCCAACTCCAGTAATTTCAGACCGTACTTGAGATCAAAATACATGTCGGTGAGATTGTCCGCCATACGCTCACACAACTGCTGTCGACGCTGCGGCCCCACAGGCATTTGAGCACAGGCCTGACCCAGCTGCCGATCCGCCTGCAAGAGTGCACTGAGACTCAAAAACAACTCGCAACGCTGTTCATCATCATAACTGAGACAGGCCTGCCCCACCCCAGTGGGTGCAGACAGGGCCGTCACCGCCACGTGCAGCCTCGGCAATAATTTATCCAGACGCTGCATCCAGCCGGCTTCCTGCACCTCATCGATAAGCGTGCAATATTCACGCGCCACGGCTGCCATTCTGCCACACTGCAAGGGCATGCTTTTCATCTGATGCCTCCAAATACTTTTGCGACACTCCCGACAAGTGTAGTCCACACACCGAACATCTGCCGATACCCACGACCCGCCAGCGGGGTGTTACACTTTGCTGGGGTACACCCATTGTCGATGCCGGCACCAAGGTCCAGCACCAATGTTTCAGCATCAACGTTCCTATAAGGAGAACGCAGTCATGAGTGAAATCAGCAGCACCCCTGTGGTGATGAGTTTTGCAGGCACCGACCCCAGTGGCGGCGCCGGCCTGCAGGCCGACATCGAAACCCTCATCAGCATGGGCTGCCACCCTGCACCGGTGGTCAGCGCCGTCACCGTGCAAGATACCCAGCAATTGTTTCGCTACGAGGCCATGGATCCCAGCCTGCTGATCGAACAGGCCCGTGCCGTGCTGGAGGATGCCCCTGTCTCCGCCTTCAAGATCGGCATGATCGGCAGCGCCGAAAACGCCGAGGCCATCCAGAGTATTCTACTGGACTATCCCGATGTCCCCGTGGTGCTGGATCCGCTGATCGCCGCCGGCGGAGGTGGCGTGCTGGCCGATGACGAACTCATCGACGCCATGGTCAGCCTGTTGTTCCCGCTCACCACCCTCCTCACACCCAACAGCGACGAGGCCCGCGCCTTTGCTCCCGAGGCCGATACCCTGGAGGCCTGTGCCCAGGAAATCCTCGAAATGGGCAGCGACTACCTGCTCATCACCGGCAGTCACGAGAACACCCCCCACGTCATCAACAACCTGTACAGCGGCAACCGTCTGGTGGAGAGCTACACCTGGGACCGCCTGCCTGGCGAATTCCACGGCACCGGTTGCACCCTGGCCGCCGCCATCGCCGGCCTGCTGGCCCAGGATCTGCCCATCACCACCGCCGTGCTGGAGGCCCAGGAATTCACCTGGGAGGCACTGCACAACAGCTATCGTATCGGCATGGGTCAAAACATACCCAACCGCCTGTTCTGGGCCCGCGAGGAGGACGAGGAAAAACAGGCGCCACAACAACTCCACTGACATGCGCTCCAGACTCCGCGGCCTCTACGCCATCACCGACGCCCGGCAGACCGACCCCCATGCCTTGCTGCGCGATGTGGAGCAGGCCCTGCTCGGCGGCGCAACCATCCTCCAGTACCGGGACAAGTCCGCTGACCACGCCCAACGTCTGGATACTGCCCGCCAACTGCGCCAACTGACCCACCAGCACAACACCCTGCTGATCATCAACGACGACGTGGAACTGGCCGCCGCCTGCCTGGCCGACGGCGTACACCTGGGACGTGACGATGCGACCATCGACCACGCCCGCCAACAACTCGGCCCGGCGGCAATCATCGGCGTGTCCTGTTATAACCACCTCGAGCGCGCCCGGCAGGCCGCCGGGGCCGGCGCCGACTACGTGGCCTTCGGCCGGTTTTTTCCCTCACGCAGCAAGCCCCAGGCCAGCGCCGCCAGCCTCGACACCCTACAACGGGCCAAACGAGAATTCGTCATCCCCATCGCCGCCATCGGCGGCATCACCAGCGACAATGCCAGCGCACTGGTGGGGGCCGGCGCCGACATGCTGGCGGTGATCAATGACCTGTTCGCGCAAAGCGACATCCGCGCCGCGGCGCAGCGTTACCAGAGATTTTTTGAGAATCGTGGAAGGCTCAGGGAGTGAACACACGCCAGCCATTCAGCGCACTTATTGTGGTGGCAAATACCGTGGGAGCGCCTTTCCAGGCGCGAATCGCGTCTGGAAAGGCGCTCCCACACGTAAAGAATAACGCTGTTGCAACCATTTTGAGCCGATGAATAAAAGCCGTATTGGAGAGCCGTGATGAAACAATCACTGTATGACGCCGTGGGCGGTCTGCCCACACTGGAAAAGGTGCACAAGGTCTTTTATGACAAGATCTACGCCCACCCCTGGCTGAAACAATTCTTTGCAGGCCACAGCCAGCAGGCCATCGAGGGCCGGCAGACCAGTTTCATGGGCGAGAAAATGGGCGGTCCCAAATATCTGGGCAAGCCCCTCAGACAGGTGCACGAAAACATGTATATCAACCGGGAACTGGCCGAGCTGCGTCACGCCATCCTCCGGGAGTCTCTGCAGGAGGCCGGTGTAACCGGGGAGCTGGCCGAGCGCTGGCTGAAGATCGACCAGGCCTTCATGAAGCAGATCATCAAGCCCTCAATCGAAGCGTTTTACCGGGACTACCACTTCACCTACAAGCGGCGCATGATTATTCCCAAGCCCGCCGGCAAGTGCCAGTAACGGTGGAACCCAAACCATGAAAACCCGCAGCCATCCTTTGCTGATACAGATCACCATTTTCTTCCTAGTGTTGCACCTGCCCGCCATGGGTTGGGGCTACGATGTGGACACGGGACACGCGCCCATCACCGGGGTCGCCTTCGACGCCTATGCCAGCTGTTTCCCCGATGACAACACCTTCAGCCGTAACCACCGCCGCCTCGCCCGCCGAGGCAATATAGCCATGGACAAGGGGGTCAACAAACTACCTCTCAAATACTGGGCCTACCCCCGGGTACAGGGCTTGTTTCACCTTTCACAGCGCGCCATCAACTGGCATTTTTTCAATCCAAACAAAACGGACCAAGCCATCACCCGGCGCAAGGCCGTCGAACAATCCCAGCGCCAGCTGTGGCAGCGGGCCAAGGCCGGTTTTGCGGCCATGCGCGACCCCGACTCAAAAGTCATTTTCCTCGGCGCGCTGCTGCATCTCACCGAGGACGTCAGTGTACCCGCCCATGTGGTTCCGGTTTATCATGGCCCCACCTCCGTC